>NZ_JAPEMT010000001.1:2672500-2972500 GCF_026342435.1 Streptomyces sp. NBC_00237 | reverse complement strand
TGCTGGCCCAGGAATCCGCTAGAGTTCAACACGTCGCCGGGACACGCAAGTGAAACGGAACAGACAAGCGGACGTAGCTCAGTTGGTAGAGCACCACCTTGCCAAGGTGGATGTCGCGAGTTCGAGTCTCGTCGTCCGCTCGATAGTGGGGGATCATCCCGATACCCTTACTGCACTCCTGGTGGAGTGGCCGAGAGGCGAGGCAACGGCCTGCAAAGCCGTCTACACGGGTTCAAATCCCGTCTCCACCTCCAAGCGCGATTAGCTCAGCGGGAGAGCGCTTCCCTGACACGGAAGAGGTCACTGGTTCAATCCCAGTATCGCGCACGCAGAACAACTGAACAGATACGGTCCGCTTGGACCGTCCCGCGCGATTAGCTCAGCGGGAGAGCGCTTCCCTGACACGGAAGAGGTCACTGGTTCAATCCCAGTATCGCGCACGCAGCACCAGCAGTACGGTGCAAGATCAGGTTCGCAAGGACCGTCCCGCGCGATTAGCTCAGCGGGAGAGCGCTTCCCTGACACGGAAGAGGTCACTGGTTCAATCCCAGTATCGCGCACAGCAGTTGAAGCCCCCGACCGGTTCTCGGTCGGGGGCTTCTTCGTGTCCGCTCCCCCGGTCAGCCGGTGAAGAGCTGGGTGGCCTTGCGGATGAGTTCGTACAGGCCGTACGCGAAGGGCAGCAGGACCCAGAGCCAGACGGCGACGGCGAGTGCGCGGGGGCTACTGCTGCGGGGCCGCATGGGCGGGCCCTCCTTCCATGGCAAGGCTGCCTTCGGGGACGGTCGGGCGGGGCTCGTGGAAGCGGGGGGCGACCGGGCGGACGAGCTCGTTGGCGACGAAGCCCACCAGGAGCAGGCCGATCATGATGTACATCGAGGTCGTGTAGAGGCTGGGACCGCTGTGGCCCGCCTGTTCCTGGCTGTCGGCGACCCGGTTGACGATCAGCGGGCCGAGGACGCCCGCGGTGGACCAGGCGGTGAGCAGACGGCCGTGGATGGCGCCGACCTGGTAGGTGCCGAAGAGGTCCTTGAGGTAGGCGGGGACGGTGGCGAAGCCTCCGCCGTAGAAGGACAGGATCACCAGGGCGCAGACGATGAAGAGGGGTTTGGAGTCGTTGCCGAAGCGGGCGAGGGCGAGATACGTCAGCGCGCCGGCGCCGAGGTAGATCCGGTACATGGACTTGCGGCCGATGAGGTCGGAGGTGGAGGCCCACAGGAGGCGGCCGGTCATGTTGGCGAGGGAGAGCAGGGCGACGAATCCGGCGGCGGCGGAGACCGAGACGGGGGCCGGGGTGTCCGCGAAGTAGTCCTTGATCATCGGGGCGGCCTTTTCGAGGATGCCGATGCCGGCGGTGACGTTGAGGCACAGGACCACCCACAGGCACCAGAACTGCGGGGTGCGCAGGGCGTTGCGGGCGGAGACGTCGGCGGTGGTGATCAGGGCACTCGCCTTCCGGAGGTCGGGCTGCCGGCCGTCCGGTTTCCAGCCCGGGGGCGGTACCCGGACGAGGAGGACGCCGAGCGCCATGAAGACGGCGTACGCGAGGCCCATCACCAGGAAGGTGAGGGCGATGCCTCCGTCGCCTTCCGGCTTCAGGCCGCCGAAGGACTCCAGCATCTGCGACGACCAGGGCGAGGCGATGAGCGCTCCCCCGCCGAAGCCCATGATGGCGATGCCGGTGGCCATGCCGGGCCTGTCCGGGAACCACTTCATGAGGGTGGAGACCGGCGAGATGTAGCCGATGCCCAGGCCGATGCCGCCGACGAAGCCGTAACCGAGGACGATCAGCCAGAACTGGTGGGTGGCGGCGCCCAGGGCGGAGATCAGGAAGCCGGAGGAGAAGCAGACGAGGGAGACGAACATGGCCCAGCGGGGCCCGTTGCGCTCGACGAGGGTGCCGCCGAACGCGGCGGACAGGCCGAGCATGACGATGCCGAGCTGGAAGGGGAGGGCGCTGGCGGTGCCGGAGAGGCCGAGGGAGGTTTCGAGCGGGGGCTTGAAGACGCTCCAGGCGTACGCCTGGCCGATGGAGAGGTGGACGGCGAGGGCCGCGGGCGGCACCAGCCAGCGGCTCCAGCCGGGCGGGGCGACGGTCCGGGACCTGTCGAGGAAGGTCATGGGGCCGAACCCTAGGTTCCGGATGGGGGGTTGGGCCAGGCGGTGGGCCGACCGGCGGGGGCGCGACCGGCACCGGAAGGGTGAGCCCCCGGGCCGGAACCGGGGGCCCTGCGGCCGGGGCCGGGGCCGATGGGGCAGGGGCGGCGGCCCCGGTCGGCGCGGGTCAGGAGGAGAAGAGCATGCGGCCGAAGCCCTTTTGGCGGTGGTGGCCGTGGTGGGCGCCGTGGCCGCCGTGCTGGGGGGCGCCCCATGCGGGAGCGGCGGGGTACGCCTGCGGGGGCGGGCCCGCGGGCGGCATGGACTGCTGGGACCACTGGGACTCCAGGCGGGTCAGCGACTCCAGTTCGCCGTAGTCCAGGAATATGCCGCGGCAGTTGCCGCACTGCTCGATCTGGACGCCGTTGCGGTTGAAGGTGTGCATGGGGGCGTGGCATTTGGGACAGTGCATGAGGTTCGCTCCGGTTTCCGATCGGTGTGGTCTCGTACGGGGCGTACGTCGTCGGGATGCATGCCCGGTGGGCCGGAATTCACCCTACGGCGGAGGGGATCCGTCCAACTCCGGTCGGAGCGAGGCGATGCGGGCGCAGGAGTCGATCATCAGGTGCTCCACCTCGTCGAGGGGGCGGGCCTCGGTGGTGGACTTGGCGAGGGCGAGGGCCGCCGTCTGGACCGTCAGGGCGCGGGCTGCGACGTCGAGTTCGGGCCACGGATCGCCGTGGGGACGTACGGCCGGGCCGTCGGCCGCCCGGTAGGCGGTGAGGAAGCGCTGCCAGACGTCGGGGTCCAGCAGACCTGCGGCGTACCAGGCGGCGGGGCGGGCCAGGTCCCAGGCGGGGTCGCCGAGGCCGAGGTCGTCCACGTCGATGAGGTGCCAGGGGCCTGAGGGGGCGGGGTGGCGGACGAGTTGGCCGAGGTGGAGGTCGCCGTGGCAGAGGGCGGCTGTGGGGCGGACGTGGTCTTGGTCGGGTTCGTCGGGTTCGTCGCGTTCGTCGCGGGCCCACGCGGGGAGGCCGTGCCAGGCGGCGAGGACGGTGCGGTGGGCGTCGGGGGCCGCCGGGTGCGGGGCGGTGGCGTGCATACGGGCGAGGGCGCGGGCTGCTTTGGCGGGGCCGCGCATGGGAGGGAGAGGGGCCGGGAGGGCCTCCGGCGGGGTGCGGTGGAGGCGGGCGAGGAGGGTCGCGGTCTCTTCCCAGGGGGCGGCGTCGGGGTCTTCCGGGTCGACCGGGGTGCCGTAGGGCCAGGCGGAGAGGGAGCGGTCGGGGTGGGCGGGGGTCGCTGCGGCGGGGATGGGGAGCGGGGGCAGGAGGATGCCGGTGAGGAGGGGGTGGGCGGCGACGGCGATGCGGGTGGCGAGGGCGGTGGGGTCGGAGTCGGGGGCGTGGGTCTTGAGGACGAGGGGGCCTTGGCGGATGACGGTGGCGTCGTCGGGGCGGGTGGCGAGGAGTTCCGGGGCGGGGGTGGGTTCGGGGGTGGGTGGGGGCATGGTCTCCGGCCGGGGTTGGGGGCGGGGGGCGAGCCTATGGGGCGGGGGGCTCGGAGGGGGTGGGGCTGGGCGGGGCTGGGTGGGGCCCTCTCGGGCGGTGCGCCGGTAGTGGGGCTGGGCGGGGGCGCTCCGGGGTGGGCCCGGAGCGAGAGGGGCCGCCCCCGCGCGCCCGTCCCGCCCCCCGGGGGGGCGGGACGGGCGGGCAAGGAGGCGAGGGAGGCGGAGGGGGCTGGCCCCGCCGCCCAAGGAGGCTAGGCGAGCGGCCCCGCCGCCCAACCCAAGGGGGCTGGGCCAGGCGGAGCCCAAGGGGGCTGGGGAAGGGGCGTTGAGGGGCGCGGGGGGCTGCGCGATCAGCCATGGCGCGCCCGCGCGTGCGAACGCCAAGCGTGGAGGGGCTCGGAGGGAATCGACTCCGAGAGGGTCCGGACGCACGTTTGCCCGGACAGCTCCCCAGCTGTCCGGGCAAACTCAGCCGTCCGCCGCACCCCCGTCCCCACGGGGCTGATGGGCAAGATGTTGTTCCGATCCGGACCGCTCTTCCGGATCGGCGGCGCCGCTCAGCGCCCCAGCAACATGCCCACGGACGACGCTTGCGTGACCACCGCTTCCCAGCCTCCGAAGAGGAAGAGGAGCAGGGCCGCCAGAGGAAGGACCATGGCCGTTGCCACCAGGGGGTGGCGCGGGCCCGAACTGCGACCGCCGAACGCGGCGAAGGCGCGGCGTCCGTGGACGCGGATCGCGTGCGTGCGGATCATCGTCCTCGATGCCGTGTCCGCCATGGTCCTCTCCCTGTCGTCTTGGCAAGCGGCGGGTGTCTGACCTCGGGGGACGAGTGCTGCACCCACCGCTTGAGTTCAAGATTAGGGGCGGGTGCGGGCCCGGTCGTCATGCCCTCGTACCTATTGGCTGGCCTCCCGGAGGATGAGCCACCGGGTGATGGCGTACTCCCCTGGGTGGAGAGGCGGGTGGAGGTCTCGGGGACATCCCCGAGGGGCCGGCGGGGGGTTCACCGGACGACTGGCGGGCGGTGTCCCCCCGTTCACTCCCGCGTGCCGGGCGGAGTGGGGCGGCGCTCGGACGCGTCTTCCCTGGGTACCGGCTGTTCGACCAGGGCCAGGACGCGGGTGGCCATGAAGCGTGCCGTACGCACGACGCTGCCGTTGCGGGTGACTTCACTCACTTCCACCACCCCCCTGCGGACCGCAGTCTCGACCCTTCGGCCCGCCCTGCTGGCCACCATTTCGTACGTTCGGGTGGTGTCTCCGGCGTCCACCACTATCTCGACTCGATCACCCTTCATTGATCCAATACCCCTTCCGCTGTTGCCCGTTGGAAATGAGCAGGGGTCAGGAAGATGGGAACGTACGTTCCCTGACCACTCCTCAAGTTTCGCACCCAGCACTGACAATCGATCGATTCGAGCGGGTGTGGCCTATGAGCACACCGCGCCAGGGATACGTAAGCTGTGCCACGTCGAACGGACCGGTCAGCAGTGGGGTGGGGGAGGCTCCACCGGAGGTAGGGGACGGACATGGCGATGATGCGGCTCCGGCGCGAGGACCCGCGTGTCGTCGGATCGTTCAGGATTCACCGGCGGCTCGGTGCGGGCGGCATGGGTGTCGTCTACCTGGGATCGGACCGGCGGGGCCAGCGGGTCGCGCTGAAGGTGATCCGGCCCGACCTGGCGGAGGATCAGGAGTTCCGGTCGCGGTTCGCGCGTGAGGTCTCTGCCGCGCGGCGGATCAGAGGTGGGTGCACGGCGCGGCTGGTGGCCGCCGATCTGGATGCCGACCGGCCGTGGTTCGCGACGCAGTACGTTCCCGGGCCCTCGCTGCACGACCGGGTGGCCGAGGAGGGCTCCCTGATCGCCGCCGAGGTCGCCGCGATCGGGGCCGCGCTGGCCGAGGGGCTGGTGGCGGTTCATGAGGCGGGGGTCGTTCACCGGGATCTGAAGCCGTCCAACATCCTGCTGTCGCCCAAGGGGCCTCGGATCATCGACTTCGGGATCGCGTGGGCCACGGGCGCGAGCACGCTGACCCATGTGGGCACCGCTGTGGGTTCGCCCGGATTCCTCGCGCCGGAACAGGTGCGGGGGGCGGCTGTGACGCCCGCGACGGATGTGTTCGCGCTGGGCGCGACGCTGGCGTACGCGGCGACGGCGGACTCTCCCTTCGGGCAGGGCAGTTCCGAGGTCATGCTGTACCGGGTGGTGCACGAGGAGCCGTTGCTGGACGGGGTGCCCGACGCTCTGGCGCCGCTGGTACGGGCCTGTCTGGCGAAGGAGCAGGAGGAACGTCCCAGCACGTTGCAGCTGTCGATGCGGTTGAAGGAGATCGCGGCGCGGGAGGCGCAAGGGGGGGCGGGGCCCGGTGGCTCCGGCTCCGAGAAGCGACCGCCTGTGCAGCGGGGGGCGGCTGTTGACTCGTACGCCGATCAGCGGACGCAGCGCAGTACGCAGCCGAGAGGGGAGACGGGGGGCGGGCAGGGGTCGCGAGGGGCTTCCGGTGCCCCGTCCGACTCCTCGGCGCAGGCTCCGTCGTCCCGGGGAGGTGCGGGGGCACGGCGTACGGGGTCCTCGTCCGGGCCCGGCCGGAATGGGGCGGTGCGGAACACGACGCGGTCGGGGGCTGCTCGGAAGGGGACGCGGCCCGGGGGGCGGGCTACTTCCGGGGGGAAGTTGCGGCCCGCGAATCCGCGGTTGTTGCGGCAGCGGTTGGTGGTTTTCGTGGTGGTGACGTTGTTGGTGGCGTTGGGGATTGCTGCTGCGCAGGGGTGTCAGGGGCCGAAGGAGTCGCGGGGGGTGGGGGTTGTCGCTCCCGTTCTCGGTGCGGGAAGTGGGGTGTGCCCGCCTTCGGCGGGAGAGTGCCCCTCCCCGCCCCTTCCCACGTAACACGCTGCGGCTCCGCCGCGTGGCGCTCGCCGCGCGGCTGGGTCCTTTGGTTGCGGTTCAGGCCGGGGGCGCTGCCCCCGGACCCCCGCTCCTCAAACGCCGGAGGGGCTAGAGGGTGCGGAGGGGTTAGAGGGTGCGGAGGGGCTAAGTGGGGCGGCCTGTTGTCACCGCGTAGAAGGAGACCGCCGCTGCCGCGCCCACGTTCAGGGAGTCCACGCCGTGGGCCATCGGGATGCGGACCCATTCGTCGGCCGCGACCAGGGCGCGACGGGACAGTCCTTCGCCCTCGGCGCCCAGCATGAGGGCCACCCGGTCCATCGTGTGCGGGGCGACCTCGTCCAGGGAGCGGGCCTTGTCGGCCGGGGTCAGGGCGAGGAGCGTGAAGCCCGCCTGGCGGACCGTTTCCAGGTCGCCCGGCCATGATGCGAGGCGTGCGTACGGTACGGAGAAGACCGCGCCCATCGAGACCTTGACGGAGCGTCGGTAGAGGGGGTCGGCGCAGTCCGGGGAGAGCAGGACGGCGTCCATGCCCAGGGCCGCCGCACTGCGGAAGATCGCGCCGATGTTGGTGTGGTCGTTGACCGATTCCATGACCACGACTCGGCGGGCGGTCGTGAGGAGGTCTTCGGGGGCGGGGAGGGGCTTGCGTTGCATCGAGGCGAGGGCGCCTCGGTGCACGTGGTAGCCCGTGACCTGTTCGGCGAGGTCCGGGCTGACCGCGTACACCGGGGCCGGGACCTCGTCGATGACGTCGCGCATGACGTCGACCCACTTGGCGGAGAGCAGCATGGAGCGCATCTCGTAACCGGCTTGGCGGGCCCTGCGGATGACCTTCTCGCCCTCGGCGATGAACAGTCCCTCGGCGGGCTCGCGGCGGCGCCGGAGTTCGACGTCGGTCAGCCCCGTGTAGTCGCGCAGGCGCGGGTCGTCGGGGTCGTCGATGGTGAGGAGTTCGGCCACAGGGTGATCCTGCCTTGTCGTGGGTGCGGTGCCCAAGGGGCGGGAAGGGACGTTATCCCTGGGGGGCGGGGCGGTTGAGTGAGACTACGTCGCCGATGACGATCACGGCGGGCGGTCGTACGTTCTCGGACTTGGCCTTCGCCCCGACCGTGGCCAGGGTCGCGTCGACGCGGCGCTGGGTCGCCATCGTGCCCTCCTGGATGATCGCCACCGGGGTTTCCGGCGAGCGGCCGTACGTGACGAGGGCTTCGGCGATCGAGCCGATGCGCTCGACGGCCATCAGGAGGACGAGCGTTCCACGGAGCTTGGCGAGGGACTGCCAGTCGACGAGGGAGCGCGGGTCGTCGGGGGCGACGTGGCCGCTGACCACCGTGAACTCGTGGGCGACGCCCCGGTGCGTGACCGGGATGCCCGCCGCGCCGGGGACGCTGATCGTGGAGGAGATGCCGGGGACGATCGTGCAGGGGATTCCCTCGGCGGCCAGGGCCTGGGCCTCTTCCATGCCTCGGCCGAAGACGAAGGGGTCGCCGCCCTTGAGGCGTACGACCGTCTTGCCCTGCTTGGCGTGGTCGATGAGGGCCTGGTTGATGGCTTCCTGGGCCATGAAGCGGCCGTAGGGGATCTTCGCGGCGTCGATGACCTCGACGTGCGGGGGGAGTTCGTCCAGGAGGTCGCGGGGGCCGAGGCGGTCGGCGATGACGACGTCCGCCTCGGCGAGGAGGCGGCGACCGCGCACGGTGATCAGGTCGGGGTCGCCGGGGCCGCCGCCCACCAGGTGCACGCGCGGGGCGTCGGCGGCGGTGCGGGGGCGGTGGTGCGGGGCGGCGAGGCTGCCGTCGCGCAGGCCCTCGACGATCGCGTCGCGCACGGCGGCGGAGCGGCGGGGGTCGTGGCCGGTGAGGACCGCGACGGTGACGCCGTCGGAGCGGCCGGTGGCCGGGGTCCAGGCGGTGGCCGCCTCCGCATCGTCGGAACGTACGCACCAGATGCGGTTGCGCTCGGCCTCGGCGGAGGCCGTGGTGTTGGCGGTGGGGTCGCTGGAGGAGATCAGGACGTACCAGGCGTCGGCGAGGTCGCCCTTCTGGTACGGGCGCTGCTGCCAGGTGATCTCGCCGGACTCGGCCATCGCCTCGACGGAGGGGGTCGCGGAGGGGGAGATCAGGGTGATGTCCGCCCCCGCCGCTATGAGGGCGGGCAGACGGCGCTGGGCGACCTGGCCGCCGCCGAGGACGATCGTGCGGCGGCCGGAGAGGCGGAGGCCCACGGGGTAGGCGGGGGGCTCGGGGGGCGTTTCCTGGCCCTGCGTCGCTCCGGCCTGGTGCGGGTCGCCTGCGGCGTGCGCGGTCATGGGTGCGGCTCCTCGGGAGGGTGGGGCTTGGCGGGCCCCTCCGAGGGAGGGGGTGCCGGGGCCGGGTGAGCCGCTGCGGCGGTGGAGCGGCGCTGGTGGGGAGGGGTTTTCGGGTGTGGGGCTTACTTTACGGGGCTGGGGGGTGAGGGGGCGTTTCGGGGGCCCGGCTCCTGGCCCTCCGTGGAGGGCGGTGTTCGTTGCGCCCTCCCGAAGGCGGGGGCCCGGCCCCCGCCTCGGAGGGGCGGTGTCCAGATGGCCTCTCCGAGGGCGGGGGGGGTGCTCGTCCGAGCGGTTGGGCGGGAGTGGGGTGCGCCTGCGGCGGGCTGCCCCAGCCCCTTCCCCAAGCTCTCAACTCCGTTCGAGCAGGGGGACCCCCTCGACGGGCTGGATTTGCCCGGCGGGCTGTGGGCGCCCGCCGGGTGGGGGCCCTACTTCTCCGTGACTCCCGCCGAGTCGAACGTCGCCACCTCGTGCATCGCCCGTGCCGCGCTCTGCACCACCGGGAGGGCGAGCAGGGCGCCCGTTCCCTCGCCGAGGCGCAGGTCCAGGTCGACCAGGGGGCGCAGGCCCAGCTTGTTGAGGGCGGCGACGTGGCCCGGTTCCGCGCTGCGGTGGCCCGCGATGCAGGCTGCCAGCGCCTCCGGGGCGACCGCGCGGGCCACCAGGGCGGCGGCTCCCGCGCTCACGCCGTCCAGGATCACCGGCGTACGCAGGGATGCTCCGCCGAGGAGGAAGCCGACGAGGGCCGCGTGCTCCAGGCCGCCGACCGCCGCGAGGACGCCGATCGGGTCGGCCGGGTCCGGCTGGTGCAGGTCCAGGGCGCGACGGACCACGTCCACCTTGCGGGCGTGCATCTCGTCGTTGATGCCCGTGCCGCGACCCGTCACCTCGGCCGGGTCCTGGCCCGTGTAGACGCAGATCAGGGCGGCGGAGACCGTCGTGTTGGCGATGCCCATCTCACCGGTGAGGAGGGCCTTGTTGCCTGCTGCCACCAGGTCGCGGGCGGTTTCGATGCCGACCTCGATCGCGGCGAGGACTTCCTCGCGGGACAGGGCGGGGCCGGTCGTGAAGTCGGCCGTGCCCGCACGGACCTTGCGGGGCAGGAGGCCGGGAGTCGCCGGGAGGTCGCCCGCGACGCCCACGTCGATCACGCAGACCTCCGCGCCGACCTGGTTGGCGAACGCGTTGCAGACCGCTCCCCCGCCCAGGAAGTTGGCCACCATCTGCGTGGTGACCTCCTGGGGCCACGCCGTGACGCCCTGCGCGTGCACACCGTGGTCGCCCGCGAAGATCGCGACGGCCGCGGGCTCGGGGATGGGCGGCGGGCAGACCCGGGCCAGGCCGCTGAGCTGCGCGGAGATGATCTCCAGCATGCCCAGGGCACCGGCGGGCTTGGTCATCCGCTTCTGCCGCTCCCACGCCTCGCCGAGCGCCTTCGCGTCCAGCGGGCGGATGTTGGAGATTGTCTCCTGGAGGAGGTCGTGCGGCTCCTCGCCCGGGAGGGCGCGGCGGCCGTAGGTCTCCTCGTGGACGACCCAGGAGAGCGGGCGGCGCTTCGACCAGCCCGCCTGGAGGAGTTCGGGCTCCTCAGGGAACTCGTCGACGTAACCGACGCAGAGGTAGGCGACCACTTCGAGGTGCTCGGGCAGGCCCAGCGCGCGGACCATCTCGCGCTCGTCGAAGAAGCTGACCCAGCCGACGCCCAGGCCCTCGGCGCGTGCCGCCAGCCAGAGGTTCTCGACGGCGAGCGCCGAGGAGTACGGGGCCATCTGCGGCTGTGTGTGGCGGCCGAGGGTGTGGCGGCCGCCACGGGTCGGGTCGGCGGTGACGACGATGTTCACCGGGGTGTCGAGGATGGCCTCGATCTTCAGTTCCTTGAACTGCTTGGCGCGGCCCTTGGGCAGCGACTTCGCGTACGCGTCGCGCTGGCGGGCGGCCAGTTCGTGCATCGCGCGGCGCGTCTCGGCGGAGCGGATGACGACGAAGTCCCAGGGCTGGGAGTGGCCGACGCTGGGGGCCGTGTGGGCGGCCTCCAGGACGCGGAGGAGGACCTCGTGCGGGATGGGGTCGCTGCGGAAGCCGTTGCGGATGTCGCGGCGCTCGCGCATCACGCGCAGGACCGCTTCGCGCTCGGCGTCGTCGTAGCCGGAGGCGGGGGGCGTCGCCGGGAGTTCGGGAGCGTCGTCCGGTGTGACGGGCTCGGGTGCGGCAACCTCCGGCGCGATGGCCTCCGGCTCGGCGGACCCCGGCTCGGCGGACTCCGGTGCGGCGGACTCCGGTGCGGCGGGGTCCGTGGCCGTGGCCTCAGGGGATTCCGAGGTTTCGGGGACCTCGGACGCCTCGATGATCTGAGGGGCCTCGGAGGGCTGCGAGGGCTCGGGGGCCTGCGTGGCTTCCGGGGTCTGGGAGGGCTCCGGGGGCTGTGCGGGTTCCTGCGACGGCTGCGGTGCTTCGTGCCCGGCGTGGGCGGCGGGCTCCGGCTGTACGGACAGCACGGATTCCTCCTGTAGGGGCTGCGCGGGCTGTACGGGTTCCGGCTGCGTGACGGGCCGGGGCTGTACGGATTCCTGCGGTACGGACGGGGCGGGCTGGGCGGGCTCCGGCTGCGCGGCGGCCTCGGGCAGGACGACCGCCTCGGGCTGGACGTCGGCCTCGGCAGGGGCGGCCTGTGCCTCGGTGGCCTCCGGTACGGACTCCTGCGCCACGGGCACCTCGGGCGCCACCGGGGCCTCGGGCGCCACCGGAGCCTCGGGCGTCACCGGAGCCTCGGGCGCCACCGGAGCCTCGGGCGCCACCGGAGCCTCGGGCGTCACGGGCTGGACCTGCTCGGCTTGCGCCGCCTCGGCCGGGGCCGCCAGCGGCTGGGCGCCCTCGTCCGCCGCCTGGGCCGGGACCTCCGTGGGCTCTGGGTCGGGCTGCGCAGCCAGCCGGGTGACCGGGCCGCCGTCGCGCGGTGCGGGCACCGTCGCGGACTGCTCCGCCGGTACGTCCCCGGGCTGCTTGGCCGAAGCCGCCGCCTCGGGCTGCGCCGCGACCGGTGCGGTCTGCTCCGCTTCCTGCGGTACGGCCACGGGCACGGCTTCCGCGTTCGTGGCGGGCGCCTCCGGAGCCTCCGGCGCATGCTGCTGCGGTACCGGCACGGCCGCCTGCGCGGACTCCGGCTCCGTCTCCGCTTCCGGAGCCACCGGCCGCCCGGAGGCTGCGGGAGTGCCGTCCGCCGGAGTTTCCTGGGCGGGGGCCGGGGCGACCGGGACGGCCGCCGTCGGCGTCGGGGCGAGGTGAGCACCGTCCGGTACCGAACCCTCGACCTGGACGAACTGGCCCTGCGGCGGCGTCGCGTGAACCGCCGTCGGGCCCTGGGCCGGAATCGGGACCATCGGCGTGGCGTGCGCGGGGCCCGGCTGGAACCCGGGCTGCGACGCGGCGTCGGCAGTCGGCTCCGTACCCTCCGGGGCGGTGGGAGCTTCCGGGGTCACGGGCGGGACGGCCTCCAGAGGTGCCGGGACCTCTTCGGGCGCGGCACCGGCGGCGGGCTCGGGGGCCGTGCCTTCCGCGACGGCTTCCGGAATGGACTGTTCCGGAACGACCGTTTCTGCTGCGTTGTCCTGGGGCTCCTGAGGCTCCTGGGACGACTGGGGTTCAGCGGGCTGAGGGAGCGGCTGGGGCGTCTCCGTCCCGGCCTGCGCAAGGCCCTGCACCAGCTCGGCCTGCACCGGCTCGACCTGCACCGGCTCGGCCGTCGCAGTAGCCGGAACCCGCACCTGGACGTGCGTCTGGGCCGCCTCGGGCGGGACCGGTACGGCCGTCCGAGGCGGCGTCGCGAGCCCGTCCGCCCGGGTGGCCTGCGCGGGCACCGGCACGGATGCCGTCTGCACGTGCTGCGTCACCGGCTGCGCGGCCTGCGGCTGCGACGCCCACGGCGTCGGGCCCTGCGCCGGGATCTCGCCCAGCTGCGGGCCGGGCAGCAGCGCGGCCTCGTCGCGCGGGATGTCGAGGTACTCGGGGCCCGTCGTCGGCGGACCCGCGTGCCGCATCGGCGCCGCGACCGGAGTCGAGGCCGGGGTCGCGGTCGGAGTCGCGGTCGGGAACTGTCCCGGAACGGCCCCCGCGGGCACGCCCGTCGGAGTCCCCAGCGGCGTGGCCGGTGCCGCGGCCGGTGCCATGCCCTGCGCGGGCAGCGGCGGAGTCTGCGCGGCCGGGCCCCGGTCGGCCAGCGAGCGTACGACACCGCCCGAGGCGTCCGGCACGGGCGGGCCCATGTGCAGCGGGCGGCGGGACGGGGGCGGCGTCATCGACGCGGGCTGCGGGGGCATCCGTACGCCGGAGAGGTCCACGGAGCCGGAGTCCCGGCCACCGGCCTCGTGCGCGCCCGTCTCGGGCTGCGGCACGTGCGGCGGCTGCGCGGGGACCACCTGCGGGTCGCTCCACGCGCCCTGCGCGGCGGGCATCAGCAGGAGGTCGTCGTCGTCCATCCCGGAATCCCCGGAGTGGACCGCTGAGTCGGAGGGGTCGAGGAAGGTGTAGACGCCTGGGGCGGGGACGCCCGGCTGCTCCACCATGCCTGCGTTCTCCGGCAGTCCCTCGCCCGGGACCTGGCCGGTGTCCGTCATGCGTACCCCTCGCCCATCTGTAGCACCAACGCTTCCTCGGCCGCACCGCCTTCCGCCGGCAGGGCCCCGTCCCCCGGAACGACCGCCCGACACGGCCGCGCCCGTCCATGGATGAACGAGCGGGGGTGTCGTGCGGCACGAAAGGTTCCGCGGACACCAAGCATTGTCGCGGCCCTTCGGGGCCGGGGCAGGGAGATCCGCCACGGCCCACTGTGGGCTGCGCCACGTCGCGCACGTCCCGGGTCCGCCGTATCGCACAAGGTCCCAAAGAGGGCCCTGTTTCAGGACATTGGCGAACGATCCACCAACCGCCCATCTGCGGTACAACGATCGGCCAGCCTACCTCGCGCCACCGACAGCGCTCGCCCTGGGGAGCGATCGGTAGAACATCCGCGCGAAGAAGGGGACATGGTCCCGCCGGATCAGTTACGAGGGTCTCGCGTGGTCCGTTCCTGGCGGCGGCCGGTGAGCAGGAAGACCACGGAGCGCCTGCGCTCCTCCCACTCCCCCGCCGCGTGCAGGTCGACGGTCTGGAACAGGGAGCACTCCACCGCGTATCCGCCCTCCTCCAGCGTGCGGCCGATCAGTTCGGCGGCGTCCCGGGTCTGGGCGTGCGTGACGATCCGCTCCGGGCGGCGGTCCACGCACGCCTCGACGACGGGGACGCCGCCGCCTCCGACGCGTACGACATCCGGCTCGGGAAGGTCCTCCAGGACGTGCGGGGCGGTGCCGCGCACCACCTGGAGCTGTACGCCGAACCGGCGCGCGGCGGCCGCCGTCCGTACGCACGCGTCCGCGCTCTCGTCGACGGCGATGACCGCCGCGCCGAAGCGGGTGGCCTCCACGGCGAGCGCGCCGCAGCCGGTGCCGATGTCCCAGACGAGGTCGCCGGTGCGCGGGCCGAGCCGGGCGAGCTGGGCGGCCCGCAGGCCCGGGGTCTCGCCGTCGGCCAGGTCCTCCCCGTACTCCTCGGAGCCCAGGGCCCAGCCGCGCAGGCCCTCGGGGTACGCGCTGTCGTGGCCGAACAGCCAGCCGCCGCGCTGGGCGGGGGGCGCGCTGCCGCCGATGGCGATGACGACGTTGGGGTCGCGCCAGGAGTGGTCGGCGACCCGGTCGGAGGTGAGGACGGTGATGCGTTCGCGGTCGGAGCCGAGCTCCTCGCAGATGACGAAGGTGCGGTGCACGCCGTCGAGGAGGAGGGCGAGTTCGGCGGGTCCTGCCCCCGGGGAGGTGAGGACGGCGACCTTGGTGTGGGCGCGGATCACGTTGACGGCACGGCGCAGGGTGCGGCGGTGCGCGACGACGACCTGGGCGTCGTCCCAGGGCATTCCGGCGCGGGCGAAGGCGGAGGCGACGGCGGAGACGGCCGGTACGACCTCGACCTCCAGGCCGTGTTCGGGGGCGCGCAGGGTGCGCACGACGCCGAAGAACCCGGGGTCGCCGTCCGCCATGACGACGGCGGTGCCCCGGTGGCCCGCGATCCGGCGGGCGGCGAGGTCGACGCTGCCGAGCCGGATGCGTTCGGCGCCCGCCGGGACCTCGGGGAGGGCGAGGTGGTGCGCGGCGCCCGCGACGAGGGTGGCGGCCGCGAGGGCGGAGGTGGCCGCGGCGGTGAGGGGTGAGCCGTCCCAGCCGATCACCGTGACGCGGTCGGCCATCGTGGTCAGTCTCCTGGAGGTCAAGGGGGGTGCCGCGTGCGGGGTGGGAACCCGGCACGCGGAGGGATGCCGCACAGGTGGTCGGGGCAGGCTGAGAGTACCTGGTCCAGACCACTGCCGACGCGTGCGGCGGGGCGTCGGTTCCCGTCCGGAGCGCCGGCTCCGGTCCGGGCGTCAGTTCCAGTCGGTGTACGCCGACGCGTAGCCGCCCGCGTCCGCCATCTGGTCACCCACGCCTTCGAGGTCCTCGGGCAGCAGGCTCCACACGATGAGGTCGGTACGGATGTCCGTCCAGCCTTCGGCGGTGCCGTTCTCCGTGCGCGTACGCGCTATCCAGGCGTTGCGCAGGACGCCCTCGCTGATGCAGCCGACCCGCTGGGCGACCTGCTGGGCGGCGGTGTTGTCGGCCGGGGTGCGCAGTTCGATGCGCTCGAAGCGCTGGTCGCGGAAGAGCCACTGGGCGACCGCGAGGACGGCCTCGGTGGCGTACCCCTCGCCACGGGCCCAGGGGGCTGTGACGTAACGGAGCTCGGCGGCCTGGATGCGCCAGTCGGTGGCCGAGAGGTGGATGAGGCCGACGAGGCGCTGGGTGAGGAACTCGGTGACGGCGAAGACGATGCCCCGGCCCTGGGTGCGCTCGGTGGGCGCGATGCGGCGCACCCACCGTTCGGCGTCGCGCGCGGTGTAGGGGTGGGGGGCGGTGGTCCAGGCGGTCACCGCCTCGTCGTTCATCATCTCGACGTGCGCCGGGATGTCCGCCTCCTCGTAGGGGCGCAGCACCAGCCGGTCCGTGCTGATGGAGACGTCCGGGAAGGTGGTTGTCATGCGCTGCTCCATACCGAAGAGGCGTCGGGCCGAGGTCGTACGGGAAACGGTTCAGCAGTCGTACGGGCGTGAAGGCACAGCATGCCGCACGGGCCGGGCGGAACGCATGGCCGGGTCGGTGGTGGGGGTGACGCCCGGTCACATGCCCGAAGCCCCGCACTCCACGCGGGAGTACGGGGCTCGGCGGTCACATGCCGTACGGGGACGGCGGCTTGACCGGCGCCGTGGTGGGTCAGGGGTTACTTGACCGCGCCGAAGGACGGGACGACCAGGCCGGTGTACTTCTTCTCGATGTACTGCTTGACCTCGTCGGAGTTGAGGAGCTTGGCGAGCTTCTCGACGCGCGGGTCCTTCTCGTTGCCCTTCTTGACGGCGAGGAAGTTCGCGTACGGGTTGCCGTCGGCCTTCTCGGAGGCGAGGGCGTCCTTGGCGGGGGACAGCTTGGCCTGGATGGCGTAGTTGCCGTTGATGACGGCGGCGTCGACCTGGTCCAGGGCGCGGGGCAGCGTGGCGGCCTCCAGCTCCTTGAACTCCAGGCCCTTCTTGTCCTTGATGTCGGACAGCTTGGCGTCGGTGCCCACGCCGTCCTTGAGGACGATGACGCCGTTGTCGGCGAGCAGGTGGAGGGCGCGGCCCTCGTTGGTGGTGTCGTTGGGGACGGCGACGGTCTGGCCGGACTTCAGCTCCTTGAGGTCCTTGACCTTCTTGGAGTACAGGGCCAGCGGCTCCAGCTCGACGTTGACGACCGGGACGATGTCCGTGCCGCGCTTCTTGTTGAAGTCGTCGAGGTAGGGCTTGTGCTGGAAGAAGTTGGCGTCGACCTCGCCGGACTGGGTGGCGGTGTTCGGCAGGACGTAGTCCGAGAACTCCTTCACCGTCAGCTTCAGTCCGGCCTTCTCCGCCAGGTTCTTCTGGACGAAGTTGAGGATGTCGGCGTGCGGCGTCGGGGACGCGGCGACGACGAGCGCCTTGGACGCGTCGACCTTGCCGCCCTCGTCCTTCTTGGCGGCGGCCGGGTCGGAGGCCGTGCCGCAGGCGGAGACGCCCAGGGCGAGGGCGGTGACAGCGGCGGCGGCGAGGGAGATCTTGATGTTCTTACGCACGAAAAGTGCCTCTTTCTTGATCTTGCGGATGGAACGCCCGGACAAGGAGTGCGGGCTCGGGGAAGAGAAGTTCGGGAAGGACGCGGGGTCCTAGGCGGTGCGGCCCCGGCGGGCGAGCAGGCGCACGGCGCCGTCGCCGATCAGCTGGACGACCGTGACCAGGGCGACCAGCACCACGACGGTGATGAGCATGAAGTTGGTCTCGAAGCGGTTGTAGCCGTAGTTGACGGCCACGCTGCCGAGTCCGCCGCCGCCGACCGCTCCGGCCATCGCCGAGTAGCCGACGAGGACGATCACCGTGGTGGTGACGGCGGAGATCAGGGTCGGCAGGGCCTGCGGGAGGAGCACCTTGAAGACGACCGTCGGCACGCCGCCGCCCATCGCCTGGGCGGCTTCGACCAGCCCGTGGTCGACCTCGCGGACGGCCGTCTCGACAAGCCGGGCGAAGAAGGGGATGGCGCCGATGGCCAGCGGTACGACCATGGCGCTGGGGCCGATGAACGTACCGACCACGAAGGTCGTGAAGGGGATCAGCGCGATCAGCAGCACGATGAAGGGCAGCGAGCGGCCGATGTTGACGATGACGCCGACGACCTTGTTCACGACCGTGTTCTGGAGCAGACCGCCCTTGTCGGTGAGGACGAGGAGCAGACCCAGCGGGAGGCCGCCGAGTACGGAGACGATCGTGGCCCACAGGACCATGTAGAGCGTGTCGATGATGCCCTGCTCCAGCAGGGGCTGCATCTCTGACCAGGTCACTTGGCACTCTCCTTGGCCAGGGCGGGGATCGGGGCCGGTACGTCGGCTGGCTCGTCGGCGTCGTCTTCGTCCTCGACGACGTCGACCTGAAGGCCCTGCTCGCGCAGGAAGCCGACCGGGACGACGTTCTCCTCGTACTGGCCGGGAAGCTCGATCCGCATCCGGCCGATCTGCTTGCCGCCGACGGTGTCCATGGCGGCGCCCAGGATCGAGATGTCGATGTTGTACGTGCGGGAGAGCTGCGAGATGACCGGCTGGGTGGCGGCCTCGCCCTGGAAGGTGACGTCGACGACGGTGCGGCCGGGTCCCGTCGCGTGGCCGGTCACCGGGAACAGCTCGGAGGCCAGCTCGGAGCCGGGGGTGGCCAGCAGTTCCGCGACGGTTCCGGTCTCGACGACACGTCCGCGCTTCATCAGGGCCGCCGAGTCGCAGATCGTCTTGACGACGTCCATCTCGTGCGTGATGAGCAGGACGGTCAGGCCGAGCTGCTGGTTGAGGTCGCGCAGGAGCTGGAGGATCGAGCGGGTCGTCTCGGGGTCGAGCGCGCTCGTCGCCTCGTCGGAGAGCAGCACCTTGGGGTCACCGGCGAGGGCGCGGGCGATGCCGACGCGCTGCTTCTGACCGCCGGAGAGCTGACCGGGGTAGGACTTCGCCTTGTCGGCCAGTCCTACGAGGTCGAGGAGTTCGAGGGCCTTGCGGCTGCGCTCCTTGCCGGAGACGCCGAGGATTTCGAGGGGCAGTTCGATGTTGCCCTGCACGGTGCGCGAGGACAGCAGGTTGAAGTGCTGGAAGACCATGCCGATGCGGGAGCGGGCGGCGCGCAGTTCCTTGCTGGCGCGCTGGCCTCGTCCGGCGAGTGCGGTGAGGTCGACGCCGTCGACGGTCACGGTGCCGGAGGTGGGGCGTTCCAGCAGGTTGACGCAGCGGATGAGCGAGGATTTACCGGCGCCGCTCTGACCGATCACGCCGAACACCTCGCCCTCGCGGACGTGCAGGTCGACGCCGTCGAGGGCGGTGACCTCTCGGCCGCGCGAGGCGTAGACCTTGGTCAGGCCAGTAGTGGTGATCACAGGGTTTCCATCACTGTTGTCGAGTGCGCGGCGGTTTCGTTCCGCCGGACGCACGGGGCAGGTGTCCGGGGGCGCGGCACAGCTCGGCTCGGTCGGGCTGAAAGGGAGCCGAGGGCGCGCGGGGGCCGGCGGCGCGGTCGTGTACGCGGTGCGGGGACGCGGTGCGTACGGACGCGCGGCCGGAATGGGTCTCGCTTCGGGGCGCGAGGCTCAGGCGGGGGCCCTCAGAAGTCGCACATTCGACACATACAACGAGCACCGGGCGTCATCATCGCCTCGGTCGCAAGGGTGCGGCTGCTCGTCGTGGTCATGGGAACGAGTAAACCAGACGGGTGTCCGGGCGAAGGACTCCTGTCCGAATAGCGGACAGATGATGTCCAGGGGTGGACACCTGAAGGGCCGCCGCCCTGATGTCAGAGGGTGCGCGGGCACGGGCGTGTGGCCAACGCCACGCCGGGCGCGGGGGTGGGGGTCCGGGGGCAGGACGTCCGGAAGCGCCCAGTACGCTCCATCCCATGCTTGACGCCCTGACGGTCGCGGTCGCCGTGACCGCGCTCGCCCTCGCCGCGTGGTGCGGTTACGCCGCCTTCCGCGACCAGCCCACCAAGGACTGGCACTTCATCGGCATGGCCGTGGTGTCGGTCCTCGCCCTGGCCCAGCTGGTGGTCGGGATCGTGCAGCTGGCGCGGGGGGAGAAGCCCGCGGAAGGGAACGTCATCTTCGTGTCGTACTTGGTCGGGTCGTTCGCGGCCGTGCCCGCGGCGGGGTTCATGTCGCTCGCGGAGCGGACCAAGTGGGGCTCGATCACGGTGGCGGCGGGTGCGGTGGTGCTCGCCGTGCTGGAAGTACGGCTGTACGACATCTGGAGTGGCTGAGATGGCTGCGGAGACTGCGCCCCGGGCACCCCGGGGCGGTGATGAGCGGAAGCGACTGGTCAAGGGGCCGGGGCTGCTGCTCGTGTGGTTGTACGGAGTGATGTCCGTCGGAGCGGTGTCGCGGTCGGCGTACCAGATCGCGACGGAGTTCGACCGGGCGCCGCTGGCGTACTCGCTGTCGGCGGTGGCGGCGGCGGTGTACGCCTTCATCACGTACACGTTGGTGCGGGGCGGGGAGACGGCGCGGCGGGTCGCGTTCGGGTGTTGCGCGGTGGAGCTTCTGGGGGTGCTCGTGGTGGGGACGTGGACGCTGGTGGCGCCGGGGGCGTTTCCGGACGCGACGGTGTGGTCGAAGTTCGGGTTGGGGTACCTCCTGATCCCGGTGATCCTCCCGGTGACGGGCCTGCTGTGGCTGCGGGGGCGGCGGTAGCTCCTCGAGGGCGGGGCGGGGGCGGTCCGTCCGGGTCCCCGCCCCGTCCTCTCAGGAGCTACGCGCTCGCCGCGTACGACTCCGCGTCTTTCTCCAGGGTGATCAGGGTCAGCTGGGGGCCGACCGGTTTCCGGGACACCGTCGCGTAGCCCCTGCTTCGGTAGAGGCGCAGATTCGTTTCGCTGCGGTGGCCCGTGAAGAGGCGGAAGCGCTTCGCGTCGAGGGACGTGGCCAAGTGGGCCTCCACCGCTCCGAGCAGGCGGCCGCCCAAGCCGTGGCGGCGCATGCGCGGGTGCACGACGAGTTTCTCGATGCGGGCCGTGCCGTCCTCGTCGACCACCGCCCTGACGGAGCCGACGACCTCCTCCCCCAGCCGTGCCACCAGCGCGTAGCCCCGGCCGAGTTCGGCCGTCAGGTCCGCGAGGGACTGGGTGAGGGGTTCGAGGGTGTAGTCGTCGTACAGCTCCGCCTCGCTCTGGTAGCAGAGGTACTGGAGTTTGAGGATCTGCTCGGCGTCCCGTTCGTCCGCCACCGCAGAGATGATCACGCTCGTGCCCATGTGCTGCCTCCTGCTCGCCCGCTCCACCGGCCGGTTCTACGGCTCCATTCCCCTGCGCGCAGGGGGCGCAACCTCCGCCGCGAGCATTCTGCGCAGGCATCCCAGGCAACGGGAACGCATGGGCCCCAAACTCCCTTGTGACATTCCCAACTCCCCTGCGATTTCCCGGTAGGTGGGGTCGGACGGGGACAACAACAGAGCCAGGAGCGGGCGGCAGCGGGCCGGGAGGCGGCGGACCGCCGCGCGCAGGGCCCGGCGGCGCTCGGCGGCCAGGACGGCCGGTTCCGGGCCCGCGTCGTACGCCGCCGGAGGCTCGGCGGCGTACGACGTCTCCCGCCCGACCCGGCGGCGGGCCAGCCGCGCCTCCGCGCGGACCGCGCCGCGCAGCCAGCCCGCGGGCTCCTGCGGAACTCCGCCCGGCTGCTCCAACAGCCTTACCCAGACGGCCTGTTCGAGGTCGGCTGCGTCGACGCCCGCACCCATCGCCTCCGCTGCGGCCTCGGCGGCGAGGAGCGGGGCCAGGGCCTGTACCTCTTGCGGCTGTAGATCCATGCCCGGCGGGACGCGGCCGGGGGCGGCGGCGGTTGCCGGTCCGGCCGGGTCTCACTCGTACGGGTAACGGATTGATCACGGGGGAGACGCGGCTACGGGCGGTGGTCGGCCGCCGCGAGCAGTGCCGTGTCCGGGTTGTCGGAGAAGATGCCGTCGATGCCCGTGGCGAAGTAGGTGCGGAAGGCCGCGAAGGCGTCACCGTAGGCGGCCGGGTCCGTCCCCTTGCGGAAGTCGGCGGGCAGGAAGGCGTTCTCGTTGCGGGCCGTGTAGGGGTGCAGGACCAGGTTCTTCGCGTGGGCGTCGCGGACCAGGGTGGTCGGCTTGCCGAGCTTGCCGGAGGCGTCGCGCGGGATGACCAGGTCCAGGCTGGGGCCGATGCCCTGGGCGTACGTGGAGATCCACTTCAGGCCCTCGGGCTTGACCAGGTCGGCCACGGTGCGCGGGTCGCCGGACTGGACGAAGTCCCAGGGGCGGTCGGTGGCGGCGCCGAGGAGGACGACGCGGGGGCCTGAGACGAGCTTGGCCATGCGCTGCATGCTGCTGGGCTCGAAGGACTGGAGGAACGTCGGGGAGTTGGTTTTGTGGCGGCCGTACTTGCGGAGGAGACGGGCGAGGGGCTCTTCGAGGCCGAGGCCCAAGCCGCGGAAGTAGGTGGGGTGCTTCGTCTCGACGTGCAGCCACACCGGGCGGTCGCGCTTGCGGCTCTCCTTCTCGGCCCAGCGCAGCACCTCCTCGAAGGTGGGTATCTGCCAGCGGCCGTCGTAGAGGGTGTTGCGCTGACGGACGGCCGGGATGCGCTCCTTGGTGCGGAGGGTCTTCAGCTCGGCGAGGGTGAAGTCCTCCGTGAACCAGCCCGTGAGTTTCGTCCCGTCGACCGTCTTGGTGGTCTTGCGGGCGGCGAACTCGGGGTGGTCGGCGACGTCGGTGGTGCCGGTGATGTCGTTCTCGTGGCGGCAGACCAGGTGACCGTCCTTGGTGGGGACGAGGTCCTGCTCGATCACGTGCGCGCCCATGTCGAGGGCGAGCTGGTACGAGCCGAGGGTGTGCTCGGGGCGGTAGCCGCTGGCCCCCCGGTGGGCCACGACCGTGGGGACGGGCAGGCGCTTGTACGCCGGTCCGCCGTGACCGTCGCCACGTCTCGCGGACTCGGCGGCGTGTGCCGTACCGGAGATTCCGAGGGCGGCACCGGACGCTCCGAGGACCGCCGCGCCCAGCAACATCCGTCGCCCGGGGCCGAATTCCGCACCGTGTGTCATGAAATCTCCTTGTTGTTCTGGCGGGTTCTTGACCCGGACTTGACCGGCCCATGCCCCGATGGGGGCCTGATCGTAGACGCGTACGCATGAAGGAGGGGAGACACTGGACGGAACGCACTGCAAACACACGTCAACACTGCGTATCCACTGGGTGAACCCGATGTGCGATCAACAGTGACCCGCGAGTATCGTCCTCACCTGCGCCGTCCCGCGTAAACCCGATTCCGTACCCCGGAATCCCACGACTTCGGAGGAACCGTTGTCCCGTCTCGGGCTCATCAAGGCAGTGCTCGGACCGATCCTGCGGCTGATGTTCCGCCCCCAGGTGGAAGGCGCGGAGAACATCCCGGGGACGGGTCCGGTGATCCTCGCCGGGAATCACCTCACCTTCATCGACTCGATGATCATGCCGATCTGCCTGGACCGCCCCGTCCACTACATCGGCAAGGACGAGTACGTCACGGGCAAGGGCCTCAAGGGCCGCCTCATGGCGTGGTTCTTCACCAGCTGCGGCATGATCCCGGTCGACCGGGACGGCGGGCGCGGGGGCGTCGCGGCGCTGATGACCGGCCGCCGGGTGCTGGAGGAGGGCAAGATGTTCTCGATCTACCCCGAGGGCACCCGCTCCCCCGACGGCCGCCTGTACCGGGGCCGCACCGGCATCGCCCGACTGACGCTCATGACGGGCGCCCCGGTGATCCCGTTCGCGATGATCGGCACCGACAAGATCCAGCCGGGCGGCGCGGGCCTGCCGCGCCCCGGCAAGGTGACGGTGCGCTTCGGCAAGCCGATGGAGTTCTCGCGCTACGAGGGCATGGACCGCGACCGGTACGTGCTGCGGGCGGTGACCGACTCGGTGATGTCGGAGGTCATGCAGCTGTCGGGTCAGGAGTACGTCGACATGTACGCCACGAAGGCCAAGGCCGCCTGACCGCAGCCGATTCGATACGGGAGAGGGCCCGCCGGAACCGTCCGGCGGGCCCTCTCCCGTGTCCATGTGTGCGTGCCATTCGCGTTTCCCGCGTACGTCAGTGCTCGGTGTTTCCCGCGTACGTCAGTGCTCGATGCCCTCTTCGAGCTTCTGGCCGCGCAGCATGAACCACGCCGCGCACGCCGTCGCGAGCAGCACCAGCGCGCCGATGAGGGCGGCGGTCTGGAAGCCGTCGGTGAAGGAGTCCCGGGCGGCCGTCAGCAGGGCGGCGGACTGGTCCTGCGGCAGCCGGGTGGCCGCCTCCACGGCCCCGCCGAGCGAGTCGTGCGCCGCCGCCGAGACGTCGGCCGGAACCCCGTCCGGGACCGGGAAGCCCCGGTAGATGCCGGTGACGATGGAGCCGAGCAGGGCGATGCCGAGGGCCGCGCCGAGTTCGTAGGCGGTCTCCGAGACGGCGGACGCGGCACCCGCCTGTTCCTTGGGCACGCTGGAGAGGATGACGTCGGCGGTGACCGTGAAGGCGAGGCCCGCGCCGAGGCCGCCGAGGAAGAGCGCGCAGCCGAGCGCCACCACTCCGGTGTCGGAGGTCATCAGCGTGCACGCGGCGAGGGAGAGGCCGACGGCGGTCAGGCCGCCCGACACCGCGAGGCGTACGGACGTACGGCGGGCCAGGAATCCGGCGGTCAGGCCGGCGCCCACCGCGCCGACGGCGGCCGGGAGTTCGATGAGTCCGGCATTCAACGGGGAGCGTTCCTGGACCAGTTGGAGGAACTGGGAGAGGAAGAAGACCAGACCGGACAGGCCGAGGATGGTCAGCAGGTCGGCGAGCACCGCACCGGAGAAGCCTCGGTGCTGGAAGAGCCGCATGTCCAGGAGCGGTGATTCCAAGGTGCGTTGGCGGCGTACGAACCAGTACAGCGCGCCGAGGCCGACGACGGCCGCGACGGCGATGTCCCAGCGGAAGCCGTGTACCGCGGCCTCCTTGATGGCGTACACGACGGCGACCATGCCGACCAGCGAGAGCAGCACGCTGAGTACGTCCCACGGCCCGGGCGAGGGGTCCTTGGACTCGGGCAGCAGCTTGATGCCGACGACGACGAGGACGGCCATGACCGGGAGGTTGATGAGGAAGACCGACCCCCACCAGAAGTGTTCGAGGAGGAATCCGCCGACGACCGGGCCGACGGCCGCACCGGCGGAGGCGGCGGCACCCCAGATGCCGACCGCGAGGCTGCGTTCCTTGGGGTCGTGGAAGATGTTGCGGATCAGCGCGAGGGTGGACGGCATGAGGGTCGCACCGGCGACGCCGAGCAGCGCGCGGGCGACGATCATCATCTCGGGGCTGGTGGCGTACGCGTTGAGCACGGACACCGCACCGAACGCGACGGCACCCGTGAGCAGCAGTTTCTTGCGGCCGATCCGGTCGCCGAGGCTGCCCATGGACACGAGCAGGCCCGCGATGACGAACGAGTAGACGTCGCCGATCCACAGGAGCTGGGTGCCGGAAGGTTTCAGGTCCTCGCTCAGGAACGGGGTCGCGAGGCCGAGGACCGTGGCGTCGACGGCCACCAGGAGCACGGCGAAGACGAGCACCGCGAGGGCGAGCCAGCGTCCGGGGCTGGCTGTCCCCCCGGAGCCCTGTTCCTGGTGCCGCTGTTCGGTGCTTGTCATTTCTCCACGCTCCGTCGTACACCGCCGAGCAGCAACTCGACGATCATGTGCTGGTAGTCCTTGCCGGCGCTGCGGCCGTCCTGGATCGACCAGGCGGCGGAGGTGACGAGCCCGTACAGGGCGTCGGTCAGCCAGGCCGGGCCGAGGTCGATCCGGAATTCGCCGCTCTCCTGGCCGCGCCGGAAGAGGGCGGCGATGCGGGCGTCGATGCGGTCCCAGCCCTGGTTCTGCTCGCCCTCGAAGAGCTGGTTCTCGGTGATGAGGAAGGCGAAGAGCCCGGCGGCGGGTTCGGATCCGGCGATGAGGCGGCGCAGGGCCTCGGTCGCGGTGTCCTCGTCGAGGCGGGCCGCGTCGAGAGCCGCGTCGAGCTCGCGGAGCCCGAGGTCTTCGAGTGCCTTGATGAGGGCGTCACGACCGGCGAAGTGCCGGTGCAGGGTGGCGCGTCCGATGCCTGCGGCCCTGGCGACCTCGTCCATGGTCGCGGTGGCCTTGCGGGTGAGGAGGGCGGCGGCGGAGCGGAGGACGCGGTCGCGGTCGACTGTCATGAGACGAGGATAGCCCGAATGAGACGTTGACGTCTCACGCGGGCCGGACGGGCGGAATGCCGGGCCTGCGGAAGTGACGCACGACGCGCCGCAGGGCCCGGACGAGGCGTCCGGGCCCTGCGGCGTTCATGACTACTTCCCGGCCTCGGCCCACGCGTGCTGGGTCACCAGGTCCGCCTTGAGTTCGGCCAGTTGTACGGCGACGGCCGAGGGGGCCGTGCCGCCCCGGCCGTTGCGCGAGGCGAGTGCGCCCGGGACGTTGAGGACCGTGCGCACCTCCGGCTTCAGGTGCTCGGAGATCTTGGCGAACTGGGCGTCCGTCAGCTGGTCGAGTTCGATGCCCTCGCCCTCGCAGACCTTGACGCACTCGCCCGCGACCTCGTGCGCGACGCGGAACGGCACGCCCTGCTTGACCAGCCACTCCGCGATGTCCGTGGCGAGCGAGAAGCCCGCCGGGGCCAGCTCCTCCATCCGCTCGCGGTTGACGGTGAGGGTGGCCATCATTCCGGTGAAGGCGGGGAGCAGGACTTCCAGCGTCTCGCAGGAGTCGAAGACGGGCTCCTTGTCCTCCTGGAGGTCCCGGTTGTACGCGAGGGGAAGCGCCTTCAGGGTGGCCATCAGGCCGGTGAGGTTGCCGATGAGCCGCCCCGACTTGCCGCGCGCCAGCTCCGCGATGTCGGGGTTCTTCTTCTGCGGCATGATCGAGGAGCCGGTGGAGAAGGCGTCGTGGAGGGTGACGAAGGAGAACTCCTTCGTGTTCCAGATGATGATCTCCTCGGCGATCCGCGAGAGGTTCACGCCGATCATCGCGGTGATGAACGCGAACTCGGCGACGAAGTCGCGGGAGGCCGTGCCGTCGATGGAGTTGCCGACCGAGCCGTTCTCGAAGCCGAGGTCGGCGGCGACCGCCTCGGGGTCCAGGCCGAGCGAGGAACCGGCCAACGCCCCTGATCCGTAGGGGGAAACCGCCGTGCGGGAGTCCCACTGCCGCAGCCGTTCCGCGTCGCGGGCCAGCGGCTGGACGTGGGCCAGGACGTGGTGCGCGAAGAGGACGGGCTGCGCGTGCTGGAGGTGGGTGCGGCCGGGCATCGCCACGTCCGGGTGCGCCTCGGCCAACCCGACCAGGGCGTCCTGGAGTTCGGCGAGCAGGCCGCCGATGACGCGGGCGTGGTCGCGGAGGTACATCCGGAAGAGAGTGGCGACCTGGTCGTTGCGGGACCGGCCCGCGCGGAGCTTGCCGCCGAGGTCGGCGCCGAGGCGTTCGATGAGGCCCCGCTCCAGGGCGGAGTGGACGTCCTCGTCGGCGACCGTACCGACGAATGCGCCGGACGCGACGTCCGCTTCGAGCAGGTCGAGGCCCGCGAGCATACGGGTCAGCTCGTCGGCGGTGAGCAGTCGGGCCTTGTGCAGAACACGGGCGTGGGCGCGGGATCCGGCGATGTCGTACGGGGCGAGGACCCAGTCGAAGTGGACGGACGCGGACAGCTTGGCCAGGGCCTCGGCCGGACCGTCGGCGAACCGGCCGCCCCAGAGCCGGCCTTCACCGGTGTTGCTGCTCACAGCTGGAACTCCTCATGAGGTGTCGATGTACTGCCTCCTCCCCACGCGGAGGATGGGCATAACTATGCAGAGGTCCGTATGTTTTGTCAAAGCTCCGGGTCACCCGTGTGGGGGAACCCGCGGCTCCCTGCGATCTCCCCCGGATGCCCCGCGAATCCCCCGCCAACGAGCGGGCAGGCGAGTGAGCGCCGATGCTGGAGACGATTTCCGCGATTCCCGCCGGAGCGAAGGAGCAGTGGACACGATGACGCGACCGAGGATTGTGGTGGTCGGCGCAGGCTTCGTCGGGATCGAGTGCCTGCACCGCCTGGAGCGCAAGCTCTCCCCGCGCGACGCCGAACTGATCCTGATCTCCCCACAGGACTACCAGCTCTACCTCCCCCTGCTGCCGCACGTGGCGGCGGGCGTCCTGACCCCCCAGTCCGTCGCGGTCTCGCTCCGTCGGCGGCTGCGCCGTACGAAGATCGTGCCCGGGGTCTGCATCGGCATCGACGCCGCCGCCAAGGCGTGCGTCGTCCGCCGCACGACGGGCGAGGTGACGGTCAAGCCGTACGACCACCTGGTCATCGCCGCCGGGTCCACCACCCGCACCTTCGACATCCCGGGGCTCACGGACCACGCGCTCGGCGTGAAGACCCTCGGGCAGGCCGCGTACATCCGCGACCACGTGATCGCCCAGCTCGACCTGGCGGCAGCCGCCGTCGACGAGGAGGAGCGCAGGGCGCGGCTCCAGTTCGTGGTGGTCGGCGGCGGCTACGCGGGCGTGGAGACCGCCGCCTGCCTGCAACGCCTCACCACCAACGCCCTCAAGCGGTACCCCCGTCTGGACCCCTCGCTGGTCCGCTGGCACCTGGTGGACGTGGCCCCCCGGCTCCTCCCGGAGCTGGGCGAGCGGCTCGGCATCAAGGCGATGGCGATGCTGCGGGAGCGGGGGATCGAGTTCTCGCTGGGCACGTCGGTGGCGTCCGTCGACGAGACCACCATCAAGCTCACGGACGGCCGCACCCTGCCCTCCCGCACCCTGATCTGGACGGCGGGCGTCGCCGCGTCGCCGCTGGTCACCACGCTGGGCGCGGAGACCGTCCGGGGCCGGATCATCTCCTCCGACCACCTGAAGGTGCCGGGTTACGACGGCCTCTACGCGGCCGGGGACGTGGCGGCGGTGCCCGACGTCGCGAAGGGCGGCGACGCGATCTGCCCGCCGACCGCGCAGCACGCGCAGCGGCAGGGGAAGGTGCTCGCGGACAACATCGTGGCGAGCATGTCGGGCACCCCGCTCAAGCCGTACATCCACAAGGACCTCGGCCTGGTCGTGGACCTGGGCGGCGCGGACGCCGTCTCCAAGCCGCTCGGCATCGAACTCCACGGCCTGCCCGCCCAGGTGGTGGCGCGCGGCTACCACGTGATGGCGCTGCCGACGCTGACGGCTCGGGCGCGGGTGGTGGTCAACTGGGGGCTCAACGCGGTGGCGGGCGACGACTTCGTCCGTACCGGCTTCCAGGACAACAAGCCGAAGACGCTCCAGGACTTCGAGCAGACGAAGGCGTATCTGTCGCCGGACGAGGTGAAGAAGTACAGCGAGCAGTTGCGGGCCGGGGTGTAGACGGCGACCGGCCGACGCCCCCGAGGGGCTCAAGGGGCCGTGGCGTTGCCGCTTCCGCCGCTGAAGGCTTCGTAACGTCGGGGCATGATCCTCACGCGCGTCGCCGCCGGTTGTGCCGTCCTGGTGTCCCTCCTGCTCGCCCCGGACACTCCGGCGGCTCCGCTTCCGGAGCGGATGGCCGACACCGGCGGCGGGCGGCAGCTCGTCACCGCCGTCGCCGACGACGTGCGGGCCACCACGGGGACCGTGACCTGGTGGGAGCTCCGGGGGCGGAAGTGGACCGAGGTGGGGAGTGCCCCGGCGCGGTTCGGGGCGAAGGGGCTCGTCGAGGGGGCGGTGCGTGTGCAGAGCACGAACACGACGCCGACGGGGCTGTACGGGCTGCCGTACGGGTTCGGGACCGAGAGCGCGCCCCGGGGGACGGATGTCGCGTACCGGCGGATCGGGGCGCGGTCGTGGTGGTGTCAGGACAACCTCTCGCGCTCGTACAACCGGTGGGTGGAGGGGCTCCCGAAGGACTGCCGGGCGGGCGAGGCCGAGAAGCTGGACGCGTACGGGGTGCAGTACGCGCACGCGCTGCTCATCGACTTCAACTACGCCAAGCCCGTACGCGGGCGGGGCGCGGGCATCTTCCTGCACGTCAACGGGGACGGGGCGACGGCCGGTTGCGTGTCCGTGCCGAAGGAGGCGATGCGGCGGATCCTGCGCTGGGCGGATCCGGCGCGTAAGCCCCATATCGCCATCGGGACGGTGCGCGGGGAGACGGCCGTCACCCGCTACTGACGCGTACGTGCGGCGACCGCACCAGCCCCGATGCCTCAGACCGGACAGCCAGGCCGACGGCTGACGAACGCTCCCTCTACCGCTCCTTCTACCGCTCCTTCTGCGCGAGGCGCAGCAGGTGGTCGGCCAGGGCCTGGCCGCCCGCCGGGTCGCGGCTGATCAGCATCAGCGTGTCGTCGCCCGCGATGGTGCCGAGGATCGCGCGCAGCTCCGCCTGGTCGATGGCCGAGGCCAGGAACTGGGCGGCGCCGGGCGGGGTGCGCAGCACGACGAGGTTGGCCGAGGCTTCGGCGGAGATCAGGAGTTCTGCGGCGAGGCGGCTCATCCGCTCCTCCTTCGCGGACTCCCCGAGCGGTGCCTGCGGGGTGCGGAAGCCGCCCTCGCTGGGGACCGCGTAGATCAACTCGCCGCCGGTGTTGCGGATCTTCACCGCGCCGAGCTCGTCGAGGTCGCGGCTGAGCGTCGCCTGGGTGACGCTCAGCCCGTCGTCGCTGAGGAGCCTGGCGAGCTGGCTCTGCGAGCGCACCGGCTGCCGGTTGAGGATGTCCACGATCCGGCGGTGGCGCGCGGTCCGGGTCTGGGGTACGGCGGGACCGCCGTTGCCCCCGTTGCCGCCGTGTTCGTTGTCCCGCGCCTGCGCCTCGGTCATCTGCGTCATTCTCCGGATCGTTGGTCCCCGTGTGCCGTGTCGAGAACGCCGGGAAGGGCCTGGAGGAACGCGTCCACCACGTCGTCGCCCATGGTCAGGGCGGGCATGAGCCGTACGACATCGGGGGCGGGCGCGTTCACCAGGAAACCGGCGTCCTGAGCCGCCTGCTGCACCTGGGGAGCGAGGGACTCGGACAAGACGATACCCAGGAGCAGGCCCGCACCCCTGACGTGGGAGACCAACGGGTGTCCGAGTGACTGGATTCCGTCACGCAGCTTCTCGCCCTTGCGCTTGGTCGCGTCGAGGAGACCGTCGGCGGCGATGGTCTCCAGGACGGCGAGTCCGGCGGCGCACGCTACGGGGTTGCCGCCGAAGGTGGAGCCGTGGTGGCCGGGCATCAGGAGGTCGGCGGCCGGTCCGTACGCGACGGTCGCGCCGAGCGGGAGGCCGCCGCCGAGGCCCTTGGCGAGGGTGACGAGGTCCGGGTCGATGCCCTCTTCGGCCTGGTGGGCGAGGAAGTGGCCGGTGCGTCCCGTGCCGGTCTGGATCTCGTCGAGGACGAGGAGGGTGCCGGTGGCGCGGGTGATCTCGCGGGCCGCCACGAGGTAGCCGGGCGGGGGCACGACGACGCCGAGCTCGCCCTGGATCGGCTCGATGATCAGGAGCGCGGTGTCCTCGGTGACGGCCTCGCGGAGGGCTTCCACGTCTCCGTACGGTACGTGGGTGACGTCGCCGGGGAGCGGGAGGAAGGGCGTGCGCTTGCCCTCCTGGCCGGTGAGGGCCAGGGCACCCATGGTGCGGCCGTGGAAGCCACCGGTGGTGGCGACCATGTGGGTGCGGCCGGTGAGGCGGCCGATCTTGAAGGCGGCCTCGTTGGCCTCGGCGCCGGAGTTGCAGAAGTACACCTTGCCGGGACGACCGGAGAGCTCGATGATCCGCTCGGCGAGGGCGACGGGGGGCTCGGCGACGAAGAGGTTGGAGACGTGGCCGAGGGAGCCGATCTGGCGGGAGACCGCCTCGACGATCGCGGGGTGGGCGTGGCCGAGGGCGTTGACCGCGATGCCGCCGACGAAATCGGCGTATTCCTTGCCGTCGGCGTCCCAGAGGGTGGAGCCTTCGCCTCGGACGAGGGCGAGCTTCGGGGTGCCGTAGTTGTCGGTGAGGGCGTTCTGCCACCGTCCGGTGAGGTCGGCGTTGCTCATGACTGGGGCTCCCCCTGCGCGTCGTGTGCGTCTGCTGCGTCCGGCTGGTCGGCCACGACCATCGTGCCGATTCCTTCGTCCGTGAAGATCTCCAGCAGGATCGAGTGCTGGACCCGCCCGTCGATGACGCGGGCGGTGGTGACGCCGCCCCGCACCGCGTGCAGGCAGCCCTGCATCTTGGGCACCATGCCGCTGGCCAGCTCCGGGAGGAGCTTCTCCAGTTCGGTGGCGGTGAGGCGGCTGATGACGTCGTCGCTGTTCGGCCAGTCCTCGTAGAGGCCCTCGACGTCGGTCAGGACCATCAGCGTTTCGGCGCCCAGCGCCGCAGCGAGTGCCGCAGCCGCCGTATCAGCATTGACGTTGTAGACATGGCCGCCCTCCGAGGCGTCCTGGGCGCGCGCGATCGACGAGACGACCGGAATGCGGCCGTCCGCAAGGAGCGCCTCGATGGCACCGGTGTCGATCGAGGTGATCTCGCCGACCCGGCCGATGTCGACGGCTTCTCCGTCGATCTGCGGGAAGTGCTGGGTGGCGCTGATGGTGTGGGCGTCCTCGCCGGTCAGGCCGACGGCGAGGGGGCCGTGCTGGTTGAGCAGGCCGACCAGTTCGCGCTGCACCTGTCCCGCCAGGACCATGCGTACGACGTCCATGGCTTCGGGCGTGGTGACCCGCAGCCCGGCCTTGAACTCGCTGACGATGCCCGCCGCGTCGAGCTGTTTGCTGATCTGGGGGCCGCCGCCGTGCACGACGACGGGCTTGAGACCGGCGTGGTGGAGGAAGACGACGTCCTGGGCGAAGGCCGCCTTCAGGTCCTCGTCGATCATGGCGTTGCCGCCGAACTTGATCACGACGGTCTTGCCCTGGTGGCGGGTCAGCCAGGGCAGCGCCTCGATGAGGATCTGCGCCTTGGGGAGGGCGGTGTGTTTGCGCGCGGTCGTGGGAGTGCCCTTGTCGGTACTCATGAGGAGTACGCGCTGTTCTCGTGGACGTAGTCGGCGGTGAGGTCGTTCGCCCAGATCACGGCGGACTCGGAGCCCTCGGCGAGGTCGGCGGTGATCTTGATCTCCCGGTACCGCATGTCGACCAGGTCGCGGTCGTCGCCGAACGAGCCCTTCTTGCAGACCCAGACCCCGTTGATGGCGACGTTGAGCGCGTCGGGGTCGAAGGCGGCCTGCGTCGTGCCGATCGCGGAGAGCACCCGGCCCCAGTTGGGGTCCTCGCCGTGCAGGGCGCACTTGAGGAGGTTGTTGCGGGCGATGGACCGGCCGACCTCGACGGCGTCGTCCTCGGTCGCCGCGTTGATCACCTCGATCCGGATGTCCTTGCTCGCGCCCTCGGCGTCGCCGATGAGCTGGCGGGCGAGGTCGTCGCAGACGGTACGTACGGCGGCCGCGAACTCCTCGTCGCCCGGGGTGACTTCGGACGCGCCCGAGGCGAGGAGCAGCACCGTGTCGTTGGTGGACATGCAGCCGTCGGAGTCGACCCGGTCGAAGGTCTGCCGGGTGGCGTCGCGCAGGGCCCGGTCGAGCGCGGGGGCGTCGAGGTCGGCGTCGGTGGTGAGGACGACGAGCATGGTGGCGAGGCCCGGGGCGAGCATGCCCGCGCCCTTGGCCATGCCGCCGACGGTCCAGCCCGCCTCGCTGGTGTGCACGGACGTCTTGTGCACGGAGTCGGTGGTCTTGATGGCGATGGCGGCCTTCTCGCCGCCGTGCACGGAGAGCTCGGCGGCGGCCTTGTCGATGCCGGGGAGCAGCTTGTCCATGGGGAGCAGGACGCCGATGAGACCGGTCGACGCGACGGCGACCTCGCCCGCGCCGACACCGAGGACGTCCGCCGCCTTCTCGGCCGTGGCGTGCGTGTCCTGGAAGCCCTGCGGGCCGGTACAGGCGTTGGCACCGCCGGAGTTGAGGACGACGGCGGCGATCTCGCCGCTCTTGACGACCTGCTCGGACCAGAGGACGGGGGCGGCCTTGACGCGGTTGGAGGTGAAGACGCCCGCGGCGGCTCGGCGCGGCCCGGTGTTGACCACGAGGGCCAGGTCCGGGTTGCCGTTCTCCTTGATTCCCGCGGCGATGCCCGCCGCGGTGAACCCCTGTGCTGCCGTGACGCTCACGGTGCTACTCCGATCGAGGTGAGGCCGGTGGACTCGTCGAGCCCGAGGGCGATGTTCATGCTCTGCACCGCGCCGCCCGCGGTGCCCTTGGCGAGGTTGTCGATGGCGCTGACGACGACGATGCGCCGGGCGGCCCCGTCGTACGCGACCTGGATCTGCGCGGCGTTGGACCCGTACACGGAGGCGGTGGCGGGCCACTGCCCCTCGGGCAGGAGCCGCACGAACGGCTCGTCCCCGTAAGCCTTCTCGTACGCGGCCCGTACGTCCTGCTCCGTCACCCCCGGCTTCGCCTTCGCGCTGCTGGTGGCGAGGATGCCGCGCGGCATCGGGGCCAGCGTCGGCGTGAAGGAGACGGTGACCCGCTCCCCCGCGACGGCGCTGAGGTTCTGGATCATCTCGGGGGTGTGCCGGTGGCCGCCGCCCACGCCGTACGGCGACATGGAGCCCATCACCTCGGAGCCGAGGAGGTGCGGCTTGGCGGCCTTGCCCGCGCCGGAGGTGCCGGACGCGGCGACGATGACCGCCTCGGGCTCGGCGAGACCGGCGGCGTACGCCGGTACGAGCCCCAGGGACACGGCCGTCGGGTAGCAACCGGGCACCGCGATGCGCTTGGACCCCTCCAGCGCGGCGCGCGCACCCGGCAGTTCGGGCAGACCGTAGGGCCAGGTGCCGGCGTGCGGGGAGCCGTAGAACTTCTCCCAGTCGGCGGCGTCGGCGAGCCGGAAGTCGGCCCCCATGTCGACGACGAGCACGTCGTCGCCGAGTTGCTCGGCGACGGCGGCGGACTGGCCGTGCGGCAGGGCGAGGAAGACGACATCGTGCCCGGCCAGCACCTCTGCGGTGGTCGGCTCCAGGACGCGGCTCGTGAGCGGCGCGAGGTGGGGCTGAACGCTGCCGAGCGTCTGCCCGGCGTTGGAGTGGCCCGTCAGGGCGCCGATCTCCACGTCGGGGTGCACGAGGAGGAAACGCAGCAGTTCCCCGCCCGCGTATCCACTCGCTCCCGCCACTGCTGCCCTGACCACCATCGGACCCTCCTCGTCGATGGCATGACTATACGTACTCACGCAGTTTTATGCAAAGAGTGAATGCGGCGTACGACATCGCACCCACCCCCGACGGAGTGGGCACGGGAAGCCGGGGGCTCAGCGCCAGTAGCCGGTGAAGGTCACCGCGTCCTTGGGGAAGCCTCGGTCGGTGACCAGGTGGCGGCGGATTCCGGTGGCGAGGCGCTGGCCGCCCGCCGTCCACGCGTAGCCGGGGCCGTCCGGGAGGGTGGCGGCGCGGACGGCGGCGAGGGCCGTGTCGCCGACGGGGGTACCGGGGGGCCGGGTCAGCCAGTGGAGGGTGGTGTTCGGGCGGGTGTCGACGGGCTGGGCGTCCCGGGCGTCGGGGAGTTCGACGTACGCCTCGGTCGGGACGTCGTCGGGGGACGAGGCGAGGATGCCGAGGACGGCGGGGAGCGCGCTTTCGTCGCCGACGAGGAGGTGCCAGGTCGCGCGGGGCGGGGGGAGGAAGGTGACGCCCTCGTCGAAGATGCCGATCTCGTCGCCGGGCGAGGCGTCGCGGGCCCAGGCGGAGGCGGGGCCGAGTGTGCCGTCGGCGTCCTCGTGGAGGACGAAGTCGACGTCGAGTTCGGGGCCTTCGCCGTAGAGGCCCTCGGTGCGGTGGTGACGGACGGTGTAGTTGCGGCCGATGGGGCGGGTGTCCTTGGACATGAGCAGGTACTCGGCGACCCAGAGGCCGTTGGTCCGCCGGGGAAGGCGGAGTACGCCATCGGCGGTGGGGAGGAAGACGCGGAACCACTGGTCGTAGCCCATGGGGACGAAGGACTTCAGGGCCTCGCCGCCGAGGGTGACGCGGACGAAGTGGGGGCTGATCTGCTTGCGGGCCACCACGTGCGGGACGAGGAACTCCCGCCGCTCGGGCTTGCGGTACTTACCGTCCTTGGCCATGTCGCCCACTCCCCCGGTTCATTTAGGTTAGGCAAACCTAACATTGCTGGTGGTGGGCGGGTACTGGGTCAACGAAGGCCGGAGGGGTTCTTGTTGACGGAAAGATGCCTGTTGCGTGTGGGGCGCATGAGATTAGATGGCGGCTGCCGAATTGCCGGGGGAAGTGAGGTCGGCCTGTGGAATACGTCGTGCTGGCGTGCCGCGTACTGGTCGGGACGATGTTCGTCGCCTCGGCGGCGAGCAAGCTGCTCTCGGCCGCGTCGTTCCGGTCGTTCGTGACCGCGACCCGTGACATGGGGGTTCCCGCCGCGATCGCTCCCGGCGTCGCGGTGGGTGTGGTGGCGGGCGAGTGCGCCTCCGCGGTGCTGCTGGCGCTGTGGCCGGGCGGTGTGGCGGGCTTCGTCGTGGCGGGAGTGCTGCTGGTGGGCTTCACCGCCGGGATCGCGGGGGTCCTGCTGCGGGGGAAGGACCAGTCCTGCAACTGCTTCGGGTCCACCACCGCTCCGATCGGCCCGCGTCATGTGGTGCGCAATGCGGCGCTGCTGGCAGTGGTCGCGGCCGGGCTGCTCTGCCGGACCGGCGGGCCGGGGCAGACGCACTGGGCGGGCGTGCTGGGGGCCGTTCTCGCGGGACTGGTCGGGGCGGCGCTGGTGCTGTCCACCGACAACCTGGCCGAGCTCTTCACCAAGGGGACGGCCGAGGTCCCCGAGCAGCGGCCTGCGGCCGCTTCGTAGGACTGCGGCCGCACGGCCGGGGCAGTGACCACCAGGACCGTCACTGCCGGGACCGCAACCGGCGGGACCGCAACTGCCGGGACCGTACTGCCCGAGGAGCAGGAGGGCTGCCTCCTCGGGTACGACGCCCGTCGGGCCGCGCCCGCCGAAGCTGTACGTCATGACGACGACCCTCGCTCCCCGCGCCCGCACCCTGCGTCCCGTCGAGCGCGCCTGCCTCCTGGTCGGCCTGCTGCTCCTCGCGTCCGGCCTGCTGCACCTGGCGGTCTTCGCGGTGGACGGCGGGCCGTGGAACGGGCCCGTTTCCTGGCGCAAGCCCGTGACCTTCGGCCTGTCCTTCGGGCTGACGCTGATGGCCGTGGCGTGGGTGGCGTCGTACCTGCGGATCGGCGAGCGGACGCGGACGGTGGTACTCGGCCTCTTCGCGGCGGACTGCGTGCTGGAGGTCGGCGGGATCACGCTTCAGGCGTGGCGGCACCGGCCCTCGCACCTCAACATGGAGACCGGCTTCGACACGGTCGTGTCCATGGGGCTCGCGGTGGGCGGGGTGGTCCTGGTGCTGTTGCTGACCGTGCTGGCGGTGGCGGCGTTCCGGCGGCGGCCGGGCGGGCCCGCCGGGATGCCGCTCGCGCTGCGGGCCGGGTTCGCGATCCTGCTGGTGGGGCTGGCGTCGGGGGCGGCGATGATCGCGCGCGGAGTGGTCCTGACGCGTACGGGGCATCAGCTGGACGCGTACGCCTCGACGGGCGTGCTGAAGCCGTTGCACGGGGTCAGCCTGCACGCGGTGCTGGTGCTGCCCGTCCTGGCGTGGCTGCCGGCGGCCCGTACGGCATGGAGCGAGGACGTACGGGAGCGAGTCGTGCGGGGTGGCGTGTGGGCGTACGGGGTGGCGGTGGCGGGGGCCCTCGCCTGGAGTCTCGCGGCCTGAACGCGGGACTGCCCCGTCCGGTGAAGTACCGTCCGGGGCAGTCCTGTTGACGCAGCGTCAGACACTGAGCCGGAGACTCAGGCGAGGGTCGCCAGGGCCTCGTTCAGCGTCTTCGACGGACGCATGACGGCCGCGGCCTTCTTGGCGTCCGGCTGGTAGTAGCCGCCGATGTCGACCGGCGAGCCCTGCACGGCGATCAGCTCGGAGACGATGGTCTCCTCCTGCTCGGCCAGCGTCGCGGCCAGCGGGCCGAACGCCTCGGCGAGCGCCGCGTCGTCGGTCTGGTTGGCCAGCTCCTGGGCCCAGTACAGGGCCAGGTAGAAGTGGCTGCCCCGGTTGTCGATGCCGCCGAGCTTGCGGCTCGGGGACTTGTCCTCGTTGAGGAAGGTGCCCGTGGCGCGGTCCAGGGTGTCGGCGAGCACCTGGGCGCGCGCGTTGCCCGTGGTGGTGGCGAGGTGCTCGAAGGAGACGGCCAGCGCCAGGAACTCACCGAGGGAGTCCCAGCGGAGGTAGTTCTCCTTGACGAGCTGCTGGACGTGCTTGGGGGCGGAGCCGCCCGCGCCCGTCTCGAAGAGGCCGCCGCCGTTCATGAGCGGGACGACGGAGAGCATCTTGGCGCTGGTGCCCAGCTCCAGGATCGGGAAGAGGTCCGTGAGGTAGTCACGGAGCACGTTGCCGGTCACCGAGATGGTGTCCTCGCCCCGGCGGATGCGCTCCAGGGAGTACGCGATGGCCTTGACCGGCGACATGATCTCGATCGTCAGACCGTCGGTGTCGTGGTCGCCGAGGTACTTCTTGACCTTGGTGATGAGCTGCGCGTCGTGGGCGCGCTCCTCGTCCAGCCAGAACACGGCCGGGACGCCGGTGGCGCGGGCACGCGTGACGGCCAGCTTGACCCAGTCCTGGATCGGGAGGTCCTTGGTCTGGCACATCCGGAAGATGTCGCCCGCACCCACGACCTGCTCCAGGACGGCGGTGCCGTTGGCGTCGACGACGCGCACCGTGCCCGTGGTCTGGATCTCGAAGGTCTTGTCGTGGCTGCCGTACTCCTCGGCCTTCTGCGCCATCAGACCGACGTTGGGCACGGAGCCCATGGTCGACGGGTCGTAGGCGCCGTTGGCGCGGCAGTCGTCGATGACGACCTGGTAGATGCCCGCGTACGAGGAGTCCGGGAGGACCGCGAGGGTGTCGGCCTCGTTGCCGTCCGGGCCCCACATGTGGCCGGAGGTGCGGATCATGGCGGGCATCGAGGCGTCGACGATGACGTCGGACGGCACGTGCAGGTTGGTGATGCCCTTGTCGGAGTCGACCATGGCCAGCTCCGGGCCCTCGGCGAGCTCGGCGTCGAAGGACGCCTTGATCTCGGCGCCCTGCGGGAGCGACTCCAGACCCTTGTAGATGCCGCCGAGGCCGTCGTTGGGGGTCAGACCCGCCGTGGCCAGGACGTCGCCGTACTGGGCGAAGGTCTTCGGGAAGAAGGCGCGGACCACGTGGCCGAAGATGATCGGGTCGGAGACCTTCATCATCGTGGCCTTGAGGTGCACGGAGAAGAGCACGCCCTCGGACTTGGCGCGGGCGAGCTGCGCGGTGAAGAACTCGCGCAGCGCGGCGACACGCATCACAGAGGCGTCGACGACCTCACCGGCGAGTACGGGTACGGACTCGCGCAGGACGGTGGTGGAGCCGTCGTCGCCGACGAGCTCGATACGGAGCGATCCGGCCTCGGCGATCACGGCGGACTTCTCGGTGGAGCGGAAGTCGTCGGCGCCCATGGTGGCGACGTTGGTCTTGGACTCCGGGGTCCACTTGCCCATGCGGTGGGGGTGGGCCTTGGCGTAGTTCTTGACCGAGGCGGGGGCGCGGCGGTCGGAGTTGCCCTCGCGCAGGACCGGGTTGACGGCGCTGCCCTTGATCTTGTCGTAACGGGCGCGGACGTCCTTGTCCTGGTCGGTCTTCGCCTCGTCCGGGTAGTCCGGAAGCGCGTAGCCCTGGGCCTGGAGCTCGGCGACCGCGGCCTTCAGCTGCGGGATCGAGGCCGAGACGTTGGGCAGCTTGATGATGTTCGCGCCGGGCGTCTTGGCCAGCTCGCCGAGCTCGGCGAGCGCGTCATCGATCCGCTGCTCCTCCTTCAGGAACTCGGGGAAGCTCGCGATGATGCGGCCCGCCAGGGAGATGTCGCGGCTTTCGACCGTGACACCGGCCGTGGAGGCGTACGCCTCGACGACGGGCAGGAACGAATACGTCGCGAGGGCCGGGGCCTCGTCGGTGTGCGTATAGATGATGGTCGAGTCAGTCACCGGGTACTCCGCTCCACGTCTGCAACATTGCTTGACGTCAAGATATCTCGTGAGGGGGAGTGGGGGTGAAGTGGGGCTCCCGGCCTCGCGACCTCCCGGGTCGACGGGCTGCGACTTGTGCGGCTCTGCGGCGGGGGCGCTCCCTGCCCCTTGAGGGGCGCGGGACTGTGTCACTGTGCGGCTCCGCCGCGGGGGCGCTCCCGGCTTCGCTGGGTCTGGGAGGGGGTGCGCCCCTTTAGGGGCGCGGGGAACTGCGCGCCCAGCCCCAACGCGCCCGCACGTGTGCGGGACAGCCGCGCGGCGAGCGCTTGAGGTGAAGGGGTGGGGAGGGGCGGCCCGCCGCAGGCGCACCCGGGCGCGGCGGCACCCATCGGCGGAGGCCAAGCGGACGGCACCGGGGTGGGGCCCTCTCAGGCGGTGCGGCCGCATCGGGGCAGGTCGGGGGCGCTCCGGGGTGGGCCCGGAGCGAGGGGGGCCGCCCCCTTGCCCGCCCGTCCCGCCCCCGGGGGGCGGCCCCGCCGCCCAAGGAGGCGAGGGAAGCGGAGGGCGGAGCCCAAGGGGGCGAGGCGGAAGCGGAGAGAGGTGGGAGGAGCCAGGAGGGAGCGGCCCCCGCTGGCCAAAGGGGGATGGGGCAGCGGGGAGAGGTGGGAGGAGTGAGGTGGGGGTGGGGGATTAGAGGGTGGATACGTCCAGGGTGGAGAGGCGGTCGGGATCGGCGAGGATGTTCAGTTCGAGGATCTTGTCGTTGACGATCGTGAAGGCCATGACCCCCATCACCTTTCCGTTGATCACGGTGACCAGCCCCGGCGCCCCGTTGACCAGCGCCGGCCGGGCGAACCGCGCCCCCCGCGAGAACATGAGCGCGTTCGACACGACCTCCCTCGCCCCCCGCACCACCTTCGACAGCCCCGGCGTCCCCGCCCCCGCGTCCGCGCGCAGCAGGCACTGCGGGTCGAGGAGGGAGAGCAGGCCGTCGAAGTCGCCGCCCCGGGAGGCGGCGAGGAACGCCGCGACCACCTCGCGCTGGCGGGACGCGTTCGTGTCGGGCGCGGGGGCCGTGCCCTGCACCCGGCGCCTGGCCCGGCTGGCGAGCTGGCGGGTCGCCGCCGGGGTCCGGTCGACGAGCGGCGCGATCTCCTCGAAGGGCACCGCGAACATGTCGTGCAGGACGAAGGCGAGCCGTTCGGCGGGGCCCAGGGTTTCCAGTACGACCAGGAGTGCGAGGCCCACCGAGTCCGCGAGCAGCGCCTGCTGCTCCGGGTCCGCCTCGTCGTCGCGGCGCACGATCGGGTCGGGGACGTGGGTGTCGGAGAGCGGGTCGAGGGGGTCCTCGCGGCGGGAGGTGCGCGAGCGCAGCTGGTCGAGGCAGACCCGGGCGACGACCGTGGTCAGCCAGCCGGGAAGGTTGTCGATGGTGGCGGCGTCCTGGCGGCCGAGGCGCAGCCATGCCTCCTGGACCGCGTCCTCGGCCTCCGCGGCGGAGCCGAGCATCCGGTAGGCGACACCGCGCAGCCGGTCCCGGTTGGCCTCGAACTGGCCTGCCAGGAAGTCGGGCCCGGCCGCGCCCGCCGCGCCGCTGCCTTCGGTGCCGTTGCCTGCCCTGCGTATCGGTTCCATGGGTGAGGGCCCCGTGTCTCTCGTCGTAGGGTCGCGGCCCTGTCTCGTACGGCCGCACCTGCTTGACGATCGCCGCACGGAGAATGTGACGGGCCGGACCAACAACGGCCCCGTCGCCCCTACTTGGCGCCCACCAGCCGCACCGTCCCGACGATCTTGCGTACCGTAGCGTCCGGAACCTCCTGGGGCACGCCCTTCGCCCCGACGAAGCTCCAGGAGACGAGCGTGCCCCGGGAGCCGGTGAAGGCGAAGGTCGTGACCTTGCCGTCGGTGGAGCACTTGCCCTTCTTGGGCACGCCCGAGGATGCGGCGCTCGCCAGGCTGCCCTTGATGCCGGACGAGGTGGTGAAGGGTTCGGCCGGGGTCGCGTTCGCCCGGCTGCGGTCGGGCTGGGTGTAGGCCCCGTACAGCCACAGCCGCGCGGTCTCGCGGGCCGCGTCGGCGGCGGACGCGGCCTTGCGTTCGCCCCGGGAACCGGCCGAGGCGAGGGCGGTCTCCTCGCGGTTGCCGTCCTTGTCGTCGTCGGACGTGCACCACTTCTCCTGGAGGACCCCGGGTGCGGTGAAGCCGACGAGGGGCGTTTCGGTCTCGTCCTTCGCGTCGGCGACGTAACTGACCCAGCTGCTCGCCTTGCGGTCCCACTCCTGCGGCACGTCGAAGGCGATGCCCAGCTGGGGGTTGACGACGGTCTTCCAGCCGGGGACGACCGGCGTCGGCTCGGCCGCCGGGCCCCGGTCGGTGCCGGGCCGCGCGTCCGCCGACGGGGTCCGTCCGGGGGTGGCGGTGGCGGTGGGCTTCGTGACGACCTTGTCGTCGCCGTCGCCGCCGAGGACCAGGAACCCGGTCACGGCGCACCCGACGACGGCCACGGCTGCCGCTCCGACGACGAGCTGGGTGGCGAGGCTCCAGCCGCTCCCGTCTCCGCCGCCGCCCGGGGGCGGGAGCGGCGACCGCGACTGCGACTGCGTCTGCTGCTGCGCGTACGGCTGGTACCCCTGCGGTTGCGTGGGGTGCTGCTGGTACGGGTTGCTCTGCGGGTGCGGCGGGTGCTGTCCTGCCCCCGACGACTGCTCTCCTGGCCACATGGGGAGCAACCATAGACTTCCGCCCCGCCAGCCCCACGGGCCCCACCTGCCCCCGGGTGCACGCGCCTCCCCGCTCAGGCCCCCGGAACCCGGTCCAGGAAGCCCTTCACCGAAGAGACCCGCCCGTCCTCCTCGACGGTCGCGACGTCGAAGCCCGCGACGGGGGCGGACCCGTCGGCCAGCGAGACCAGCTCCCAGCCGAAGCGGACGATGTCGTGGTGACCGTCGGGCTCGCCGTGCAGCCGGAACTCGAAGCCGGGGAACTGGGCGTGCGCCCCGGCGATCATCTCCGCGACCTCCGCGTGGCCGCGCACCTCGGTGCCCGGGTCGGTGTAGGCGACATCCTCGGTGAAGGCGACCGCGACGGCCTTGGCGAGGTCGTCGGGGCCCGTGCTGGCGTTCCAGGCGGCGAAGTAGTGCTGGAGGGCGGTGCGGAAGTCGACGCTCATGGCGGTGTCCTCTGATCGGCGTGTGTGAACTGCTGGCGAGTGCTTCTGGCTGTCCGCCGGGCTTGTCCCCCGGCGACGACCTCACGATCTCGCAACCCCGCCCGACCGTCGATTACTCCCCAGGTAACGAGGTAACGCCCGCCCCCGGTCAGGGGCGTTCGAGCCCGGAGGCCACCTCGCGCCACGCCTCGCGCGGCGGCCCTTCCGCCGCGACCGCGCCCCAGATCCGTACGGCACCCGCGTCCGAACCGTCGTACGGCTCCCAGCCAGGATCACCCGTCGTCGCGAACTCGGCCCAGGCACGCACCAGTTGGCGGGACAGGGCGTCGTCCGCCTCGTCCGGGGGCCCGCCGATGAGGAATTCCAGGGCGGGATCGTGGTGGCTGCCGAAGGCGAAGGGCACGTCCGCGCAGTGCCAGGCGCGCACCCGGGGCGTGCCGTCGGCGTCGGTACGCCGACGGGCGAAGCGGGACAGGAAGGTGCGGCCCCCGGCGCGGACGTGGGCGTCGGCGACGCGATGGCTGTACTCGGCGAACATCCGGTCGCCCAGGAGCGCGAGGTACACGTCCAGGACGGGGGCGCCGGGCATGCGGTCCCGGTAGGCGGCGACGAGGGATTGCGGAAGTTTGAAGTCGGCGCAGAAAACGGCGAGTTCGGCCTCCGTGGTCACCTTGGCGCTGCTCCCGACCGCATCCAGCAGCCAGTACTCCTCGGTGGTGTGGCAGACCAGCAGGTCCACTCCGGCGAGCGGGGCTCCGGCGTGCACGGCGAGGGGGTCGGCGGGCAGGAGCCCGTCACCGGGGACCGGACCGTCCGCGACCGGACCGTAGAGGACCGGGTCGTAGTACCTCCGCCCCACCCCCGCGTCCCGCCTCCAGACCCCGGCCACCCGGTCCGAAGCCGCCGTCAGCTCCTGCGGCGACGCGCCGAGAAGCCCCTGGACGGTGGCCGGAACACCGGCTTCCGCAGCCACCGCACGGGTGATGTCCTCGGCCAGCTCCCGGGAGAAGCACGGCCCGACCGCGCTGTGCGCGATGACCCGCCGAACCAGCCCGCGCGTCTCCTCGCCCAGCAGCAGACTCACGGCGGCGGTGGCCCCGGAGGACTGCCCTGCGACGGTGACGCGGTCGGGGTCGCCGCCGAAGGCCGCGATGTTCGCATGGACCCAGCGGAGGGCGGCGACCTGGTCGAGCAGGCCCCGGTTCTCCGGGTACCCGGCCTCGTCGCCGCCCGGCAGGTGCCCGAACCCCTCGAAGCCGAGCCGGTAGTTGAGCGTCACGACCACCAGTCCGGCGCGCGCCAGGACCGTACCGTCGTGGTCGGGCTGGGCGGAGGAACCGAAGCTGTACGCGCCGCCGTGCAGCCAGACGAGCACCGGCAGAGCCGAACTCCCCTCCGGGGCCCAGAGGTTGAGGGTGAGGACGTCCTCGTCGCCGGGCTTCCAGGAGGGAGCGCCCGGCAGTTCGGCCGACTGCGGGGCGACGGGGCCGTACGAGATGCAGTCGCGGACGCCGCCCCAGGATGCGGGCGACTGCGGGGCACGGAAGCGGTTCGGCCCGAACGGCGGTGCGGCGTAAGGGATTCCGAGGTGGGAGACGATGCCGGGAGCGGCGTGCGCACCCCGCACGAGTCCCGCCTCCACACGTACGGCGGGCGGGCGGTCCGCGTCCTCTCCGCCCGGACGGACGGTACGCACCCAGCGCACCTCTCCGTCCTGCCGCACGTCCGTCGGCAGGAGTCCGGCGGCGCGGGCGACGCTCTGGGACGCGCGGTGCTCGGGGTGCACGTGCGCCCGCAGTTCGGTGACGCCCGGACGGGCGGCGAGCCAGGCGGCCAGCGCGCGGGCCGCCTCGCCCGCGATGCCCCGTCCCTGCCAGGCCGTGCCGGTCACCCAGGCGATCTCCGCGACGCCGCCCTCGACGGTGGCCTGGACCGTGCCGGTCAGGCGGTCCTCGTCGCGCAGCCGCACCACCCAGTTGAGCCAGCCGACGGCGGGGTCGGGTGCGCCGCGTTCCAGCCGCTCGTACCGGGCGAGGAGCGCGTCGGCGGTGAGCGGGGCCCCGCCGATGAAGGCGTGCAGGGCGGGGTCGTCGAGGACCTCGGCCATGTCCGGGGCGTGGGCGGCGGCGAGGGGGATCAGGTCGAGGCGGTCGGTGGCGATGACCTCGGCCGGGTGGGGCGGGGTGTGCGGCATGCGGTGGCGTCTCTCCGTCTGCTGGGCGAGCCGTCACCGTAACCTCTGCCTCGTTTACGATCACTGGGATTTCGCCTCCAGCGAGCACTGCACGATGTGTGCGGCTGGGTGGGGCTCGGCCGGATCTCGTACGCCAGCCCTTCCGAGCAACTCATTGGCCGACTCGGTGAGTTGAACGCACCCGAGCCGCCGCTGACGGCCCTGTCGGTGCAGCAGGTGGTGCCGGGCATCCTCGTCGAGGGCCCCGCGCCGGAGCTGACGGAGGAGATCAGGGGACTGTTCCGGAAGATGCTGGGAGCGCAGGCGTGACGAAGGGCCGCCGGGGACTCCGCTCACGCCCAACCCCACTCCCCTGCACCCGACTTGACCGTTTCGTTGTGGTACGAGGTCTTCTGGCGGGGACGTTCCGGTCGTAGGCTCCGGGCCGTGTACGACAAGGGCGAGCCCCTCTCCGCGTCCCGCGCGCTCCACTCCTTCGCCACCGTTCCCGTCGCCGCCGTGTGCGTCGCCGTGGCGGGGCTCCTCACCGCCCTGTCGGGACGGTACGGCTACCACCGCGACGAGCTGTACTTCCTGGTCGCCGGGGACCGTCCGGACTGGGGGTACGTCGACCAGCCGCCCCTGACCCCGCTGCTGACCCGGGCGTTCAGCTCCGTCTTCGGCGACAGCCCGGCGGGACTGCGGGTCGCCGGGACGCTCGCCTGCGTGATCCTGGTGCTGCTGGTCGCCTCCGTGGTCCGGGAGCTGGGCGGCGACCGGCGGGCGCAGATCCTGGCCGCCGGGTGCGCGGCGACGTCGACGTTCGTGCTGGCCGTGGGGCACATCGTGACCACGGCGACGTACGACCTGGTGGCGTGGCTGGCGATCGGCTGGCTGTTCCTGCGGCTGCTGCGCACCGGGAACCCGCGCTGGTGGGCGCCGATGGGGGCCGCCGTCGGGATCGGCGTGCAGAACAAGTACCTGGTGGCGATGCTGGTCGCCGCGCTGCTCGGCGGCCTCGCGGTGGCCGGGCCCCGGCGGCTGCTGCGCAGCGGGTGGCTGGGGGTGGGGGTGGCGCTGGCGGTGCTGATCGCCTGGCCCAACCTGTGGTGGCAGGAGCAGCACGGCTGGCCCCAGCTCACCGTGGCGGGCGGCATCGTGGCCGACGACGGCACCGAGAACCGGCTCCTCTTCGTACCGCAGCAGCTGCTGTTCCTGTCGCCGTTGTACGCGCCGGTGTGCGCGGCGGGGTGGCTGCGGCTGTGGCGGGACGCGCGGGTGGGGTGGGCGCGGGCGGTGGCGTGGGCGTATCCGCTGCTGTGCCTCCAGGTGATCGGCACGGGCGGCAAGCCGTACTACGCGCTGCCGCTGCTGCTGGTGCTGCTGGCGGCGGGGTGCCCGCCCTCGGTGGCGTGGCTGGCGGGTGGGGCGCGGCGGGTGCGGCGCTCCGTGCTGGTGGGGGCGGTGACGGTGACGGCGGCGATGAGTCTGACGGTGGGACTGCCGGTGTTGCCCCCGAGCCAGCTGGAGTGGGTGAACGGCATCAACCCGGAGCAGGGCGAGCAGGTGGGCTGGCCGGAGTTCGCGGACGCGGTGGCGGCGGGCTGGCGGAGGGTGCCGCCGGGTGAGCGGGCCACGTCGGTGGTCTTCACGCAGAACTACGGGCAGGCGGGGGCGCTCGTACGGTACGGGCCCGCGCGGGGGCTGCCCGCGCCGTACTCGGGGCACATGAGCTTCGCGGACTGGGGGCCGCCGCCGGATTCCGCGACGGGGCGGGTGGTGCTGGTGCGGCAGCGGGGCAGCGGGGGTGGGGCGTCGCGGTTCTTCCGGGGGTGCCAGGACGTGGGGCGGGTGGACAACGGGGCGGGGGTGGAGAACGAGGAGCAGGGGACGGCGGTGGTGGTGTGCGCGGGAACGGTGTCGCGGTGGTCGGAGCTGTGGCCCCGGTTGCGGCACTTCTACTGAGGGCGGGGCAAGGGGAGAGGTAGGGCTGTGAGCGGGGGCGGGGGTTCAGGCCGCCGGGCGGGGCGGGTTCCCCCCTCCCCGCCCCTTCCCCTCAAGTGCTGGCCGCGCGGCTGGTCTACGGCCGTTCGCGGGGCCGTACCACTGTGTCCGGGCCTGGGGACATGACTGTCTCGTGTCCGTCCTCGAAGCGCACCCGGTACGGAGGGAGTCCGTTCGTGCCGAGTACCTCCACGACTTCCGCGACCCGGTCCCGCTGACCCACGATCCTGCCGTGCATCAACAACCGGTCACCCACGCTGGCTCGCATCGCCACTGACCTCCAGAGGTCGGGTTCGAGCGGCCAAGTCTAGTTGCGGACAAGGGAGTTGAACCCACCACGCATCAGACATGTCAGCTGCGCACCCGCTGCGTCACCGCGATGCACACCAGCACCGCCACCGCCGCCACCGGTGCCGCCACCGGCAGTACCTCGCCGAGCAGCAGCACGGACCACACGAGCGTCAACAGCGGCTGTGCGAGCTGGAGTTGACTTGCGCGGGCGACTCCGATCTCGGCCATTCCCCGGTACCAGACCACCAGGCCCAGGAACTGCGACCCGACCGCCACCCACAGCAGCCCGGCCACCGCCGTGCCCGTCAGGTGCAGCGGCTCCACGGCGAGCGCGACCGCGGCCGTCGGCACCGCCACCGGCAGGCACAGGATCAGCGCCCAGCCGATGACCTGCCAGCCCGGCATCTCCCTGGCCAGCCGCCCGCCCTCGGTGTACCCGGCCGCGCAGACGAGCAGCGCCCCGAACAGGTAGAGGTCTCCGCCGGACAGCGCGCCCCCGCTCTGCTGCACGGTGAAGGCGATGACGACCGCCGCCCCGACGAGCGCCGCCGCCCAGAAGGCGCGCGACGGCCGGTGCCCGGTGCGTACGGCGGCGAACACCGCCGTGGTCAGCGGCAGCAGGCCCACCACCACGGCCGCGTGGGACGTCGTGGACGTCTGGAGCGCCAGGGTCGTCAGCATCGGGAAGCCGAGCACGACGCCGATGCCGACGACGGCGAGGCCGCCCCAGTGCCGCCGGTCGGGCACGGGTATCCGCAGGGCGAGCAGCGCGCCGCCCGCGACGAGGGCGGCCAGGATGCTGCGTACGGAGACCAGCGTCCAGGGCCCGAAGCCCTCAAGGCCCCAGGCGGTGGCGGGGAAGGTGAGGGAGAAGGCGACCACGCCGAGGGCGGCGAGCAGGGTGCCGCTGCGGGCCGTTCCTCCGCGGACGCGCACAGGGACGGGCACACGGACGCGCACACGGGCGGGCACACCGACGGGAACACGCCCAGGAGCAAGGCCAGAAGCGTGGTCAGGAGCCTCCGGCGAGCCGCCAACTGCTATCGCCTTGCCGCCAGTAGCGCTATTCTCTACGTTCATGCATGAGCGTAGCAGCGTCGCTGAACTGGCATCAGCCCTTCGCGCGGATCTTCACCGCTACTCCCCCGGTGGAAAGCTGCCGTCAAGTCGGGCCCTGGTCGAGCAGTACCGGGTCAGCCCCGTCACCGTCTCCCGGGCCCTGGCCCAGCTCGCCTCGGAGGGGCTCGTGGTGACCCGGCCCGGTGCGGGCGCGTTCCGCGTCGAGGACCGCCGTGCGGAGGCCCGTACCCCCGGGGACACCTCCTGGCAGGAGGTGACGCTCAGCGCCGAGGGCTGCACCGACCGCACGCCGCGCACGGTCGACGCGTCGGGCCTCCTGGCCACCCTCTCCGCGCCCGCCTCCGGCGTGATCGAGTTCAACGGCGGCTACCTGCACGCCTCCCTCCAGCCCGAGCAGGCCATGGCCGCCGCCCTCGCCCGGGCCGGCAGGCGGCCGGGTGCCTGGGGGCGGCCGCCCGTGGACGGCATTCCCGAGCTGCGGGAATGGTTCGCCCGGGGCGTCGGAGGGGCGATCACCGCCGCCGACGTCCTGATCGCGGCCGGTGGCCAGAGCGCGCTGACCACGACCCTGCGCGCCCTCGCGCCGCCCGGCTCCCCGGTGCTGGTCGAGTCGCCGACGTACCCGGGGATGCTCGCGATCGCGCGGGCCGCCGGGCTCCGCCCGGTTCCGGTGCCCGTGGATGCCGACGGCGTACGTCCCGACCTCCTGGAGGCCGCCTTCCGGGCCACCGGCGCGCGCGTCTTCGTCTGCCAGCCCCTCTTCCAGAACCCGACCGGCGCGGTGCTCTCCGCCGAACGCCGCCCGGAGGTCCTGCGGATCGCGCGGGCGGCGGGGGCCTTCGTCGTCGAGGACGACTTCGTACGGCGTCTGGTCCACGCGGACGCGGGGCCGCTGCCCCGCCCGCTCGCCTCCGACGACTCCGACGGCGTCGTCGTCCACGTCTGTTCGCTCACCAAGGCCACCTCGCCGAGCTTCCGCGTCTGCGCGCTCGCGGCCCGGGGCCCGGTCCTGGAACGCCTCCGCGCCATCCAGGTGGTGGAGAACTTCTTCGTCCCCCGCCCCCTCCAGGAGGCGGCGATCGAACTGGTCGGCTCCCCCGCCTGGCCCCGCCATCTGCGCACGGTCTCCGCCGAGTTGCAGGGCCGCCGCGACACCATGGTCTCCGCGCTGCGCCTGCACCTGCCCGGGCTGGCTCTCCCCCACGTGCCGTCCGGCGGTTACCAGCTGTGGCTGCGCCTGCCCGACGGCGTGGAGGAGCCTGCCCTGACGTCCGCCGCGCTCCGCGCCGGGGTGTCGATCGCCCCTGGCCGCCCGTACTTCAGCGCGGAGCCCCCGGCGGACCACGTACGGCTGAGCTTCGCCGCGGTGTCGAGCACGGCCGAACTCACCGAGGGAGTAAGGAGGTTGCGCACCGCGTACGACGCCCTGACGGCCTCGGGAGCTACCTGAGCCGCACCTCCACCGCATGCTCGCGCAGGACGTCGAGGGCGGAGTCGAAGTACGCGACGAGGTGGGTGCGGGCGACGTCGGAGTGCCCCCACTCCAGGACGAAGGGAGCGGTGACGCCGAAGCCGCCGCTGAGACAGTCACTGAGGGCGTCGAGGTTGCCCCCGAAGTAGCCTCCTGGGCCGTTGACGGCCTCCCCGAGGGCGAGGAAGAGGGCGGAGCGGTCGGTGATGTGACGCCCGTCGAGGGCGTAGGTCCTCCCGGCTTCCTTGTCGGCCCCCGCCCCACCGGGCCGCGCGAAGTACCGCGCCTGTACGTCGGCGAGCCGGGTGCGGCGCTCCTCGGGGCTGAGTTCGGTCCAGGGGCCGGGAAGGGTGTCGTCGCTCATGGGGGCATTCTGCGGGGGAACCGGCCCGTCGGCGCGTGGGGGGGCGACCCGACCGGGGCGTGGGGCCGTGTCCCTGCGCGGCGCGCGCCCGGCCACGCCCTCAGTAGTGGTCCGCCACCACCCTCCCCATCGCCCCGACCCGATCCGCCCCCACCTCTCGGGCGGAGAAGAAGACATGCCCCCCGACCTCCGGATACGCCCCCGCCAGCGTCAGGTGCCGCGACAGCTCCGCCGGGTCCTGCCACGGCGCGAACTGCGCCGGGTCACCCGCCTTGTACAGGGCCTCGCCCACGTACAGGGCGACCCCCGTCCCCCGCACCGCCCCCGCCCACCACCGCACCAGCTCCGCGTAGTCCGCCACCTCGTACCCCACGTGCCAGTACAGCTGCGGGCAGACATAGTCCACCCAGCCCTCCCGCACCCACTTCCGCGTGTCCGCGTACAGGTCGTCGTAGGTTCCCACGCCCGCCCGGGTCGCGGACCCCTCCGGGTCGGCCGCCGCGTTCCGCCACACGCCGAAGGGGCTGACCCCGAACCGCACCCCCGCCCGCACCCCCCGGATCCGCTCCCCCATCTCCTTCACCAGCACGTCCGTCGTGTGCCGCCGCCAGTCCCCCACGGAGGCGAACCCGCTCCCGTACCGTGCGAAGGCGTCGGCATCGGGGAAGACCTCCCCCGCCACCGGGTACGGATAGAAGTAGTCGTCCCAGTGCACGGCGTCCACCGCGTACCGCCGCACCGCGTCCAGCATCGCGTCCTGCACGAAGCGGCGGACCTCCGGCAGCCCCGGGTGGTAGTACAGCTTTCCGCCGTAGGGAACCACCCATCCCGGGTGCAGTCGCGCCGGATGGGTCGCCGCGAGCCTTGTGGGGTCTGTGTGATTCGCCACCCGGTACGGGTTGAACCAGGCGTGCAGCTCCAGACCCCGTCGGTGGGCCTCCTCGACGGCCGTGCCGAGGGGGTCCCAGCCGGGGTCCTCGCCCTGCCGCCCGGTGAGGCATTCGGCCCAGGGTTCGTACGGGGAGGGCCACAGCGCATCGGCCGTCGGCCGGACCTGGAAGATGACCGCGCTGAGCCGCATCTCCACCGCCCGGTCCAGGTGAACCAGCAGCTCAGCGCGCTGCCGCGCCGCACTCAGCCCCTTCTTCGACGGCCAGTCCCGGTTCGCCACGGTGGCCAGCCACATCCCCCGCATCGCCCTCTCCCCCGCGCCCGTGCCGCCCACCGCGCCGGCGGTCACCGGGACGGCCGCCGACCCCCTGCCGAGCGCCAGCGCCGACAGGGCTCCGGCCGCGCCCGCCACAAGCCTCCTTCGTGCGACATGTCCCACAAAACCACCCCTCACCACTCCGGTACGGACCCGCTTCCGGGCCCAGCATGCCCGCCCTCCCGGCCCCGGCCCGGCAGGCGCGGAGTAACGTCGGGGGTTCGTGGCGGGCCTCGTCGGAGACACCGGCCGGGCCCCCGGGACACCGATACGTTGACCAACGTTGACCAAAAGCGTGAACCAAGAACGCGACCGTAGAGCGAAAGGCACGATGTGACCGACATCGAACGCGTCGGAGTGGTGGGCTGCGGCCAGATGGGCGCCGGCATCGCGGAGGTGTGCGCCCGCAGCGGCCTTGAGGTCAAGGTCGCCGAGACCACGGGCGAGGCCCTGGAGATCGGCCGTACACGGCTCTACAACTCCCTCTCGAAGGCCGCCGAGCGCGGCAAGATCACCGAGGAGGAGCGCGACGCGACGCTGGCGCGCCTGAGCTTCACCACCGACCTCGGCGAGTTCGCCGACCGTGACCTCGTGATCGAGGCCGTCGTCGAGAACGAGCAGGTCAAGACGGAGATCTTCCAGGTCCTGGACCAGGTCGTGACCCGCCCGGACGCGATCCTGGCCTCCAACACCTCCTCCATCCCGCTGGTGAAGCTGGCCGTCGCGACGTCCCGCCCGGACGCCGTGATCGGCATCCACTTCTTCAACCCGGCCCCGGTGCAGAAGCTCGTCGAGCTGATCCCGGCCCTCACCACGTCCGAGGGCACCATCAGCCGGGCGCACGCCATGGTGGAGAAGATCCTCGGCAAGCACGCCATCCGCGCCCAGGACCGCTCGGGCTTCGTGGTGAACGCGCTGCTGATCCCGTACCTGCTGTCGGCGATCCGGATGTTCGAGTCGGGCATCGCGTCCCGCGAGGACATCGACAACGGCATGGAACTGGGCTGCGCCCACCCGATGGGTCCGCTGAAGCTGGCCGACCTGATCGGCCTGGACACGGTCGCCTCGGTGGCGGACTCGATGTACGACGAGTTCAAGGAGCCGCTGTACGCGGCCCCGCCGCTGCTCCAGCGCATGGTCGACGCGGGCCGCCTCGGCCGCAAGACGGGCTCGGGCTTCTACCCGTACGGATAGGCACGGACACGCCGCGCGCCTACCCCGTACGGCTGGCCACCCAGCGTCACCCGCCGCGTCCGCGCCCCCGCACTCTCCTGATTCGCACGGAGTGTGCGGGGGCGCGCGCGGTGTGCGGGGCGTGCTCGCATATGCCCCGAACACACGCTCCCGCCCTGCCCGCAAAGGGAGTTGACTCACCGTCACAACCCGTGAATCGACTCTCCCGTGAAGGAGCGGACATCGTGACCACCGACCCCGAACAGAGCGTGGTCGTAGAGGACATCGCCGAAATGCGCCGTCGCCTCGACGTGGGTCTCACCCACATCGAGGGACGGCTGGCCCTGCACACGCTGCGCGACGACCAGAACGACAAGGACCTCGCCGATCTGATCGCCCGCGTCAGCGTGCTGGAACACTCCCGGTGGCCGTTGCCCGCGGTGGCGGCGCTCACCGCACTCGGTGCGCTCGCCGTCGCCGTGTGGCAGGCCATCGGTCGCTAGACACCGTACGCACGACACCCGTACGCACTGCGCCGTACGTACTACCTGCTGGAGCCGGAGGCCAACTCCCCCTGGCCCAGCCTGAGGTGATGCAGCATCAGCAGCCCGGCCGCCATGTTGGCGGCCGGGACCTCACCCCGGGCGATCATGTCGGGGATCAGCTTCAGCGGTATCCACTCACGGCGCGAGGACTCGAAGTCGTCCTCGGGGTAGCCGATGTACGTGGCCCCCTGGGCCCAGTACAGGTGGTGCCGGGCGTCGGTGAGGCCGTTGGACGGCTCGACGGTGAGCAGGTGGCGCAGCGGCCCCGGCCGCCACCCCGTCTCCTCCTCCATCTCGCGCGCCGCTGCCGCTTCGACCTCCTCGCCGTCCTCGACGACGCCCGCGGCCAGTTCCCAGCCCCAGCTGTCGGTGATGAAGCGGTGGCGCCAGAGCATCAGCACCTCGTTCGCCTCGTTGACGGCCGTCGCGACGGCGACCGCGCGCAGGCGGATGAGGAAGTGGTCCAGATGACGGCCGTTGGGGAGTTCGACGTCCGCGAGATTCACCCGGAACCACGGGTTCTCATACACAGTTTGTTCGTTTAGGTTCGTCCACTGCACAGTTCTGCCACCTTCCGGCATGTAGATGCACGTAGATGGCAACATCGCAGTAGCGCAGCGCTGGGGGAACCAGCGCCCGACGGCCCTTTGCAGGTGCCTTACAGGGGAATGCGCAGTGCCCCGTCGATCATTTCGGCCGCCTCGTCGGCCTCGGCACAGCCACTGGCCGCCAGATGTTCGCGCACGGCCCGCAGCCGGTCTCTCAGCCGCTGGGACTCCATGCCCCGCGCCTGCTCGGCCATCTCGACCGCGGTGGCCACGGCTCGGTCGGCCTCCCCCTGCCGCAGTTCGACGTGGGTGAGGATCGCGAGCCGGTGCACCCGGCCGCGGTCGTGTGCGCGGGTGTCGACCGCCGCCGCCGCATGCTCCCGCGCGGTGGTGAGGTCCCCCATGCTGAGCAGCGCCTCCGCCACCTGCACGTTGACCAGGCCCGGTTGTACGTACCCGGTCTCGTCCGGCTCGCTGCCGGGGCGGATGCGGTCGGCGGCCTTCTCGGCCCGCCGGATGCAGGCGAGCGCGCTCGCCCCGTCCCCGAGGTGGGCGTACGACTTGGCCTGCATCGCGTAGAGGTCCGCGGCGAGCGCCGGGGTGACTTCACGCCCGGCCGTCCGCAGCGCCGCCTCGGCGAAGGCGACCGCCTGGCGGTACTCCCGCATGAACAGCGACTGGTTGACGAGCAGAGCGATGACGTACGCGCCGAGCCCCCGGTCGCAGCTGGCCTTGGCGAGCCGCAGTGCCTGGTGGAAGTACCGCTGGGCGAGCCCCTGGGCGTCGGAGTCGTACGCGCAGATGCCCGCGATGGCCACCAACCCGCCGGTGGCGCGGTGGAGTTGACGACCCGTCGCGTCGTTGTAGCCGCCGCGCAGCAGGGGCGCGGTCTCGGAGTTGAGGAAGCCGACGACACGGGTGCGGGTCGCGATGCCACCGGCCTTGCGGTACATCAGCTCGTAGTGCGCGCGGGCACCCTTGAGGGTCTCGATGTCCGCGAGGTTCACCTGGGCGAGACCGGACCTCGACACGTCGCTGTCCTCGGGCGGGTTCTCCCACTCCCAGACCGGCATCACGGCGGGCGTGCCCGTGACGGCGGGTGCGCCCAGGACGTGCGGGCGCTGCTGTTCGTCGGAGCGCCACAGCGCGGTGGCCCGTTCCACGAATCCGGAGAGGGTGGAGCTGGAACCTCCGTCGGGGGAGACCGACTCCCCCGGCATCCCGCCCAGTCCGATGTCGTCGAGGGCGACCTGCCGGTGCAGCCGGGAACTGAGCACCTCGCAGATCAGGTCGGGTGCCTGGCCGCGCGGTCGCTGCCCCTTGAGCCACCGGCGGACCGCCGTGTGGTCGTACCGGAGCGCCAACCCCCGTTTCCCGCCCGCATGGTTGACGCGGGCCGCGAGACCCGCTTGGGAGATCCCCGCTTCGTCGAGCAGGGCGTCGAGGAGTGCATTGGGCTGCATGGGAGCGCCTCCGGCTGACTCGGTCCTGACCAGCGTAGTACCGGGGCATTCACACGGGGGGTGAACGGAATACCCGCATCCACAGCCTTCACCCACTCCCGCCGCACCCCACGAATCGGTTGACTGAACTGCCTCGCAAGAGGCGGCCGGGCCGTCGGCTCCCCCCTCCATCAGTGCGGCGGCCCGATCCCCACCCCCGCCCGTCCCGCCCGGCCGACCTGCACCCCCGTGGCGGGGCGGGCGGACGCCGTGACACCCTCCCAGTCGCCGTGACATCCCCTCTGCTGTCGGGCAGTTCAGTTGCGCGAGGGTTCGGGGCACTGCTGCCGGGCGGCCGTCCCGCCCTGGGTCGGCACCCGCAGCCGGTCGTTGCGCAGCACCACCAGCGCCACGTCGTCGAAGACCTGGCCGCCGGTGTGCCGCAGCAGGGCGTGCTGGACCCGTTCGACCACCGTGGACGGCGAGGCCGGGAGTACGGCCGCCGCCCCGGCGAGGGCGTCCCTCAGCGAGAAGAACCTGCCCTGCGCGTCGCGGGCGTCCTCCGCGCCGTCCGTGTGCAGCACCAGCAGTTCCCCGGGCAGCAGCCTGACGCAGCGTCGTACGGGCAGGTCGGCGGGGAGCGGAAAGGGGCCCAGCGGCGGCAGCGGGTCACCGCCCGCCACCTGCTCGGCGGTCCTGCGCAGCCGATAGGGCCACGGATGGCCGCAGTTGAGCGCCAGCACCTCGCCGTCCTCCTGGATTTCGAGGAGCAGGACGGTGACGAACTCCTCCACCAGGTCGCTGTCGGGCTCGACCCCGCCCGTCTCCGGGTGTTCCTCGCGGGAGCGCTCCCGCAGATGACGCCCGAGGGCGCGCTCCAACCGCCGCATCACACCGCCGAGTTCGGGCTCGTCGTGCGCGGCCTCCCGGAAGCTGCCGAGGAGGGCCGCGACCGCCGCGATCGCGGGCAGCCCGTGCCCCCGTACGTCTCCGACGACCACCCGCACGCCGTGCACCGTCGACATCACCTCGTACAGGTCACCGCCGACGGCCGCCCCCTCACTGGCGGACAACTGCCCTGCGGCGAGGGCGAGTCCGTCGAGCCGGGCGGGCAGCGGGCGGAGCAGCACCTGCTGGGCGGCGCGCGCCACCTCCTTCGCCCGGCGCAGGTCCCGCAGCGGTCCGATCCGCATCCGCAGTATCAGGACGGCCCCGGCCAGCAGGAAGCCGAGGCAGGTGACGAGGTCGGGCAGGACGCCGGGACGGTCGGAGAGCGGGCAGAACAGTTCCCACAGGACGACGACGGCGACCCACAGGCCGAGCAGCGTGGCCAGGCACGCGGACCGCGCCCAGGCGACGGCCCGGCGCACCGCCCGGTGTCCGAAGCCTTCTCCGTACCGCCTGCGCGCTCCGCCCCCGCACCGCCGCGCCACCCGGTGCCACGCGTTCCGATGCACCGTGCGCGCCGGGCTGTCGCCGTACCGGGGTTCCGTCCTGTGTCGGATCATTTCCGGACGGCCCCCTCGGAGCGATGCGCAACGGTACGGCCGGTCGGCCGGAACGATTGTGTCTAGCGTTCGTTCCCCTATGCGTACATCGCCCCCACATCTCACCCAAATGAGTGAGGGGCACACCCGTGTCCCGGATGTGCCCCTCGGTAACGCCCTCAACGGGCGTCACTCATGCGGGTACGGCCCCGCCGTCTGCGCGTGTCACGCGCCGCGCAGCACGGCTCCCGTGTGCTCGGCCGCCAGCGCCACCGCCGCGTCGCGGGCGGCCGTGGCCTCTTCGACGGTGAGCGTGCGGTCGGCGGCGCGGAAGCGCAGCGCGTACGCGAGGGACTTCTTGCCCTCGCCGAGCTGCTCGCCGGTGAAGACGTCGAACAGGCGGATGTCCTCCAGGAGTTCACCCGCACCCTGACGCAGCCAGTCCTCGACCACGACGGTGGGCACGCCCGCGTCGACGACCAGGGCGACGTCCTGGGTGGCGACGGGGAAGGTGGAGATCCGGGGCGCCTGGAGCGCACCCTGACCGGCCTTCTCCAGCACGTCCAGGTCCAGCTCCATCGCGCAGGTGCGCTCGGGCAGGTTCATCGCCTTGTTGACGCGCGGGTGCAGCTCACCGGCGTATCCGATGACCTTCTCCTCGCCGTCCACGACGACGGAGAGCGCGGCGCACCGGCCCGGGTGCCACGGCTCCGTGGCGCCCTTGGCGACGATCAGCTCGGCACCGGCCTCGCGGGCCAGCGTGCGGGCGGACTCGATCGCGTCGGCCCAGGTCGCCGGGCGGCCCTTGCCCCACCAGCCGGACTGCTCGCGGGCGCCCGCGAGGACGACGGCGGCGTGCCGGGGCTGGGCGGGCAGCGAGGCGTTGAGCTGCGCGATCTCCTCGTCGGTCGGACGGCGGTCGACCGGCAGGCGCACGGCCCGGGTCTCCTCGCCCGACGGCAGGAAGACCAGACCGGTCTCGAAGAGCGCCAGGTCGTGGCTGCCGCGCCCGTCGTTGCGGCGCAGCGCGCCGAGCAGGCCCGGGAGCAGCGTCGTACGGAGCGCGGGCTCCGTGTCGGCGAGGGGGTTGACCAGCTTGACGGTGGAGCGGCGCTCGTCGTCGGCGGCCAGCTGGAGCTGGTCGAAGGCGGCGTCCCCGACGAACGGGTAGTTCAGCGCCTCGACGTAACCGGCACCCGCCAGCGCGCGGCCGACGCGGCGGTGCAGGCGCTGACGCTCGGTGAGGCCACGGCCCGACGGCGGGGTCGGCAGCGTGGAAGGCAGGTTCTCGTACCCCTCCAGCCGGATGACCTCTTCGGCCAGGTCGTTGGGGAACGCCAGGTCGGGACGCCAGGACGGCACGGTCACGACGAGCTCGTCGGAGCCGTAGACGTCGCAGCCGACCTCCTGGAGGCGGCGCACGACGGTCTCGCGGCCGTACGCGACGCCCGCGACGCGGTCCGGGTGGTCCGCCCTCATGGAGATCGAGCGGGGCGCGGAGGGCGCGATGACCTCGGTGACCCCGGCCTCGGCGGTGCCGCCCGCGAGCAGCACCAGCAGGTCGACGGTGCGCTGCACGGCGGCGGGGCCGGCCTGCGGGTCGACGCCGCGCTCGAAGCGCTTGGACGCCTCGGAGGTCAGCTTGTGACGGCGCGAGGCCCGCGCGATGGTCAGCGCGTCGAAGTGCGCGGCCTCGATGACGACGTCGGTCGTCCCCTTGGCCTCACCGGTTTCGGCGTCGATCTCGACGTCGGCGACCTCGGTGTTCGCACCGCCCATGACACCGGCCAGGCCGATCGGCCCCCGGTCGTCGGTGATGACGAGGTCCTCGGCGTCCAGGACGCGCCGGGCGCCGTCGAGCGTCGTGAACTTCTCGCCCTGCTCCGCGCGGCGGACGCCGATGGTGCCCTGGATGCGCGAGCGGTCGTACGCGTGCAGCGGCTGACCCAGCTCCAGCATCACGTAGTTGGTGATGTCGACGGCGAGCGAGATCGGGCGCATGCCCGCCTTCTGGAGGCGTCGCTGCATCCAGATCGGCGAACGGGCCTCGGGGTCGAGCCCGGTGACCGTACGCGCGGTGAAGCGGTCGCAGCCCTGCGGGTCGCTGATCTTCACCGGGTAGCCGTACGCGTTCGGCGCGGGGACGTCGAGGAGCGCCGGGTCGCGCAGCGGCAGCCCGTACGCGGTGGCCGCCTCGCGGGCGATGCCGCGCATCGACAGCGCGTAGCCCCGGTCGGGGGTGACCGCGATGTCGAGCACCTCGTCCACGAGCTCAAGGAGCTCGATGGCATCCGTACCGGGCTCGTACTCCATCGGCAGCACGATGATGCCGTGCGTGCCGTCGTCGCCCATGCCCAGCTCGTCGCCGGAGCAGATCATGCCGTGCGAGGTCCTGCCGTACGTCTTGCGCGCGGCGATCGCGAAGTCGCCGGGCAGCACGGCGCCCGGGAGGACCACGACGACCTTGTCGCCGACGGCGAAGTTGCGCGCGCCGCAGACGATCTCCTGCGGCTCGCCGGTGCCGTTGGCGGAGCCCACGTCCACCGTGCAGAAGCGGATCGGCTTCTTGAAGCCCTCCAGCTCCTCGATGGTGAGGACCTGGCCGACGACCAGCGGGCCCTTGATGCCGCCGCCGGTCTGCTCGACCGTCTCGACCTCAAGTCCTGCGGACACCAGCTTGGCCTGCACGTCACGGCCGGTCTCGGTGGCGGGGAGGTCTACGTACTCCCGCAGCCAGGAAAGCGGGACCCGCATCAGATCTCCATCCCGAAGGGCCGAGTGAAACGCACGTCACCCTCGACCATGTCTCGCATGTCTTCCACGTTGTGCCGGAACATCAGCATCCGCTCGATGCCGAAGCCGAAGGCGAACCCGCTGTACTTCTGGGGGTCGACGCCGCAGGCCGTGAGGACCTTCGGGTTGACCATGCCGCAGCCGCCGAGCTCGATCCAGCCCTCGCTGCCGCAGGTGCGGCAGGGACGGTCCGGGTTGCCGACGGACTCGCCCCGGCAGACGTAGCAGACCATGTCCATCTCGGCGGACGGCTCGGTGAAGGGGAAGTAGTTCGGGCGCAGCCGGGTCTTCATGCCCTCGCCGAAGAGTGCCTGGACCATGTGGTCGAGAGTGCCCTTCAGGTCGGCCATGGTGAGGCCCTCGTCGACGGCCAGCAGCTCGATCTGGTGGAAGACCGGGGTGTGCGTGGCGTCGAGCTCGTCGGTGCGGTAGACGCGGCCGGGGCACACGACGTACACGGGCGGCTCGCGGCGCTCAAGGAGCGCGCGGGCCTGCACGGGCGAGGTGTGCGTGCGCAGCACGACACCGGACTCGTCGTTCTTCCTGCCGTCGGCACCCTGCACGAAGAAGGTGTCCTGCATCTGCCGCGCCGGGTGGTCCGGCACGAAGTTCAGGGCGTCGAAGTTGAACCACTCGGCCTCGACCTCGGGGCCCTCGGCGACCTCGTAGCCCATCGCCACGAAGACGTCGGCGACGCGCTCCATGAACGTGGTCAGCGGGTGCCGGGCGCCGGCCGGGACGCGGTCGTACGGCAGCGTGACGTCGACGGCCTCCTCGACCAGCACGCGCTCGTCGCGCTCGGCCTCCAGGACCGTCAGCCGGGCCGCGAGGGCCTTGTTGACGGCGCCGCGCGCCATGCCGACGCGCTTGCCCGCCTCGGCCTTGGCCTGGGGCGGGAGCGCGCCGATCTCGCGGTTGGCGAGGGACAGCGGCGAGGTGGGCCCGGTGTGCGCGGTCTTGGCGTGCGTCAGCGCGTCGAGGTCGGCGGCGGCCTCGAAGGCGGCCAGCGCCTCGTCCCGCATGCGCTCGATCTCTTCGGGTTTCAGCGCCTCGACCTCGACAGGGTCGTACGACTTATTGGGTGCGGACATCTCTTCCCGTACTTCCGATGGCTGGTGGGCGGCCCCGCTCGACACGTGTGAGGACGCAAAGGTGCCAAAGGTCGAGTCTAAAGGGCCGTGGGACGCGAAGGAGCCCGTGGGGCGCTCAGGCCAGATAGGCGGGAGCCCCGACGGGCAGGATAAATCGGAATTCGGCGCCGCCGCCGGGCCCTCGGCCGACCGTGATCGTGCCGCCGTGCGCCTCGACGATGCCCTTGACGATGTACAGGCCAAGACCGGTTCCGCCGCGCTTGCTGCCCCGCCAGAAACGGGTGAAGACACGGCTCAGCGACTCCTCGGGAATTCCCGGGCCTTCGTCGCTGACGGTCACGGCCGTTCCCTTCTCGTCGTCCTTGGCTGTGGCGGGCGCCACCTCAATGGTGACCATTCCTTCGCCGTGGCGCACCGCATTTTCCAGCAGGTTCCCGAGCACCTGGTCGATCTTGTCGGGGTCGGCCCACAGGTCGGGCAGCGGCTGCTCGATCCGCACGAGAAAACGATCCGCGTTCTGACCTGCGGAAATACGCGCGTGAACATGGCGTCCCACGGCGGTGGCGACATCGACGGGCTGCCTGCGCAGTTCCAGCCGCCCGGTGTCGATCCGCGCGATGTCCAGCAGCTCGGCGATCAGCCGGGCGATGCGGTCGGCGTCGTTGTCGACGGTCTCCAGCATCATCAGCTTCTGGTCGTCGGTGAAGCGCTCCCACTTCCTCAGCAGGGTGCGCGTGAACCCCTTCACCGAGGTCAGCGGCGAGCGCAGCTCATGGGCGACGGTCGCGATCAGCTCGGCGTGACTGCGTTCGGTTCGCCGCCGCGCCTCGGTCCCGCGCAGCGACACCACGACCCGCCGTACGGGTCCGCGCGGCCGCTCCCGTACGTACCGCGCGGAGACCAGCACCTCGCGCCCGCCGGGCAGCAGCAGGTTCCGCTCGGGCTGCCCGCCTCGGATGGCGAGCCCTTCGTAGGGATCGGTGAGCGTCCACCAGCGGCGCCCCTTTAAGTCCTCCAGCGGGAGGACGTCGACGAGGGCGCGCCCGAGCGCTAAGTCGGCCGGGACGGCGGTGATGCGGGAGGCGGCGGCGTTGAAGCAGATGACGCGGCCACTCTCGTCGGCGACGACGAGACCGTCGGGAAGGTCGTCGGGGCCGATCCCCGACATGCCCAACTCCCTTGCCACAGCGGCCTGTTCAGTGACTTCCGCGACCATCCCCGTACCCCGCCTCATCAGTAGAGCGCAGTAGGCCCCCGAGCCCGTCACCCTACTCCGACCGGAGGCCCCTCAGGCAGGGTTGCGTACCCGCTGTGCCCGCGCGGACGCATAGAGGCACACGGCGGCTGCCGTAGCGAGGTTCAGGCTCTCGGCCTTGCCGTGGATCGGGACGCGGACCACGGCGTCGGCGAGCGCGCGGGTCTCCTCGGGCAGGCCCCATGCCTCGTTGCCGAAGACCCAGGCGGTGGGGCCGCCCATGGTGCCCGCGTCCAGCTCGTCGTCGAGGTCGTTGTCGCCCGCGCCGTCGGCGGCCAGGATGCGTACGCCTGCCGCCTGGAGCTTCGCGACGGCCTGCTCCACCGGCACCCCGACGGCGACCGGGAGGTGGAAGTGCGAGCCGACGGACGCGCGCACCGACTTCGGGTTGTAGAGGTCCACGGAGGCGTCCGTCAGCACGACGGCGTCGGCGCCCGCCGCGTCCGCGCAGCGCAGCACCGTACCGGCGTTCCCGGGGTCGCGGACGTGCGCGAGGACGGCGACCAGCTTGGGCTTCGCGGCGAGGATGTCCTCGAACGGGGAGTCCAGGAAGTGGCAGACGCCGACGATGCCCTGCGGGGTGATGGTCTGCGAGATCTCGGCGAGGACGTCGTCCCCGGCCAGGTGCACCCGGGCCCCGGTCTGCTGGGCGGCCTCGACGATGTCGGCGTACCGCTCGGCGGTCTCCACGGTGGCGAACAGCTCGATCAGCGTCGGCTGCCCGTCCGGGCCCCGGTGCCCGACGGCCTCGCGTACGGCCTGCGGCCCCTCGGCGATGAACCGGCGCTCCTTGCCCCGGAAACTGCGCTTGGCCAGCCGCTTGGCGGCGGTGACGCGGGGGGAACGCGGGGAGATCAGCTCGGGGGTGCCCATGGGTGTGCGGCTCACTTCTTCTGCGTACGTACGAAAGGGGCGGGCTGTGCCCTCCCGGGAAACGAACCGGACCCGCAGGCACGGCGTGCGTGCGGCTGCGGGTCCGGCTTCAATGCCTGAAGGGGCGTGGCGCCTGGAATTAGGCGGCGGCCTTCGGGGCGTTGACGTCGCTGGGGAGCGCCTTCTGGGCGACCTCGACGAGCGCGGCGAACGCGTTCGGGTCGTTGACGGCCAGCTCGGCGAGGATCTTGCGGTCCACCTCGATGTTGGCGGCGTTCAGACCCTGGATGAGGCGGTTGTACGTCATGCCGTTCTCGCGGGCAGCGGCGTTGATGCGCTGGATCCACAGACGGCGGAAGTCGCCCTTGCGCTTCTTGCGGTCGTTGTAGTTGTAGACCAGGGAGTGGGTGACCTGCTCCTTGGCCTTGCGGTACAGGCGCGAACGCTGACCGCGGTAACCCTTGGCGGCTTCGAGGATTGCCCGGCGCTTCTTGTGGGCGTTTACTGCGCGCTTGACGCGTGCCACTTTGACTCCTTGTAGCGGGGTCGTGGGGGGTGTTCACACGACCCGGAAATGAATTGGTCCCGGTCTCGATCCAGCGCCTCCGGTACGGGGACCGAAGGCAGCGGGATCACTTGCCGAGAAGCTTCTTGATCTTCGCGGCGTCGCCCGGGGCCAGCTCAACGGTGCCGGTGAGGCGGCGCGTCACGCGGGACGACTTGTGCTCAAGCAGGTGGCGCTTGCCGGCGCGCTCGCGGAGCACCTTGCCGGAGCCGGTGATCTTGAAGCGCTTCTTGGAACCGCTGTGCGTCTTGTTCTTCGGCATCGCGCCGTATCTCCTCGTCAGTGCCGCTCCCCCGGTCCCCGGTGCGGGCACCGGACTGCGGGAGCGTCAGATCTTTGATGGGGGTTTCCGGTCGGAAATCCTGGGGCCGCCTGGATGGCGGCCCCGTGGATCACACCTCGGAAGGCGCCTCGGCCGGAGCCTCGGCAGCTGCTTCGGCGACGTCGTCCGCGGGCTCGTCGTCGTGGGCGGTGACGCCCTGACGCTCCGCCTTGCGGGCGGCCTGGGCCTCGCGGGCCTCGGCCATCGCTTCGGTCTTCTTCTTGTGCGGGCCGAGAACCATGATCATGTTCCGGCCGTCCTGCTTCGGGTTGGACTCGATGAAGCCCAGGTCCTCCACGTCGGAGGCGAGTCGCTGAAGCAGCCGGAAGCCAAGCTCGGGACGGGACTGCTCACGACCACGGAACATGATCGTGATCTTGACCTTGTCACCCTGCTTGAGGAACCGGACGACGTGACCCTTCTTGGTGTCATAGTCGTGCGGGTCGATCTTCGGGCGGAGCTTCATTTCCTTGATGACCGTGTGCGCCTGGTTCTTGCGCGCCTCACGGGCCTTCATGGCCGACTCGTACTTGAACTTGCCGTAGTCCATGAGCTTGCACACGGGCGGACGGGCGGTCGCCGCGACCTCGACGAGGTCGAGGTCGTACTCCTGCGCCAGTTCCAGGGCCTTCGCGAGCGGGACGATGCCCACCTGCTCACCGCTGGGTCCGACGAGGCGTACCTCGGGAACGCGAATCCGGTCGTTAATGCGGGGCTCGGCGCTGATGGATCCTCCTCAGTAGCACCACACGACTGTCTGGCAGACAGCCGCGAGACGTCTTATTTCTTCGGACCAACCGCATCGGGACACAAAAAATGCCCCGGACGGGACACAGGCAGGGCTCCTGGAAATACCGGAGCACCGCCGCGTCTGAAACCGCGGGGCGCGCACATCGGACAGTTCCATCGTCCGTACGGAACGATGGGGACCGTCTTCTGACCGGTGACCCGCCGTCCGTGAGGACAGCCAGGTGGGAGATCGGAGCCTCCACTTGTGGGCCGGGCACAGATGTGTCCGGCCGGTCGCTTGACCAGCCTACCAGGGGGAGGCGGAACGGGCGAACCGGTCCGGTGTGCGGAGGCCCGTACGCCGGGACCTATCGTTGACGGCATGAACGACGCGACCAGCACCACCGGCACCACCGAAGACAGCAGCCCCGGCTTCGATGACATCACCCGCGACATCGCGGACGTTCCCGCCGTCGAGGTGATCACCACGGTCGCCGTGCACCTGATGAGCGCCGCCGCGGTGAACCTCGGTCTCGCCGAGAACGGCGAGGAGCAGAAGGACCTGGACGAGGCCCGCAAGCTGATCCAGGCGCTGGCCGGTCTGATCACGGCCAGCGCCACGGAGATCAGCTCGTTCCACGCGGCTCCGCTGCGGGACGGTCTGAAGTCCCTCCAGCTCGCCTTCCGCGAAGCCTCCGTCGTACCGGACGAGCCGGGCCAGGGTCCGGGCGAGAAGTACACGGGCCCCGTCTACGGCTGAGCCGTCACGTCTACGGCTGAGGCGTCACGTCCTCGCGCCGTCAGGTGACAACGGGGTTCCTCCGCTCCGCGGCCGTCGCGTCCGCGTGGACGCGGTCACTGTTGGCGGGGTGCGTCAGCCGGTGCACGAGCGCCGCGAGCACCCCGCCGACCAGCGGGGCAACGAGGAACAGCCACAGCTGGGAGAGCGCCGCGCCCCCGGCGAAGAGGGCCGGGCCGAGGCTGCGGGCCGGGTTCACGGACGTACCCGTGAGCGGGATCCCGACCAGGTGGATGACGGCGAGGGCGAGGCCGATCGGCAGCCCGTCGAAGCCGAGGACGGCCACCTTGTGCGTGACCGCGAGCACCACGAACACCAGCAGGAACGTCAGCACCACCTCGGCGAGGAACGCACCGCCCATGGTGAGGTTCACGGCCGACCGGTCGGCGAACCCGTTCGATCCGAAGGCCCCGCTGGTCTTGAGACCCGGGACCTGCTTGGCGAGCAGGAAGAGGAGCGCCGCTCCGGCGATGCCGCCGAGGAGCTGGGCGGCCCAGTAGCCCATCGCCGTACGGGCGTTGATCCGCCCGGCCGTCAGCATGCCGAGCGTGACCGCCGGATTGACGTGGCAGCCGGAGATCGGGCCGAGCGCGTACGCCAGGGCGAGCAGCGTGAAGCCGAAGGCCAGCGCGATGCCGAGGGTCCCGATGTAGGCGCCCGCCAGGACGGCCGAGCCGACGGCGAAGAAGACCAGAAGCAGTGTCCCGAGGAATTCGGAGACCAGTGTCCGTCTGTCCATGACACACCTCGCGAAGATCGAAGACTGTCTTCGCATTGTCTGCCGGTGGGCGCTGCCCCGCCTGTTCAGCGGGATCAGCGGGATCAGCGGGAGAGGAGCGGCTCTCCCGGGGGTGTGCTGCCGGGCGGGAGCAGCGCCAGGTCCAGTCCCTGTACGAGGCGGGCGCGCAGGACGTCGTCGGAGGCGAGGGCGTTCGCGATGCGGCGGGCGGCGTCGGCGGGGGCGGCGTCCGGGGCGAGGACCAGGGCGAGGGTACCGTCGGCCTCGCCGGGGCCGAGGTGCGCGCGGAGCACGGCGGGCTCGGCGGTGACGAGTGCGCGGACCGCTTCGACGACGGCCGGGTCGTCGAGGGGCCGGATGCTGGTGCGGCCCTCGGCGAGGGCGCGCAGGGAGGGCCCCGTCAGCTGGAAGGGAACGGGGCCCGCGAGGTCGAGGACGACGGTGTCGGCCTGCTCGTGGGCGGCGGCCTGGAGGGCCTGGTGCAGGGGGACGGCGACGGGGCGGGCGGCGGGGTCCCAGAGGGCGAGGGCCTCGGTGGACGTGAAGGCCGGGAGGGCCTTGCGGTCCCCCGCGCGGAGGGTCGGCACGGCCATGTCACTGGTCTTCTCGCGCTGGAGGCCGGTCTCCGGGTCGGTTTCGACCTCGCCGAGCACGGCGACGACGGGGACCAGGAGGCGGGCCTCGGGGAGGGCGTCGATGACGCGCTGATGGGTCTGCGCGTCCTGCGGGCCCTTCGCCCAGGCGGAGAGGGCGGAGGTGAGGGCGGGGTGGGCGGTGCCGTCGTCTTCGGAGAAGCCGGGGTCCGGGATGTTCTTGAGCTGCACCCGGTTGAGGGTAGTCGGTGGGGGTGGTGGTTCCGCTGCGTGGGGCGGTGGGGACGTTTCAGGCTCACCGGCGTTCCCATCGGCGTTTGAGGCACGGGGGTGCGGGAGTGCGGGGGCGGAGCCCCCGTTAGTGACGTCGGCCCGACCAAGCCCCGTCAGGGTTGAGGCGAAGGGGCGGGCTGGAGTGCCCGCCGCGGGCGTACCGGGGTGCCGCGCCACAGGATGAGGCCCGCGCCCAGCAGCGCGACCCCCGCCCCGCCCGCGGCGAGGGCCCAGGCTTCCGGGCCCGCCGGGTCCGGAGTGGCAGGGGTGGGGCCGGGGCCGAAGTAGCGGGGGGCGGGGCCCTCGGCGGCGGAGCGGATGGCGTCGCGGCCCCGGCCCGCCGCCGCGATGGCCGCCGCGGGGTCCACGATTCCGTGGCCCCGGGAGTCGTCGCGGCCGCCGGAGGGAGCGTCCCGGGCGGTGCGGGCGAGGAGGCGTTTGATCTCCGCCGGGGGGAGGTCGGGGTGGGCGGCCCGGACCAGGGCGACCGCCCCGGACACGAAGGCGGAGGCGGCGCTCGTACCCCAGCCCTCGTAGTAGCTGCGGTCGGGATCGGCGATCACGACGTCGACGCCGGGCGCGGCCACCGTCGCGTACCAGCGGCGGGTGGAGAAGGAGGCGTGGGTGCCCACGGAGTTGACCGCCGTGACGGCGATGACGCCGGGGTAGGCGGCGGGGTAGGAGATGTGGTCGCCCTTCTCGCCGCCGTTCCCGGCGGAGGCGACGACCACCGCGCCCTTCTTCAGGGCGTACTGGACGGCCGCGTCCTCCGCCGCCTCCGGGTGCGCGGACTCGCTGTCGTCGCCGAGGGAGAGGTTGATGACGTCCGCGCCCTGGTCGACGGCCCAACGGATGCCCTTGGCAAGGGCGTTGCCCCGGGACTCGCGGGCCTTGTCCCGGGCCGGGTCGGTGCCTTCGAGGATGACCCGTACGGGCAGGATCTTCGCCTCGGGGGCGATGCCGAGCACTCCCTCGCCCCGGCCGGGGCCGTGTCCGTGGCCCGCGATGATGGACGCCATCGCGGTGCCGTGCCGGGCCCAGGAGCGGTCGCCGCTCTTCGCGCCGAAGCCGACGAGGTCGTGTCCTGGAAGGACGTTCCCCGCCAGGTCGGGGTGGCGGTCGTCGACGCCCGTGTCGAGGACGGCGACCGTCACGCCCCGGCCCTTGGTCGTGCGCCATGCCTCCTGCGTGTGCATCGCCGCCAGGCCCCACTGCTTGTCGCGGATGGTGTCCGCGTACGCGGGGGCCGAGGGCAGCGCGACCAGCAGGGCGGCGGCACCGAGCGCGCAGGCGGTGGCGGGGCGGCGGGGCATCCGGGGCTTCCGGGTCATCCAGGAGTCTCCGTGGGCTTCTTGACGGTCGTGCGCAGGCCGCGTTCGACCCGGTCGGCGATGCCCTGGGCCTCGTGGCCGAGGCCGGACTCGGCGGGGGCGGTCGTCGCGCCGTCGGCCGTCGCGGCGGGGGCGGGCTGGGGGTCGGTGACGGTGCGTCCGTCGGCGAAGCCGGACACCGCGTACACCACCGCCGGTACGTCCTTCAGTACGCGGACCGTCCAGCTGGCCCGCTGGGCGTCGCCGAATCCGGCGGCGACGGTGCCGGGCACCGGGAACGCACGCGGCATCAAGTCGGCGCGCTCCGCGAGCTTTTCGCGGGTGAAGCGGGTGCGCAGGGTGTCGGTCGCCGCCCGGTCGGCCTGGGTGAAGACCATGCCGACGGTGGTGACGCTGCTGGTGGTGGCGTCGGTGTAGGTGGCGCGCACGAGTCGGGAGCAGCCGACGGGCCCGAGCGCCTTCACGAGGAGCGGGTCGAGGGCGTTCGCGCAGGTGCCGTCGGGGGCGACCGCCACCCGGGTCCACTCGCGGTCCGCGCCGCCGGGTCCCGCGCCCCGGCCCTTGAGCGAGCGGGGGAAGAGGGTGTCGACGGGGAGGCTGTGCCAGGCGGCGCGGGCGTCCTGGAAGCGGCTCTCGGGCGTGGCCTCGCCGGGTTCGTCGGAGGCGAGCAGGCTCCCGGCGACGGCCCCGCCGAGAAGTCCGGCGCCGAGCACCACGCAGGCGGCGACCGCCGCGATACGGGCGGGACTCCGGGCCCCGACGGGCCGCAGCCGGGTGGTGCGCTCGGCGGGGGTCTCCTCGTCGTCGCGGGCCCAGTGCTGCGGCGGCGCGAAGACGATCGGCTCGGCGCCGTCGGTACGGGGCGTCAGGTCGACGGCTCCGACACCGCGCCGGGCGGGGCCGCGCGAGGCCCCCGGGGCGACCGCCTGCGGGAACTCCCGCTCCGGCTCTCCGCCGCCCGACGCGGACACGGACGCGGGCACGGGTGCCCGTACCGGTGCCGGTGGGCGGGAGTCGCCTTCGACGGACGTCGGGGTGGCGGCGGAGCTGCCGGGTGCGGGGTGCGGTGACGGGGAGAAGGAGGGCCGGGGCGGGATGTGGGGGCGGTGTGGTTCGGTGGTCATCCGGCCCCCAGGTCCGTCTCTTCTCGTACTCCCGGCTCGTGCCCCGCCGCAGCCCCGGCACCCGGGGCTTCCAGCGGATTTCCGTCACTCTACGGGTTGGCCGCGCCCGGACGGGAACCGATGCGCGGCGTGGGGCGGATCTGACCGGAACGTCCCTGCGGGACCTGTTCGCGAGGGCGGGCGGCGAGCGTGTCCCGCAGGATCGGTCGAACAGGCCCTACCGGGCGGTAATCGACTCTGGCAAGCTGCGCCCATGAATCCCCGTGCTGCTGACACCCAGGCTTCCCGTCCGGCCCCCCGGGCCGCCGACCGTGCCCGCTACGACCGGGCGACCGCGCATCTGGACGGTCCGCTCGCCGTGGTCGACCTGGAGGCGTTCGACGACAACGCGGCCGATCTCGTACGGCGGGCGGGCGGCAAGCCCGTGCGGGTGGCGAGCAAGTCGGTGCGGTGCCGGGCGCTGCTGGAACGGGTGCTGGCGCGGGAGGGGTTCGAGGGCGTGATGTCGTACACGCTGGCCGAGTCGCTGTGGCTGGCCAGGTACGGGTTCGAGGACGTACTGCTGGCGTATCCGTCGGCCGACCGGGCGGGGTACGCGGAGCTGGCGGCCGATCCGAAGCTGGCGGCGGCGGTGACCGTGATGGTGGACGACGTCGCGCAGCTGGAGCTGATCGAGCGGGCGCGGGACGGCGGGACGGAGGAGATCCGGGTCTGTCTGGAGCTGGACACCTCGCTGCGGATGCTCGGCGGGAAGGTGCGGATAGGGGCGTTGCGGTCGCCGCTCAGGGAGCCGGGGCAGCTGGCCGGGCTGGCGCGGTCGATCGACCGGCGGCCGGGGTTCCGGCTGGTCGGGATCATGGCGTACGAGGGGCATGTGGCCGGGGTCGGCGACCGGATCGCGGGCCGGCCGGTGCGTTCGCGGATGGTGCGGATGATGCAGGGTGCGGCGCGCCGGGAGCTGGCGGTGCGGCGGGCGGCCGTGGTGCGGGCCGTGCGGGGCGTCGTACCGGACCTGGAGTTCGTGAACGGCGGCGGGACCGGGAGTGTGGAGAGCACGGTCGCGGAGGACTGTGTGACGGAGGTGGCCGCCGGGTCGGGGCTGTACGTGCCCCGGCTGTTCGACAACTACCGGTCGTTCAGCGGGCGTCCGGCGGCGCTGTTCGCGATGCCGGTGGTACGGCGTCCGGGCATGGGGGTCGTGACGGTGCTCGGCGGCGGGTATCCCGCGTCGGGCGTCGCCGGGCCCGACCGCTCCCCCGTGCCGTACCTGCCGGAGGGCTTGCGGTACGACGCGCAGGAGGGGGCGGGCGAGGTGCAGACGCCGCTGCGGGGGGCTGCTGCGGACGATCTGCTGATCGGCGACAAGGTGTGGTTCCGGCACGCCAAGGCGGGCGAACTGTGCGAGCGGTTCGCGACCTTGCAGCTCGTCGAGGGCGACCGGGTGACGGGCACCGCGCCGACGTACCGGGGTGAGGGGCACACCTTCCTGTAGCCCCGGCTCAGTTGGTGGTGCGGATGCCCTGGGTGATCGTGTCCATGCCGTCGACGGGCGGTCCTTCGGGGCCCGCGTCGAAGGCGAACCGGACGAGGACGATCGAGGAGGGGCCCATGCTGCTGGGGAAGGCCAGCGACTGGACGTACCCGCCGGGGCCCTTCCCCGTGACGACCTTCCAGCGGACCAGGTAGCCCTGCTTGCCCGCGACGGTGACCGCCTCGGCCTTGACCACCTGGTGGGACTTGACGCCGTCGTGCTTCTCGCGGTCCAGGAAGTCCTTGCCGTAGGCGAGCTCGGTGGCCTTGGGGATGTCCGCCTTCGCCACGGCCTCGGGAGTGGTCTGGTCGGCCGGGGCGGTGCGCGAGCTGACCGTGCCGTGGTAGCAGAAGCCGCCGCCGGACGGGCAGTCGTACGACTCCTTCATCTGCATGCTCGCGGCTTCGCGGTCGCCGCCGAACTCGGGGATCTCCCAGCCGCTGAGGAGGGGCAGCGTGATGCCGTTGAGCTTGTCGGAGAGGACGCCTGCGTCCCCCGAGGGGGCGGTGGTGGCGGGCGGCGGGGTCGCGACGTCGCCGCCGCCGGGGAGGACGGGCTGGGTGGTCCGGGCGACCGGCGGGGACTTGGGTTCGTCGTCCTCGCCGCCGAGGACGACGACGCCGGTGACGATCGCGGCGACCAGGACGACTCCGGCGGTGATCACCGCGATGAGCCCGCCCTTGCTGAGCCCGCCGCCGCTGCCACCGGGGGCCGGGGGCGCGGCGGGGGGCGGCGGGGCGTTGAACTGGGGCTGGGCGGGCGGGAATCCGTACCCCTGGGGCTGCTGGGGGTAGCCGTACTGCGGCGTCTGCGGCGGCTGTGCCGGGGGCTGCTGCGGCTGGCCGGGGGGCCGGGTGTGCGCGCTCCAGGCTTGGCCGTCCCACCAGCGCTCCTGGGTGGGAGCGCTGGGGTCCTGGTACCAGCCGGGCGGGGTCGTCATGCTCATGCGGCACACCTTAGACGGCGGGCCGGACGGGGCCGGGGGCTGTGCGGCGGGCCGTCCCGGTTGTCCCGGGACCTCCTGCCGCACGGTGCCCGGGGCCCTGGCCGTGGCCCTGCCCGCGGGCCTGCCCTCGGTCCTGCCCGCGACCGGGCCTAGAGCGGGGTGACGTACGCGCCCGAGATGCCTCCGTCGACCAGGAAGTCCGTCGCGTTGACGAAGGACGAGTCGTCGCTGGCGAGGAAGGCGACGGCTGCCGCGATCTCCTTCGCCTCGGCGAACCGGCCGAGCGGGATGTGCACGAGGCGGCGGGCGGCCCGCTCCGGGTCGGAGGCGAACAGCTCCTGGAGGAGCGGGGTGTTGACGGGCCCGGGGCACAGCGCGTTGACGCGGATGCCCTCGCGGGCGAACTGCACGCCCAGCTCGCGGGACATCGCCAGGACGCCGCCCTTGGAGGCGGTGTACGAGATCTGGGAGGTGGCGGCCCCCATGATCGCGACGAACGAAGCGGTGTTGATGATCGAGCCTCGGCCCTGGCGCTGCATGTAGGGCAGCGCGGCCTTGCAGCACAGGTAGACGGAGGTGAGGTTGACGTCCTGGACCCGCTTCCACGCCTCCAGGCCCGTGGTGAGGATGGAGTCGTCGTCGGGCGGCGAGATGCCCGCGTTGTTGAAGGCGATGTCGACGCTTCCGTATGTGTCGTAAGCGGTCTTGAAGAGGGCGTCGACCTGTTCGGCGTCGGTGACGTCGACCTTGACGAAGGTGCCGCCGACGGCTGCGGCGGCGGCCTTGCCCGCGGTCTCGTCGATGTCGCCGCAGACGACGTTCGCCCCTTCGGAGGCGAGGCGCTGGGCGGTGGCGAGGCCGATGCCGCTGCCGGCGCCGGTGATGACGGCGGTGCGGCCGACGAGGCGACGGCAGACGATCTCTTCGGTTCCTGAGGTGGTCATGTGGTTCACGCCTCCGTGCTGATGAAGATGTTCTTGGTCTCGGTGAAAGCGGTCAGGGCGTCGGGGCCGAGCTCGCGGCCCAGTCCCGACTGGCGGTAGCCGCCGAAGGGCGTCCAGTAGCGGACGCTGCTGTGGGAGTTGACGGACAGGTTGCCCGCCCGTACGGCCTGCGAGACGCGCAGGGCGCGGCCGACGTCGCGGGTCCAGATCGAGCCGGAGAGCCCGTACTCGGTGGCGTTGGCGAGCCGGATCGCGTCGGCCTCGTCGTCGAAGGGGAGGACGACGGCGACGGGGCCGAAGATCTCCTCGACGGCGGCGGGGGCGTCGGGGGCGAGGCCGGTGAGGACGGTCGGCGGGAACCAGAAGCCGGGGCCGTCGGGGGCCTTGCCCCGGATGCCGGGGGCGTCGTCGGGGACGTACGCACGGACCCTGTCGACCTGGACCTGCGAGATCAGCGGGCCCATCTGGGTCTTCTCGTCGGAGGGGTCGCCGACGACGACCCCCTCGATGAGGGGGGCCAGCAGCTCCAGGAACCGGTCGTGGACGCTGCGCTCCACGAGGATGCGGGTGCGGGCGCAGCAGTCCTGCCCCGAGTTGTCGAGGAACGACATGGGGGTGGCGGCGACGGCGGCTTCCAGATCCGCGTCGGCGAAGACGATGTTGGGGCTCTTGCCGCCGAGTTCGAGGGTGACGCGCTTCACCTGGTCGGCGCACGTGGCCATGATCTGCTTGCCGACGCGGGTGGAGCCGGTGAAGACGATCTTGGCGACGCCGGGGTGCTCGACGAGGGCGTTGCCCGCGACGGCGCCCTCGCCGGGGAGGACCTGGAAGAGGTGCTCGGGGAGGCCGGACTCCAGGGCGAGTTCGGCGAGGCGGAGGGCCGTGAGGGGGGTGGTCTCGGCGGGCTTGAGGAGGACGGCGTTGCCCGCGGCGAGGGCGGGGGCGGTGGCCCAGGCGGCGATCGGCATGGGGAAGTTCCAGGGGGCGATCACGCCGATGACGCCGAGGGGTTCGTGGATCGTGACGTCGAGGCCGCCGGGGGTGGGGATCTGGCGGCCGTTCAGCCGCTCGGCGCCACCGGCGGAGTAGGTGAGGAGGTCGCGGACGTTGCCCGCTTCCCAGCGGGCGTTGCCGAGGGTGTGGCCCGCTTCGGCGACTTCGAGCCGGGCGAGCTCTTCGATGTGGGCGTCGACGGTGGCGGCGAAGCGGTGGAGGTGGTGGGCGCGGGCGGCGGGGGCCGTGGCGGCCCATGCGCGCTGGGCCTCTGTCGCACGGGCGACGGCGGTGTGGACATCGGCCTCGGTGGAGGCGGGGACGGTGGTGAGGGTTTGGCCGGTGGCGGGGTTGAGGATGCGCACGGTTCGGTCCTTGTCGGGGGTTTGGCAGGGGCTCTGGGTGGGCGGAAGGGGGAGGCTGCGAAGCACGCCTCCAGGGGCGCGGGGAACTGCGCGCCCAGCCACGACGCACCCGCACGGAACGGGACAGCCGCGCGGCAAGCGCTCTAGGTGAAGGGGCGGGGCAGGGGCCAGAACCCGCCGAAGGCGGGCCGGGGTCCGGGGGCGGAGCCCCCGGGGTGGGCCGCAGCCCCGGGGAGCGGGGGCGGAGCCCCCGGGCAGTGACCCCGGGCAGTGACCCCGGCCGCCCACCGGGCCGCACCGCCCCCGCCCCGCCCCACCCCACCCCCTACATCCGCTCGAAGGAGCGCCTCAGCTCCCAATCCGTGACCGCCGCGTCGAACGCGCTCAGTTCGACCCGCGCCATGTTCGCGTAGTGAGCGACCACTTCCTCCCCGAAGGCCGCCCGCGCGATCGGACTCGCCCCCCACAGTTCGGCGGCCTCCCGCAGCGTCGTCGGCACGTGCTCGTACTCACCCGCGTAGGCGTTCCCGGCACAGGGCTCAGGAAGTTCGAGCTTCTGCTCGACCCCGTACAGCCCCGCCGCGATCAGCCCCGCCACCGCCAGGTACGGGTTCACATCACCCCCCGGCAGCCGGTTCTCGAACCGCATCGACGCCCCGTGCCCGACGACCCGCAGCGAACACGTCCGGTTGTCGTGCCCCCACGCCACGGCGGTCGGCGCGAAGGACCCCGGCTGGAAGCGCTTGTAGGAGTTGATGTTGGGCGCGTACAGCAGCGAGAAGTCCCGCAGCGCGGCCAGCTGCCCCGCGAGGAAGTGCCGCATCAGGGGCGACATCCCGTCAGGGCTGTCCGTGTCGGAAGGGTCCGCCGCCATCACGCTCCGCCCCTCCGCGTCCCGCAGCGACAGATGGATGTGGCAGGAGTTCCCCTCACGCTCGTTGTACTTCGCCATGAAGGTGAGCGAGACGCCCTCCTGCGCGGCGATCTCCTTCGCGCCGTTCTTGTAGATGGCGTGCTGGTCGCACGTCGTCAGGACCTCGTCGTACTTGAAGGCGATCTCGTGCTGCCCGGGGTTGCACTCCCCCTTGGCGGACTCGACGACGAGCCCGGCCGAGGCCATCTCGTTGCGGATGCGGCGCAGCAGCGGCTCGACGCGTCCGGTGCCGAGGATCGAGTAGTCGACGTTGTACTGGTTGACCGGGGTCAGGTCCCGGTACCCGGCGTCCCATGCCTGCTCGTACGTGTCCTTGAAGACGATGAACTCGAGTTCGGTGCCCGCGTGGGCGGTCAGCCCCAGCTCGGCCAGCCGCTCCATCTGCCGCCGCAGGATCTGCCGGGGCGCGGCGACGACGGGCGACCCGTCGTGCCAGGTCAGATCGGCCATGAGCATCGCGGTGCCGTCGTTCCAGGGCACCCGGCGCAGGGTGCTCAGGTCAGGGCGCATCCCGAAGTCGCCGTAGCCGCTCTCCCAGGAGGACATGGCGTAGCCGTCGACGGTGTTGAGGTCGACGTCGACGGCGAGGAGGTAGTTGCAGCCCTCCGCGCCGTGCTCCAGGACGTCGTCGAGGAAGAAGGGGGCGGCGAACCGCTTTCCCGTCAGCCGGCCCTGCATGTCGGGGAAGGCCAGGACGACGGTGTCGATCTCTCCGCTCGCCACCAGGGCACGCAGCTCTTCGAGCGGGAGCGGGGGTGTGCGGTCTGCCACGGGAAGTTCCTCCTTGGGTCAGCCGGAAGCCACCGGGAGCCCTAAGGTATGGCCCAAGACCATTGATTGGGAAGGGGGTTCGGGCGCGTGTCGGACAACGAGGAGAACGACGGGCAGGACGGGGGCGGCCAGCAGGACAGGCTGACGGCGGTACTCCGCCCCGTACGGGCGGGCAACGGCTTCGAGGAGGCACTGGAGCAGGTCCTGCAGGTCCTGCGCCTGGGCCTGGTCCCGGCCGGTGAACGCCTGCCCGCCGAGCGGGAGTTGGCGGACCGCCTGCGGATAAGCCGGGTCACGCTGCGCGAAGTGCTGAAGGTCCTCCAGGAGCAGGGCCTGGTGGAGAGCAGGCGCGGACGGTACGGCGGCACGTTCGTGCGCCGCCGCCCCGAGAGCCCCGGCGAGGCGGAACTGCGCCGCAGGGTGGGCGAGTTGGATGTCGAGGACGCCCTGCGCTTCCGGGAGGTCCTGGAGGTGGGGGCGGCGGGCCTGTGTGCCGTACGCGGACTGGACGGCATCCACGCGGCCCGGCTGCGGGACGCCCTGGCCGCCACGCACGACGCCCCGCTCGCGGACTACCGCAGGCGGGACACCCTGCTGCACCTGACGCTCGCCGAGCTGTCGGGGTCGCCCCGGCTGGCCGCACAGTACGCGGCGGTACGGGCCGAGGTGAACGAACTCCTCGACTGCATCCCGCTGTTGGTGCGCAACCTGGAGCACTCCCAGTCCCAGCACACCGCCCTGGTGGAGGCCGTACTGACCGGGGACGCGGAGGCGGCGCGCGAGGTGATGCGCGAGCACTGCTCGGGCACGGCGGCGCTGCTGCGGGGATTCCTGACCTGAGCCGACGCCGTAACTCCCCCGTAACGGCAGGGGGGTTGCTAACCGCGCCCCCGCCCGCAATGGTGTGGAGCCACACCATTGCCAGGCGACGGCGGGAGCGGCCCATGGCCACGGACGGACCGGACAGCGACTACCTCAAGCGGCGCGCCCTGCGCCGGGGCAGCGCGGGCTGGCTGCTGCTCACCGGCCTCGGCGTCGCGTACGTCGTCTCCGGGGACTTCTCCGGCTGGAACGTGGGCCTGTCCAAGGGCGGTTTCGGCGGTCTCGCCGTCGCCACCCTCCTGATGGGCGTGATGTACGCCTGTCTGGTCTTCGCGCTCGCCGAACTCTCCGCGATCCTGCCCACGGCGGGCGGCGGCTACGGCTTCGCCCGCCGCGCGCTCGGCACCTGGGGCGGCTTCCTCACCGGCACGGCGATCCTCATCGAGTACATCCTCGCCCCGGCCGCGATCTCCATCTTCATCGGCGACTACGTCGAGTCGCTCGACCTCTTCGGGCTGACCTCCGGCTGGCCGGTCTACCTCGCCTGCTTCGTGATCTTCATCGGCATCCACCTGTGGGGCGTCGGCGAGGCGCTGCGCTTCAGCCTGATCGTCACGGCCATCGCGGTGGCCGCGCTGCTGATCTTCGCGGTGGGCGCGTTCGCCGAGTTCACCGCGGACAGCCTCAACGACATCCCGGTCGACGAGGACGCGTTCGGCGCGAACTCCTGGCTGCCGTTCGGGCTGATCGGGATCTGGTCGGCGTTCCCGTTCGGCATGTGGTTCTTCCTGGGCGTGGAGGGGGTGCCGCTGGCCGCGGAGGAGGCGAAGGACCCGGTGCGGTCGATGCCCCGCGCACTGGCCGTCTCCCTGGGCATCCTGGTCCTCCTCGCCATGCTGACGTTCCTCGCGGCGACGGGGGCGCGCGGCTCGGCCGCCGTCCAGGACGCGGGGAACCCCCTGGTCGTGGCGCTCCAGGGGGCGGGCGACAACGCGCAGCCGACCGGCCTGAGCCGCTTCGTCAACTACGCGGGCCTCGCCGGGCTCGTCGCCTCCTTCTTCTCCCTCATCTACGCGGGCTCCCGTCAGCTCTTCGCGCTCTCCCGGGCCGGGTACCTGCCCCGCTTCCTCTCCCTCACCAGCCGCCGCAAGGCCCCCTACCTGGGTCTCCTCATCCCCGGCGCGATCGGCTTCGCCCTCGCCGCTTCGACGGGCGACGGCGCGCGCATGCTGAACATCGCCGTCTTCGGCGCGACGATCTCGTACGCCCTGATGGCCCTCTCGCACATGGTGCTGCGCCGCCGGGAGCCCGAACTCCCGCGCCCCTATCGCACGCCCGGCGGCATCGCGACGTCGTCGACGGCGTTCGTGCTGGCGCTGTTCGCGCTGGTGGCGACGTTCTTGGTGGACATCACGGCGGCGATCATCGCGCTCGTCGTGTACGTCGTCGCACTCGGCTACTTCGCCCTCTACTCTCGGCACCGTCTCGTCGCGTCCGCACCGGAGGAGGAGTTCGCGGCGCTGGCCGAGGCCGAGGCCGAACTCGAACGCGACGAGCGCCCGCACACCCACAAGCCCTGACGTCCGCCCCCCTGATGTCCTTCTGGAGGAACCGCCCGTGCCCCGCAAGCCCCTCATCGGTGTCAGCTCGTATCTGGAACAGTCCGTGAAGTGGCGGGTCTGGGACCTCCCCGCCACCCTCGTCCCGGCCGGGTATCCGAGCCTGGTGCAGGCGTCGGGCGGCACCGCCGTCCTGCTGCCGCCCGACGATCCGGCGTACGCGGCCGAGCTGGTGGCCCGCCTGGACGCCGTGGTGATCGCGGGCGGGCAGGACGTGGAGCCCGTACGGTACGGAGCCGAGCCCGACCCCCGCACCGGGCCGCCCGCGCGGGAGCGGGACGCGTGGGAACTCGCCCTGATCGGGGCGGCGTTGGAGTCCGGCACGCCACTCCTCGGAATCTGCCGGGGCATGCAGCTGCTGAACGTGGCGCTCGGCGGCACGCTCGTCCAGCACGTGGACGGGCACGGGGACACCCCGGGCGTCTTCGGCGAGCACCCGGTGAAACCTGTCCCCGGCACCCGGTACGCGGGCATCGTGCCCGAGGAGGACACGGTCCCCGCCTACCACCACCAGGCCGTGGACCGGCTCGGCGAGGGCCTGCGGGCGTCGGCGCACACGGCGGACGGCACCGTGGAGGCCATTGAACTCCCTGGCCCGGCGTGGGTGTTGGGGGTCCAGTGGCATCCGGAGATGGGCCGGGACCTCCGGGTGATGCGGGCCTTGGTGGAGGCGGCGGGACACGACGGGAGTACGGCGGGGGTACGGGGCGTACGCGAGGCCCTTCAGGGGGCGGTCGCGGGGAGCTAGGGCGCCCCGTCAGGGGCGCGGGGCTGTCTCACTGTGCGGCTCCGCCGCGCGGGGTGCGCCCCGTCAGGGGCGCGGGGAACTGCGCGCCCAGCCCCCACGCACCCGCACATACCCGAGACAGCCGCGCGGCAAGCGCTTTAGGTGAAGGGGCGGGGAGGGGCAGCCCGCCGCAGGCGCACCCGGGCGCGGCGCACCCATAGGCGGAGGTAACAACGGGCGGCACCGGGGCGGGCCCGGAGCGAGAGGGGCCGCCCCCTCGCCCGCCCGTTCCGCCCCCCGGGGGGCGGCCCCGCCGCCCAAGGAGGCTCGGCGGAAGCGGAGGGCGGAGCCCAAAGGGGGCGAGGCAGGGCGGAGCCAAAGGAGGCTAGGCAAAAGCGGAGGGGGCGGGCCCCGCAGCGCAAGGAGGCGAGGCGGAAGCGGAGCCCAAGGGGGGCGAGGGGAGCGGCGCCCAAGGGGGCGAGGGAAGGCGGGGCCCAAGGGGGCTAGACGAAGGCCCCGCCGCTCAAGGGGCTGGGGAAGCGGAGGGCGGGGCCCAGGGAGGTTGGGCGAAGGCCCCGATGCCCGAGGGGGCTCGGGAAGGCCAAACCGAGAACTCCCCGTGCCCCCGCGCCCGCGGGCTAGGCGGTCTTGAACCGCCAGACGAAGGGCTCGCCGGAGTCCTCGTCCGCCGCCCAGCGCACCTCGATCTCCTTGGCCCCCACGGGAACCATGTACGTCTCGCAGATGACGTGGCTCTGGCCCGGCTTCCAGTTCTCGATGTCGCTGTCGGACTCGCAGCCCGGAGCGTCGTCCGAGGCCCCGATCAGCAGGGCGCCGCGACGGCCGTCGGCGTGGATCTCCACGTTGTCGCCGACGTCCGGGTAGTCCGTGACGGTCTTGCCGGTCTTGTGGGTGTACTTCACGTGCGCGACGACCGGCACCAGGCCCTTCGCCTTCGCCGGGTCACTGACCAGCTTCTTCGCGTCGGCCTCGGTGCCGACGTCGACCTTCTGGGCGGCGATCTCGTAGGTGACCTGCCCGGCCTCCTTCTCCTGGAAGGGGCTCGTGACGGCCTCGCCCTCGGCCAGCGCCTTCTTCTTCTCGGGCTCCTCGGGCACGGCCTCGCCCGCGCCCTTGCCGCCGTCCTGCTGGGCGGGGCCCGCGCCGGTCCTGGCGCCGCCGTCCGCCGTGTCCTTTCCGCAGCCGGTGAGGGTGAGCGCCAGGACGGCGACGGGGACGGCGGCACGCAGCGCGAGCTTCTTCCGGTGGGACACGCGAACTCCTCGACAAAGTGACGGTGAAGATGCCCTGGACATGACACGACCTCGGGCATCGCGCACCCAACGAAGCGGACGGATGCCCTCCGACCCCGCCCCCCGTCACTGTCCGTATCTCACCGAGGACCCACCGCACGGTCACCCGATCCCCGCGCGCTCCTCACTCCCCCTCCCCCAGCCTGCGCCGCAGCCATGCGACGGCGGCTGCTCCCTGGGCGGCCTGGAAGGGACGGACGGTGGGCAGGCCCGGCGGGGCGGGCAGCAGGGAGTGATGGACGAAGTAGCCCGCGAGCGCCGCGAGTACGCAGGTGACGCCCGCCGGATCGGCGTCCGCCGCGGAGGGGTGGGCGGCGAACAGTTCCTCGGGGTCGCCCCCGCCCTGCGCCGCCACGCTCGGCAGCATCACCAGCAGCTCGAACCAGGCGACGGCACGCACCGCGTGCGGCCAGTCGACGAAGACGGCCCCGCCGTCGGCGGTGAGGAGGATGTTGTCGGCCCGGAGGTCGCCGTGACAGAGGGTGTCGCCGTGGGCGAACTCGGCCCAGGGCGCGGCCAGTTCCACGAGGCGGGTGAGGTTGGCGGCCACCCACGGGTCGAGCCCTTCCGTCTCCCCGGACTCCAGGCGCTGCTGCCACCCCCGGAACGTCTTCGCGTCGGCGTCCTCCGTGCGGGGGGCGTCGTACGGGGCGGGCGTGAGAGCGGCGCTCAGGTCGGCGAGCGCTGCCAGGACCCGGTCGAGTTCGTCGCGCCGCCAGGGGACGCGGGGCTGGACGCCGTCGACGTCCTCCAGTACGAGGACGACCCAGTGCCCGTCGTCGTACGTGCCGAGGAGGCGGGGGGCGGGGACTCCGGGCGGGAGGGCGGCGGTGTTGCGGGCCTCGCGGCGGTGGAGCTTCGGGGAGTGCGGATTGGCGTCGGCGCTGACCGCCTTCACGAAGGCACGGGTGCCGTCGGCGCACGTCAGCCTGGCGGCGACACCCGGGGAGAATCCGCCGGGCTGGGTGGTCGCCCCGACGACCTGCGAACCGAGGATGTCGGCCTCGACGTGGGCCCGGACGGCGTCCGGCAGGGCGTGCCATGCGAGGCGTACGCCCCTGGCGGGTGGGGCGCTGAGCTGCGACGACGGGGTTTCCATGGCTCATGGTCGGGGGCGGACGGTGTCACCTGCAAGAGGTTTCGGCCGGGACCGGACGGCAGGAAGGTGGTGCGGCGGGCTGAATGGGGAGACTGCGTCCACAGTGGGAGTACCGCACGAGTGAGGGAGATGCCTGTATGCGATGCCTGGTCACCGGAGCGAGCGGTTACATCGGGGGCCGCCTCGTGCCCGAGCTCCTCGACGCCGGTCACTCCGTCCACTGCCTGGCCCGCACCCCCGCCAAGCTCCGCGACTTCCCCTGGTCCGGGCAGGTCAGGACCGTGCAGGGCGATGTCACCGACCCGGCTTCGACCCGGCGGGCCATGGAGGGCGTCGAGGTGGCGTACTACCTCGTCCACGCCCTCGGCACCGGTACCCGTTTCGAGGAGACCGACCGCCGCGCCGCCCGTGTCTTCGGCGAGGAGGCCCGCCGTGCCGGGGTCCGCCGGATCGTCTACCTCGGCGGCCTCACCCCGTCCGGTGTGCCGGAGCGCGAACTCTCGCCCCACCTCCGCTCGCGCGCGGAGGTCGGCCGCATCCTGATGGACTCCGGCGTGCCGACCGCCGTACTGCGCGCGGCGGTCATCATCGGCTCGGGTTCGGCCTCGTTCGAGATGCTGCGGTACCTGACGGAGCGGCTGCCGCTCATGGTGACGCCGAGCTGGGTCCGTACCCGCATCCAGCCCGTCGCCGTACGCGACGTGCTCCGGCTCCTCGTCGGCTGCGCGGACCTCCCCGCCGACGTCAGCCGCACCTTCGACGTCGGCGGCCCCGACATCCTCACCTACCGCGACATGATGCAGCGCTACGCCCGTGTGGCGGGTCTCCCCCAGCGGCTGATCCTGCCGGTTCCGGTGCTCACTCCCCGGCTGTCCAGCCACTGGGTCGGGCTGATCACTCCGGTGCCCGCCTCGCTCGCCCGGCCCCTTTCGGAGTCGCTGCGCCACGAGGTGGTGTGCGCGGAACACGACATCGACGCGTACGTGCCCGCCCCGCCCGGCGCTCCGCTCGGCTTCGAGCGGGCGGTGGAGCTGGCGCTGCGCCGTGTACAGGACGCGAACGTCACCACCCGGTGGTCGTCCGCTTCGGTGCCGGGTGCGCCGAGCGACCCGTTGCCCACGGACCCCGACTGGGCGGGCGGCAGCCTGTACACGGACGTGCGGGAGGCGGTCGTGGACGCCTCGCCCGAACGGCTGTGGCGGGTGGTGGAGGGCATCGGCGGCGAGAACGGCTGGTACTCGTTCCCGCTGGCCTGGGCGGTACGGGGCTGGATGGACCGCCTCGTGGGAGGGGTGGGGCTGCGGCGCGGGCGGCGGGACAGGGCGCGGCTGCGGGTCGGGGACTCGCTGGACTTCTGGCGGGTCGAGGAGATCGAGGCGGGGAAGCTGCTGCGGCTGCGGGCGGAGATGAGGGTGCCGGGGCTGGCGTGGCTGGAGCTGGGGGTCCGGCGGGACGGGGAGGGGCGGACGGTCTATCACCAGCGGGCGGTGTTCCATCCGAGGGGGCTGGCGGGGCATGCGTACTGGTGGAGTGTGGCTCCGTTCCACGGGGTGGTGTTCGGGGGGATGGTGCGGAACATCGCTGCGGCTGCGGAGGGTGGGTGAGGCTTTTTCAGCCCGTCCGGCGCTTGAAGGCGCGCGGGCGGAGACGGAAAACCAGCCCGTCCGGCGCTTGAAGACGCGCGGGCGGAGCCCGGGCAGGGGGCAGGGGGCGGAGCCCCAGGCAGCGACGGCAACCAGGGCCGGGGCGAACGCCACGCCCCCCGCCCCCCGTCTCCCCGCGCGGAGCGCCCCGCTCAGAGCCTGGTGCCTGCGAGGAGCTTCGTCAGGGGGCCCTGGCTGTGCTGTTCCACCTTGCGGCCCATCGCGAAGGAGACCGCGCCGATGGCGACCACTCCCGCACCCGCTCCGGCGACGATCGCCTTGCGGTGCTGGAGGGCGGTCCACGCGGTGGTCGCCGTCGAGACGACCTTGCCGGAAGCGGACTCCAGGGCCTGCTTACCGGCCTGGACTCCCTTGAGCCCGGCGGTGGTCGCGGTCTGGGCCGCGCCGCTCGCCTTCGTCGCGGCGTCCTTCGCCGTGCCGGTGGCCTTCGTCGTGGCGGTCGCCTCCTTGGCCTGGTCGGTGGCGCTCGCCGCGGTCTTCTTCGCCGCGGCGGCAGTGGACTTGGCGTTCGCATTCTGTGCAGTCATGGCCATCGGGTAACCGCAAGTGAGCCCACCAAACAACACCCGCCGAACAACATCCACGGGACGACATCACCTGAACGACGCCCCCCCCCCCGCTTCTTCGGAGCGGCGGGTCCGCCCAGCCCCCCCTACCCCCGCCTCGTCAGCGCCAGCAGATCGCGTCCCGGTCCCGCCGGGGCAGGCCCCGTCGGCCACACCGCGCGGAGGTCACGCGAGAGGGGGACGCCCGCCACCTCGACCCGGACCAGCCGCCGCGCCCCCATCTCCTCCCCCACCGCCAGCTCACTGAGCACGCTCGCCCCCGCCCCGCTCACCGCCGCCGCCTTCACCGCCGTGGTCGACGACAGCTCCAGGAGCGGGGTCGCCAGGCCCCCGTAGGCGGCCAGCGCGGCATCGAGCACCTGCCGCGTCCCGGACCCCTCCTCCCGCAGGATCAGAGGCGTCGCCGCCAGCTCGCCCGCCGTCACGACCCGCCCGCGCCGCGCCCACGCGTGCCCCGGCGCGACGACGACGATCAGCCGGTCCCGCGCGACGACGACGCCGTCCAGCCCCTCCGGCACCGCGAGCCCCTCCACGAACCCCAGGTCCGCCGCCCCCTCCAGCAACTGCCGTGCCACGGTCGCCGAGTTCCCGGCGAGCAGCGACACCGCCGTCCCGGGCCGCTCCGCCTGGAGGGCGACGAGCCACCCGGGCAGCAGGTACTCCGCGATCGTCATGCTCGCCGCCACCCGCAGCCGCGAGTCCCGCCGTCCGCGCAGCGCCCGCGCCCCCGCGTCGAACGCCTCCGCCGCCTCCACGATCCGCCCTGCCCAGTCCGTGACCAGCGCACCGGCGGCGGTCAGCCGCGACCCGCGCGGCGAACGCTCGACCAACGTCACCCCGAGCTGCCGCTCCATCGACCGGACCCGGCCGCTCGCGGCGGGCTGTGTGATGCCCAGTTCCCTGGCGGCCCGCCCCAGGCTCCCCAGCCGGGCCACGGCGAGCAGCAGTTCCAGCGCCCCAAGATCGGGGACCCGGTGGGACAGCGGCACCTGCGGCTCCTGGCTCATAAGTCCAGCTTATGCCCCCATCGAAAGTCCGTCCCTACCAGGTCGAACCCGCCCGGAGCAGGCTGGAGACATGGCCACCACCGCACTGCTCACCACCCCCCGCGCCAGCACCGCGAAGACCCGCCACCTCGGCCCCAACTGGTACGCCGCCGTCATGGGCACCGCGATCCTGGCGACCGCCGGAAGCTCCCTCCCGGCCCCCTTCACCCCGCCGCGCGCGCTCCTCGCCGCCGCCTGGGCACTGTCCGCCGTACTGCTGCTCGCCCTCCTGACGGCCCGCAGCGTCCACTGGCGCAACCACTCCGACCAGGCCCGCGCGCACCTCCTCGACCCCTCCGTCGCCCCCTTCTACGGCTGCTTCGCGATGGGCGTGCTGGCCGTCGGCGGTGCGACCATGGCCGTCGGGCGAGACGTCGTCGGGGAGAGCGCCGCGCTGGCCGTCGCCTCCGTCCTCTGGACCGCGGGCACGGTCCTCGCGCTGCTGGCCGCACTGGCGGTCCCGTACCTGATGGTCGTACGACACCGGATAGAGGGCCCCGGCAGCGCGTCGCCCGTGTGGCTGCTGCCGGTGGTCGCGCCCATGGTGTCGGCGGCCCTGGGCCCCCAGCTGATCCCGCACCTGCCCGAGGGCCAGGCCCGCACGGCGATGCTGCTGAGCTGCTACGCCCTGTTCGGTCTCAGCCTGCTCGCCACGCTGCTCCTGCTGCCGATGATCTTCGCCAGGCTGCTCCTGCACGGCCCGCTGCCCCTCGCCCTCACTCCCACCCTCTTCCTGGTGCTGGGCCCCCTCGGCCAGTCGACCACCGCCGTCAACCAGCTCGCGGACGTCGCCCCCGGCGCGATCGGCCCCGCGTACGCCCACGGCTTCCAGGCGTTCGCCGTCGTCTACGGGGTGCCGGTACTGGGCTTCGCCCTGCTGTGGCTGGCCCTCTCGGCGGCCCTGGTGGTGCGGGCCGCCCGTGCGGGGATGCCCTTCGCGATGACCTGGTGGGGCTTCACCTTCCCCGTCGGTACGTGCGTCACGGGTGCGGCGGGCCTGGCCCGGCACACCGGGCTCGACGCGCTGGGGTGGCTGGCGGCGGCGCTGTTCGTGCTGCTCGCCTCGGCCTGGGCCGTGACCGCGTTCCGTACCGTACGGGGCCTGCTCAGCGGCGTGCTGCTCGCAGCGCCTCGCCCAGCACGGTAGGGGCCTCGGCGAGCGAAGGCCCGTACCAGGTGAGCATCCGGCCGTCGACGAGCGCGGAGGGCATGCCGGGGAACGCCTCGGGCCCGTCGTCGGCGGTGAAGCGGTAGGGCTCGTCGGGCAGGACCGCCAACTCGGCCCCGCAGGACAGCAGTTCACCGACCGGCACCCTCGGATACCGCTCCTCGTGCCCGGCGTACGCGTTCTCCACGCCGAGCCGCCGCAGGAGGTCCCCGGCGAAGGTGTCCCTTCCGAGCACCATCCAGGGCCTGCGCCAGATCGGCACCACGGCCCGCCGCACCTCGACGGGGGCGGGCAGGCCGTCCCACGCGGCACGGGCCGCCTCCAGCCACTGCGGGCTGCCGTTCGCGCCGCACGCGCGCAGTACCCGCTCCAGCTCCGCGAAGGCGTGCTCCAGCGTCCGTACCTCCGTCACCAGGACGTCGAGGCCCCCGGCGCGCAGGGCGGCGAGGTCGGGCTCGCGGTTCTCCTCCTCGTTGGCGACGACGAGATCGGGGCGCAGCGCGAGGATCGCGGGCACGTCGGGGTTCTTGGTGCCCCGGACCCGGACGACGCCGGGGCCGAGGTCGGCCGGACGGGTGCACCAGTCGGTCGCGCCGACGAGCGCGCCGGGGACGGTGACCGCGACGGCCTCGGTCAGCGAGGGGACGAGCGAGACCACCCTGACCGCCACGTCACCGCCGCGATTCGTCGGCCGCGTCGATGTGCTCGGCGACCGCCACCACCAGGATCCTGGTGTCCGGCTCGGTGGCCCGCCACCGGTGCCGCACCCCGCCCGACAGGTGCAGCGCGTCACCGCGCGAGAGCCGGTAGGCGCGCCCCTCGGCCTCGACCTCGACCGCGCCGTCGGCGACGTACATCAGCTCGTCGTTGCGGTGCTGGTACTCGCGTCCGGCGTCCTGCATGCCGGTGAACTCCAGCGCGTGCAGCTGGTGGTGTCCGCGCACCAACGACCGTACGCCCACGCCGAGTTCGAGCCCGGGATCGTCTTCGGCGCGGACCAGGCCGACGGAGAGCGCCGAGTCGGCGGCGGCGAGCAGCTGGTCGGTGGTGGTCTCCAGGGCCTCCGCGACCCGCTGGAGGGAACGCATGCTGGGGCGGGCCCGCTCGTTCTCTATCTGGCTGAGGAAGGGCACCGAGAGGCCGCTGCGCTCGGCCACCACCGCGAGGGTCAGCTCCAGGGCGCGGCGCCGCCTCCGGACGGCGGTGCCGACCCGGAGGACTTCCTTGTCGTCCTTCTTGTCGCTCTTGTGGCCCTCGGGCATCGACACGGCTCGTCTCCCTTCCCCATCTCGTTCTTTCCACCGACGCACAGCAGACTACGCAGCTTCACCCCATGGTTTCGTACACATGTCACACCTGAGTTACGGAACCGGCCAGGCAGCACCACCACTCGGCCGCAAAGGCGCCCCGCGCCGACGGGAGAAGGCCACTCCGGACACACCGAAGGGCCCCGCCGTTCGAAAGGAACGACGGGGCCCGGCAGTGCGATCGGGACGATCGGGGAACGTGGAGCGTCAGGCCGCCGGGGCCATCTTCTCCGCGATGCCCGGGTTCTGCTCCATCCAGACCTTCACGGCCTCCGGCTCGTGACCCGTGCCGCGCTTCTGGATCTCGTTCTCCAGGCTGGCGAGCTGCTTCTCGTCCAGCTTGAAGTCCTTGAACCAACGGGTCAGCTGCGGGTAGTTCTCGCCGAAGTCCTTGTTGCCGATGATGTGCAGGCGGTCGCCCTCACCGAAGAGCTTCTTGGAGTCGGTGAGCTTGTTCATCTCGTACGCGTTGTACGCCCAGTGCGGCGTCCACAGCAGAACGGCGACCGGCTCCTTCTTGGCGTACGCGCGCTTCAGCTCGGCCAGCATCGCGGGCGTCGAGCCCTCGACGAGCTTGTACTCCTCGTCCAGGCCGTAGCCGGGAAGGACGTTGTCCTGGACGTTCTTCATGGCGGCCGCGCCGGGCTCGATGCCGATGATCTTGCCCTTGAACTGCTCGCCCTTGCCCTTGAGGTCCTCCAGGGACTTCACGTCCTTGACGTAGGACGGCACGGCGATCTCGACGGAGGTGGGCCCGTACCAGGAGCCGACGTCGGTCAGCTTGTCCTTGTACTTGTCCCAGTAGTTCTTCTGCGTGTACGGCAGCCAGCCGTCGAGCTGGACGTCGATGTCACCTGCGGCGAGGCCCGCGTACATCGGGCCGACCTCGAACTGCTTGAGGTTGACCTGGTAGCCGCGCTCCTCCAGGACGTTCTTCCACAGGTAGGTGGCGGCGATGTCCTCCTCCCAGGGGAACCAGCCCATCTCGACCGCACGGTCCCGCTCGTCCTTGCCGTCGGCGTCCTTCGCGGTCTTGGCGACCGGGGCGAGCTTGTCGACCAGGCCCGGCTGGGTGCCCAGCCAGGTGCGGACGGCCTCCTGCTCCTTGCCCTTGCCGGACTTCACGATCTGCGCCTCAAGGCTGGTGAGCTGCTTCTCGTCCAGCTTGAAGTCCTTGATCCACTTGCCGACCTCGGGGTTGTCCTTCGAGAACCCCTTGCGGGCCAGCGTGTGCACGCCGTCGCCCTCGCCCCAGGCGCCCTTGGGGTCCTTGAGCTTCTTGAGCTTGTACTCGTTGTACGCCCAGTGCGGCGACCAGAGCGGAACCACGATCGGCTCCTTCTTGGCGTACGCGCGCTTCAGCTCGGCCAGCATGCCGGGCGTGGAGCCCTCGACGAGCTTGTACTCCTTGTCGATCCCGTACGCGGCGAGGACCTTGTCCTTGAGCAGGCCCATCTCACCGGCGCTGGGCTCGATGCCGATGATCTTGCCGCCGAAGGTGTCGGCCTTCCCCTTGAGGTCGTCCATCGTGTTGATGTCCGTCATGTACGCGGGGACGGACAGCTCCAGGGAGGTCGGGCCGTACCAGGCGCCCATGTCCTCCAGCTTGTCCTGGTACTTCGCCCAGTACTGCGCGTGCGTGGTGGGCAGCCAGGCGTCGGTGTTCAGGTCGATCTGGCCGGTCGACTGACCGGTGTAGAGGGCGCCTGCCTCGTACTGCTTGGCGTCGACGGTGAAGCCGCGCTGCTCCAGGATCTCCTTCCAGAGGAAGGTGGAGGCGATGCCCTCGTCCCACGGGATGTATCCCATGGAGATCTTCTTGCCCTTGCCGATCTGCGCGGGGTCGGATGCGGTGTCGGCGCTCTTGCCGCCGAAGACGCTCATGCTGCCCGCGACGAGCGCCAGGACGACGATCCCGGCCATCGCCACGACGGGCTGCGGACGGTACGCCCAGATCTTGGTGCCGCCGCTCGCCATGGCGCGGGCCTTGGCGAGGGAGCGGCGGCCCAGCGGGGAGACGGCGGTGCCGAAGGCGCTGGTGATGCGGTCCAGGTACATCGCCAGGATGACGATGGAGATGCCCGCCTCGAAGCCGAGGCCGATGTCGACGTTGCCGATCGCGCGGTAGACCGCGCCACCGAGACCGCCCGCGCCGACCATGCCCGCGATGACGACCATCGAGAGGCACAGCATGATCTTCTGGTTGACGCCCGCCATGATCGTCGGCAGGGCCAGCGGCAGCTGGATGCGCTTGAGGATGTCCTTGGGCCTGGTGCCGAACGCCTCGGCCGCCTCGACCAGTTCGGCGTCGACCTGCCGGATGCCCAGCTCGGTCATGCGCACGCCCGGGGGCAGCGAGAAGATGATCGTGGCGATGATGCCGGGGACGGCGCCGACGCCGAAGAAGAGGATGCCGGGGATCAGGTAGACCATGGCGGGCATGGTCTGCATGAAGTCCATGACCGGCCGGGTCAGCGCGCTGACGCGGTCCGAGCGCGCGGCCCAGATGCCCAGCGGGATCGCGATGACCATCGTGATGATGGTCGCGACGAGGACCAGCGAGAGGGTCGACATGGCGTCGTCCCACAGCTCGATGGAGTCGATCACCGCGAAGCCGACGAAGGACAGCACACCGGCGGTCAGCCCGCGCAGCCAGAACGCGATGACGGCGAGGATGCCCGCCATCAGCAGCGCGTTCGGCGCGCCGAGCACGGCGTAGATGCCCTCCTGCATCCCGCCGACGACGGTGGAGACGAAGTCGAAGAGCCACGCGAGGTTCTGGGTCAGCCAGTCGACCGCGGAGTCGACCCACTGCCCGAGGGGGAGCCTAGGCACCGGCGGACACCTTCTTCACGTCCGGCGTGCGGCCTTCCGGCTGCTGCGCGTCCTCGTCCCGCACGGGCAGGCCCTGGGCCGGCTGCATCGGCTCGCCGAGCACGGCGAGCAGCCGGGCACGCGGCACGACGCCGATCAGGGAGCCCTTCGCGTCGGTCACGGCGACGGCGGCGCCGCTCGTCGAGCACGGCGTGAACAGCTCGATGATCGGGGTGTCCGCGCCGACCGTGGCGGGTGCCGCGGCGATGACGTCCTGCGGGGTGCGCAGTTCCCTGCCCGTGTCGTCCTTGGTCCCGATCGCGGTGTGCGGCTCGGCCATGATGGCCCCGGCCGTCAGCACGCGGGAGCGGTCGACGTCCTGGGTGAAGGAGGCGACGTAGTCGTTGGCGGGCGTGACGAGGATGTCCTCGGCAGTGCCGAGCTGGACGATACGGCCGTCCCGCATCACGGCGATGCTGTCGCCCAGGCGCATGGCCTCGTTGAGGTCGTGGGTGATGAAGACGATGGTCTTCTTCAGGGTCTTCTGGAGTTCGAGCAGCTGGTCCTGCATGTCGCGGCGGATCAGCGGGTCGAGCGCCGAGAAGGACTCGTCCATGAGGAGCACGTCGGCGTCGGTGGCCAGTGCCCGGGCCAGGCCCACGCGCTGCTGCATGCCGCCGGACAGCTCGTCGGGCCAGGACTTCTCCCAGCCCTTCAGACCGGCCATCTCCAGTGCCTCGTGCGCGCGCTTCTCGCGCTCCTCGCGCGCGACGCCCTGCACTTCGAGGCCGTAGGCGGCGTTCTCCAGCACACTGCGGTGCGGGAACAGGGCGAAGTGCTGGAAGACCATGGATATCTTCCTGGCCCGTACGTCGCGCAGCTCCTTCGGGGACAGGGCGGTGACGTCCTGGCCGTCGAACAGGACGCGGCCCGAGGTCGGCTCCAGCAGTCCGTTGAGCATGCGCAGCAACGTGGACTTGCCGGATCCGGAGAGGCCCATCACGACGAAGATCTGGCCGGGCTCGACGCTGAACGAGGCGTCGATCACCGCGGCGGTCGTCCCGTCGGCGCGCAGCTCCTCGCGGTCCGCACCGCCTTCGAGTTTCCGGACCGCCTCGCTGGGTCGTCTGCCGAACACCTTGTACAGGTTTTCGGCCTGAAGCCTGGACACATACACCTCACGCGTTGAACCGATGACGACCCGCCACCCCCGTGGGCGGGTCGTGGAGCGGCGCGGATTCGGCCCGCTTCGCCCGCCCGGAAGCCGCACTCCACCAGATGCACTTCGCATCAAGAAGTTGAACTCCGGACGAGGTCCGCTCCGAAGGCGCTGCTGCCCGAGGTGACACGCGCCAAACGGAAGGTGATCCAGTTCACTCCAAGGGTGACGTTTGGCCCTGTTTTGTCCTCTGTTCAACCGGGCACGGGACGTGCTTGGGTCGCGCGAGGGGCGCGCCGGGCCCTGCTCTCGGCCCACGCCCGGCCTGCTCTCGGCCCACGCCCCGCCTGCTCGCGGCCCGGCTCCCGGCCCGCCTCCTGCCTGCTGGCGGCCCGGTCGTCGCGGCTTCCCGGGCCGGTGTCAGTGGCGTACGGCATCATCGGGAACGTGACGACCCGACGCCTGATGCTCCTGGACACCGCCTCCCTCTACTACCGGGCCTACTTCGGGGTCCCGGACTCGGTCCGCGCGCCCGACGGCACCCCTATCAACGCGGTGCGCGGCCTGCTCGACTTCATCGCCCGGCTGGTCCAGGACCACCGCCCCGACGACCTGGTGGCCTGCTGGGACAACGACTGGCGGCCCCAGTGGCGGGTCGATCTCATCCCGTCCTACAAGGCGCACCGCGTCGCCGAGGAGATCGAGGGCGCCCCCGACGCCGAGGAGACCCCGGACACGCTCTCCCCGCAGGTCCCGGTGATCGCGGAGGTCCTCGCCGCGCTGGGCATCGCCCGGATCGGGGCCGACGGGTACGAGGCGGACGACGTGATCGGCACCCTGACGGCCCGCGCCACGGGCCCGGTCGACGTCGTCACGGGCGACCGCGACCTCTTCCAGCTCGTCGACGACGCCCGCGAGCGCCGCATCCTCTACCCGATCAAGGGCGTCGGCACGCTCCAGATCACCGACGAGGCGTGGCTGCGCGAGCGGTACGGCGTGGACGGCCCGGGGTACGTTGACCTGGCGCTGCTGCGCGGCGACCCCAGCGACGGCCTGCCGGGCGTTCCCGGCATCGGCGAGAAGACCGCCGCCAAGCTGCTCGAAGCGTACGGGGACCTGGCCGGGATCATGGCCGCCGTCGACGACCCCGCCGCCAAGCTGACCCCCTCGCAGCGCAAGAAGCTGGACGAGGCCCGGCCGTACGTCGCGGTCGCACCGAAGGTCGTACGGGTCGCGGACGACGTCCCGGTGCCGGACTTCGACGCGTCGCTGCCGCGCGCGCCGCGCGATCCGGCGGCGCTCCACGCTCTTGCGGAGCGGTGGGGCTTGGGCGGATCTTTGCAGCGGCTGCTCTCGGTGCTCCAGGACTGAGCTGTTAGCTTAGGTATACCTAAGTAGAGTCATTGAGCGTTTTGGGGAGAGCACTGTGGCAGAGCGACCGGCCCGCAAAGCACCGCGGGCCCACGAGGCCAAGGTGGTGCGCACCGAGCGGATCACCCCGCACATGGTGCGCGTCGTCCTGGGCGGCGAGGCCCTCGCGGGCCTCGCCGCCGACGAGTTCACCGACCACTACGTCAAGGTGCTCTTCCCGGCGCCCGGCGTGACCTACCCGGAGCCCTTCGACATGGCCCGCATCCGGGAGGAGTTCCCCGCGGAGCAGTGGCCGACGAACCGGACCTACACGATCCGCAGCTGGGACGCCGAGGCGCGCGAGCTGGCCATCGACTTCGTGGTGCACGGCGACGAGGGCCTGGCAGGACCGTGGGCGGCCCGCGCCCAGGTCGGCGAGACGGTCCGCTTCCTGGGACCCGGCGGCGGGTACGCCCCGGACCCCACCGCCGACTGGCACCTGCTGGTCGGTGACGAGAGCGCCCTGCCCGCGATCGCCGCCGCGCTGGAGCGGATGCCGGAGGGCGCGGTCGTGCACGCCTTCGTGGAGGTCCCGGACGCGGCCGAGGAGCAGAAGATCGAGGCTCCGGCGGGCGTCGCGGTGACGTGGCTGCACCGGGGCGCGGCCCCGGTCGGCGAGCAACTGGTCGAAGCCGTACGGAACCTGGCCTTCCCCGCCGGGGACGTCCAGGCTTTCGTGCACGGCGAGGCGGGCTTCGTGAAGGAGCTGCGGCGGCTGCTGCGGGTGGAGCGCGAGATCCCGCGCGAGCGCCTCTCCATCTCCGGCTACTGGCGCCTGGGCCAGGACGACGACGCGTGGCGCGCGGTCAAGCGCGAGTGGAACGAGCAGGTCGAACGCGAGCAGGAGCCCGCGGCGACCGCCTAGTCCGCACGGCGGGACGCCGACGGTGACGGGGGGCGGGGTCCTACGGGGCCCCGCCCCCGCTGCGTCCCCCTCCGCCCCCCACCCCGTCACTCGGCGGAGAGGCTCGACCCGTCCGCGCCCCGGCCGTAGATCCGCCCCGTCTCCTCCGCCTGCGCGATCCTCCGCAGCGAGCCGAACATCGCGTCTCCCAGCACCATCCCGATCACCACCCCCTCCAGCACGTCGTCCCGCGCCCCCAGCCCCCGCACATAGGCCAGGTCGGCTCCCGCCGCCTTCTCCGCCGCCTCCGCGTACGCGTCGAGCGCCACCGCGAAGTCCTCGTGGCCGAGCCGCTCCGCCTCCGTGAGCGTGCGGGCCAGGGCCTCGCCGTCGGGGTGTCCCGGCGGGACGTGCCAGCCCCTGCGCCCGGCCAGTCCGGCCACCGAGGCACGGGCGGCCTCCGACGGTTCCCCGCTGCCGACCAGGCTCGGCGCCGCGACCGCCCCGGCCACCTCCCCCATCAGCTTGAACACCGGCTGCGACGTGTCGTCCACCACCGCGAGGATCTCGCCGATCCGCGACAGCGAAAGACCTCCCACGCCCAGCAGTGAGCGGATCAGGCGCAGCCGCCGCTCGTGCCCGTCCCCGTACGTCGCCTGATTCGGGCTGGTCAACTCCCCGGCGGGGAGCAGCCCTTCACGGACGTAGTACTTGATCGTGGGGACCGGGACGCCGGTCCTGCGGCTCAACTCGCCTATGCGCACTGCCTGTTCACCTCTCGCTTCAAGGAAGGGCCTTGCCAACTCCCTTTCCCGGATGGATAGTTTAGCTATCCGATAGCGGCAAGTGCCACTATCCATTCTCCGTAGGGGGTCTCCCATGCCTGCCTGGCGTACCTGGCACCGTCCTCTGGTGGTCTTCTCCGCCCTGATGATCGCCTCCACCGTAGTGACCGGCATAGGGCTGGTGGTCGACGACCGCACGGTGGTGAACTCCCCGGTGTGGTTCAAGCCGTTCAAGTTCTCGGTGTCGTTCGCCGCGTACGGGCTGTCGCTCGCCTGGATGCTGTCGCTGTTACCCGAGAAGGGGCGGGCGGTCCGGGTCGGCAGGTGGGCCGGGATCGTCGTCGCTGTGGCGAGCACCCTGGAGATGGTCCTGATAGTGGGCCAGGCCGCCCGGGGCAAGCGCAGCCACTTCAACCTCGAAACGGGCTTCGACTCCGCCGTGTTCGCCGCGATGGGCCTGACCGTGGTCGTGCTGTGGCTGGGCAGCCTCGTCATCGCCGTGCTCCTGCTGCGGGCCAGGATCCTCGACCGGGCGACCTCCCTGGCCGTGAAGGCCGGTGCGGTGCTCGCCCTCGCCGGGACCGGGCTCGGCTTCCTGATGACGCAGCCCACCGCCGCCCAGCGCGCGGCCGGGATCACCGACACGGCCGGGGCGCACGGGGTGGGCGTCGCCGACGGCGGCCCGTCCATGGCCGTGACCGGCTGGGCGACCACCGGCGGCGACCTGCGCATACCGCACTTCGTCGGCATGCACTCCCTCCAGCTCCTGCCCCTGTTCACCCTGTTGCTGATCGCCCTGGCCCCGCGCATCGCCCGCCTCGCCGACCCCGTGGTCCGGCTGCGGCTCACCGTCGTCGCCAGCGCCTCGTACGCGGCACTGCTCGCCCTGGTGACCTGGCAGGCACTGCGCGGGCAGGCCCTGGTCGCGCCGGACGCGACCACCCTGATCGCGGCGGGCGCGCTCGCTGCGGCCACGCTCGCCGGAGTCCTGCTCTCGTTGCGCACCCGCCCCGCGCACCACCCGCGCCCCGGCCGCCACGATCACGACAAGGAGCTCGCGGCATGACCGCCTTCCTCTTCGACCTGAGCTTCTTCCTGGCCGCCCCCTTCTGGCTCCTGATGATCCTCGCGCCGCGCTGGCACCGGACCGTACGGATCGCGCGCTCACCCCTGACGGTGCTGCCGATCCTGGTCGTGTACCTGGCACTGGCGATCCCGGTCCTCCCCGAGCTGTGGGCGACGGTCAGCAGCCCCAGCCTGGACGGATTCCGCGGGCTGACGGCCCTGGCGAACGGCGCCGGGGCGATCTGGGCACAGGTGATCGCCTGGGACCTCCTGATCGGCCAGTGGATGTTCCTCGAAGCACGGCGGATGAGCCTGCACCCCCTGCTGATGGGCCCGTTGCTGCTGTTCACGATCCTGCTGTCGCCGATCGGGATGCTCGTCTTCCTCGCCGTCCGCGCGGTGCACACCGCACGCACGGCACGCACCGCGAAAGCGACACCAATCCCGGGGTCCGACGTCTCCGAATATCCGGTGGGACCGTAGGGGAGTCGATCGCCCGCCCCACCGCCAGCGAAGGAAACCCGCGTGAAAGAAGCCGTCCACGTCCCAGGGGCACCCGCTCCCGGACCCGATGGCCTCCAGGACCTCATCGTCCGGGTGGCCCGGGGCGACCAGGAGGCATTCGGCCGGGTGTACGACCTGGTCAGCGGCCCGATCCTGGGCCTGGTCCGCAGCGTTCTGCGCGATCCGGCCCAGTCCGAGGAGGTCGCCCAGGAGGTGCTGGTCGAGGTGTGGCGCACCGCCGCCCGCTTCCAGCCCTCCCGGGGCAGCGGCATGACCTGGGTGCTCACCCTGGCGCACCGCCGCGCCGTCGACCGGGTGCGCTCCGCGCAGGCCGCCGCCGACCGCGAGCGGCGGGCCGCCCTCCTGGAGCGCACGCCCGCCTACGACGAGGTGACCGAGCAGGTCGAGGCCCGCCTGGAGCGCGAGCAGGTCCGCCGCTGTCTGCGCACCCTCACCGAACTGCAACGCGAGTCGGTGACCCTCGCCTACTACCGGGGCCTCGCCTACCGTGAGGTGGCCGAACTCCTCTCCGTACCCCTGGGAACGGTGAAGACCCGCATGCGCGACGGACTGATCCGGCTGCGCGACTGCCTGGGGGTGGGCGCATGAGCACCGCCGAACTGCACACGCTGACGGGCGCGTACGCGCTCCACGCACTCCCCGACGACGAACGCCTCGCCTTCGAACGCCACCTCGCCGACTGCCCCTCCTGCGCCCAGGAGGTCGCCGAACTCACCTCCACGGCGGCCAGGTTGGGCCGCGCCATGACCGAGACGCCGCCGGACCGCATGAAGGCCGAGGTGCTGCGGCGCATCACCACCGAACGCCAGGAAGCACCTCTGACGGTACGCCAGGGACGCGTGCGGGGCCGCTACGGGCGGGCCGCGACCCGCTTCACCCTCGCCGCGTGCCTGGCGGCGGCCGCCGCGTTCGGCGGGATCGCCGCCTGGCAGCACCAGGTCGCACAGGACGCCCAGCAGCAGGCGCAGGCCGCGCAGCAGCAGGCCGAGGCACTGGCGACGGTCCTGGCCGCACCGGACGCGAAGGCGGCCACGGGCAAGGTCGCGGACGGGGCGACGGCGACGGTCGTCGTCTCGCGCAGCCGCGACCGGGCCGCTTTCGTGGCCTCGGGCATGCCCGCTCCCCCGCCGGGCAAGGTCTACCAGCTCTGGTTCAACGACGCGGGCACGATGCGCTCGGCGGGCCTGATGGACCCGGCGGCGACGTCCAGCACGGTCCTCATGAACGGCCCCGTGGGCAAAGCCTCCGGCATGGGCATCACCGTGGAACCGTCCGGCGGCTCGCCCGCACCCACCTCCGACCCGCTCGCCCTGATGGAGTTCCCCGCATGACCCGCACCCCTGACCGCACTCCTGCCCGCACCCCTCGTACGACGTCCCCCGGCACCCCCCGCATCGCCGTCGCCCTCTTCACCTCCGACCTGCGCGTCCACGACCAGCCCGTACTGCGGGCGGCGCTGCGCGGGGCGGACGAGGTGGTCCCGCTGTTCGTGCGCGACGACGGGGTACGGCGCGCGGGCTTCACCGCGCCGAACCGGCGCGCGTTCCTCGCCGACTGTCTGGCCGACCTGGACGCGGCCCTGCGCGAACGGGGCGGACGCCTGATCGTCCGTACCGGAGAAGTCGTCGACGAGGTCGCCCGCCTGGTCACCGAGACGGGCGCGGCCCAGGTCCACGTGGCGGGCGGCGCGAGCGGCTACGCCCTGCGCCGCGAGGAACGCCTGCGCACCGCGCTCGCATCCCGGGGCTGCGAACTGACCGTGCACGAGTCCGTCATCACGGTCGTCCCGCCCGGCGCGGAGACCCCGTCCGGCTCCGGCAGCGACCACTTCGCCGTGTTCACCCCGTACCACCGCAGGTGGGAGGCGGCACCGCTGCGTGCGGTGCTGGGGGCCCCACGGGTGGTGCGGGTCCCGGAGTGGGTGGCGGGCGACCCGCTCCCGGCGCGCGACGAGGTCCACGGCACCTCTCCCGGCCTGCTCCGGGGCGGTGAAACCGCGGCCCGCAAACAGCTCTCCTCCTGGCTGGCGAACGGCGTCTCCGCCTATGAGGACCGCCACGACGACCTCCCCGGCGACGCCACCTCCAAGCTCTCCCCCTTCCTCCACTTCGGCGCACTGTCTCCGGTGGAGGCAGTGCACCGGGCCCGGCAGAAGGGAGAAGCGGGCGCGGACGCTTTCGTACGGCAGCTGGCCTGGCGGGACTTCCACCACCAGGTCCTCGCCGCCCGCCCGGCCGCCTCCTGGTCCAACTACCGCGAGCGGAACGACCGTTGGCGCACCGACCCCAGCGAAGTGAAGGCATGGAAGGAGGGCCTGACCGGCTACCCGGTGGTCGACGCCGCGATGCGGCAGCTCGCGCACGAGGGCTGGATGCACAACCGGGGCCGCCTCCTGGTCGCCAGCTTCCTGACCAAGACCCTGTACGTGGACTGGCGGATCGGCGCGCGCCACTTCCTCTCGCTCCTCGTCGACGGGGACGTGGCGAACAACCAGCTCAACTGGCAGTGGGCGGCGGGCACGGGCACCGACACCCGCCCCAACCGCATCCTCAACCCTCTCGCCCAGGCCAAGCGCTTCGACCCGCACGGCGACTACGTACGCCGCTGGCTCCCGGAACTCGCCGACCTCCCCGGCTCGGCCGTCCACCAGCCCTGGCGCCTGGAGGGCCTGGACCGCGCCCGCTTCGACTACCCCGACCCGATCGTCGACCTGGCGGAGGGCCGAGCACGCTTCGAACGAGCACGGTCTTAGGGGCGCGGGGAACTGCGCACCCAGCCACGACGAACCCGCACATCAAAACCCCTCGCCCCGCAGGGTTTAGGTGAAGGGGCGGGGCCGGGGACTCCTCCGCCGAAGGCGGCCCACTCGCCGCACGTGCCAACGGCGAGCACCCCACCCCATCCGGGGCGGCCCGGGAGCCGGACTCAACGGCCCCCGGGCGGCCCCGGGAAGAACCCGTTCGTCCGCGCCGCGTATTCGGCGAACCCCTCCCGCCCCGCCATGCTCCGCTCCAGCAACCGCTTCCCGCTCCCCCAGATCAGCAGGTAGCTCATCACCACCGGCCCGGCCACCGTCACCGCCGCCACCGGCCAGCTCCCGGCCGCCACCAGGAAGATCCCCCACCAGACGCAGAAGTCACCGAAGTAGTTCGGGTGCCGGGTCAGGGACCAGAGCCCCCGGTCCATGATCTTCCCCTTGTTCGCCGGGTCCGCCTTGAAGCGGGCCATCTGCCGGTCTCCCACGGCCTCGAAGTACAGCCCGACAGCCCATACGGCGCATCCGGCCCAGCCGATCCAGCCCACGCCCCCGGACACGTACATCCCCGCCTGCACCGGCAGCGACACCAGCCACACCAGTGCCCCCTGGAGCAGATACACCATCCGCAACGCGTACAGATTCCGCCGTCCCCCGGGGGCCTTGGCCAGCATCGCCTCGTACCGAGGGTCCTCCCCGTGCCCACGCCCGCGCCACGCGATGTGGAAGGCGAGCCGCAGCCCCCACACGCAGGTCAGCACCAGCAGAAGCAGCCGCCGCCCGTCGTCACCGCCCGAAGCCCCGGACACCGCGTACGACACGCCCGCGACCGCCGCGAACCCGACGCCCCACGCCACATCCACCACCCGGTGCATCCCCACCCGTACCGCCACCGCGAAGGTCACCAGCATCACGGCGAGCGCCGCACCCGCCGCCCACCCGAGCCCCACCGCCCACTCCCCCCACGGAAACCCGCTCACCAGGACTCCTCCTCATCGACTCCGCTGCTTCCCCGCGCGTCCGGCCGCACCGCCAGGATCTGGTCGACGCCCATCCGCCCCTCCGCGAACGCCAGAGCGCCGCCGACCAGGTACAGCCGCCACACCCGGGCGACCTCCTCCCCGACCAGCGCGGTGAAGTCCGCCCAGCGGTCCTCCAGGGTCCGGTGCCACGCCCCGACGGTGCGGACGTAGTGCTCCCGCATCGACTGCACGTGCCGCACCTCAAGCCCCGCGCCCTCCAGCAGCCCGACGGTCTCGCCGAGCGGCCGCATGTGCATGTCGGGCGCGATGTACGACTCGATGAACGCGCCGCCGCCGGGCGCCACCCGCCCCCGCGACATCTGCTGTACGAGCAGCCTTCCCCTCGGCCGCAGCATGACCGCCAACTGGCCCGCGAATCCCGGGTATTCGGCGTCGCCGACGTGTTCGCCCATCTCGACGGTGGCCACCGCGTCGTACGATCCCCGCCCGCCCTCGATGTCCCGGTAGTGGCAGCACCGCACGTCGACGCGGTCGCCGAGCCCGCGCGCCGCGACCTGTTCCCTCACGTACGCGGCCTGTTCGGCGGCGAGGGTGACGGCCGTGACGTGCACGCCGTACCGCTCGGCGGCGTGCAGCGTCAGCGAACCCCATCCGCACCCCACGTCCAACAGCCGTGCCCCCGGCTCCAGCCGGAGCTTCCGGCAGATCAGTTCCAGCTTGTCCCGCTGGGCTTCGACCGCCCCGTACCCGTCCTCCTTCGGACGGGTCCAGTAGCCGCACGAGTACGCCATGGTCTCGTCGAGGAGCAGGGAGTAGAAGGCGTTCGACAGGTCGTAGTGGTGGCTGATCGCATCCCGGTCGCGGCTCCTGCTGTGCAACGCGCCGCCGAGCCTGGCCTCGGAGGCGGGCACGGGCGGGCGCGGCCCCACCGCCCCCACGCGCAGTGCGGTGCGGGCCAAGCGCGCCCGGTCGCGGGCGGTGAGCCGGGGCGGGGCCAGGCGCTGCGCCCGGAAGGCGTCCCAGACCTGGCCGAGCCCGTCCGCGAGGTCGCCCTCCACGTCGAGCGCCCCGGTGACGTACGCACGGGCGAGCCCGAGTTCACCGGGCTGCCACAGCAGGTGCCGCAGCGCCCGCCGTGACCTGAGCACCACGACGGGCCCCTCGCCCTTCGGACCGGCCTCGCTGCCGTCCCAGGCGCGCAGCCGCAGCGGCAGTGGCCCGCCCAGCAGCCGCCCGGCCTCCTCCGCGAGCCGTCCCGCGATCCCCTGACCCGTCATGGCGTGCCCCTCCCCGTTTCCGTGCGTCCCGTGAGCTGAAACTGCCGTACGTCGAGGTACCCGGAGCGGAATCCGGCCTCCGAGTAGGCCAGGTAGAACGACCACATCCGCCGGAACGTCGCGTCGAACCCGAGCGCCTCCACCTCCTCCGCGCGCGCCTCGAACCGGGCCCGCCACAGCCGCAGCGTCTCCGCGTAGTGCACGCCGAAGCCGTCGTCGCGGGTGACGGCGAGTCCGGTGTGCGCGGCGCAGGTGTTCTCCACGGCCGTCACCGAGGGGATGAGCCCCCCGGGGAAGACGTACTTCTGGATCCAGGTGTACGTGTTCCTGCTGGCCCACAGCCGGTCGTGCGGCATGGTGATCGCCTGGAGCGCGATCCTGCCGCCGGGTACGAGCCGCCGTTCCAGGGTGGCGAAGTACTCCGGCCAGAACTCCTCCCCGACGGCTTCGATCATCTCGACGCTGACGACGGCGTCGTACGTGCCTTCGACCTTGCGGTAGTCGCGCAGCAGGACCGTCACCCGGTCCTGGAACCCGGCGTCCGCGATCCGCCGCATCGCCAGTTCGCGCTGCTCGACGGAGAGCGTGACGGTGGTGACGCGGGCACCGCGCGCGGCGGCCCGTATCGCCAACTCGCCCCAGCCGGTGCCGATTTCCAGGACCTCGCTGCCCTCCCTCACCTCGGCGAGGTCGAGCAGCCGGTCGATCTTGCGGTGCTGGGCGGCGGGCAGCAGGTCGTAGGTGGCGGGGAAGCCCCGGAAGACGGCGGAGGAGTAGGTGAGGGTGTCGTCGAGGAAGAGGGAGAAGAGGTCGTTGGAGAGGTCGTAGTGGTGGCTGATGTTGTCGCGGGAGCCCTCGACGGTGTTGCGCCGGGCGTGCGGCTGCTTCACCTCCCACACCCCGCGCAGGCGTTGGAGCGCGGGCGGCACCAGGGTCGCCGCGTTGCCGGCCAGCACGGTGAGCACCCCGACGAGGTCCTCGGCCGTCCACTCTCCCGCCATGTACGACTCGCCGAACCCGATCAGCCCACCGGCCCCGACCCGTCGGTACAGGGCCGCCGGGTCGTGCACCCGCAGGACGGGCCCGCCGGTGCCGAGCCGTCGGCCGTCCCGGAACGTCACGGTCAGCGGCAGCCCGGCCAGCGCGTGCCGGACGATGCCCCGGGCGACGGCGGTACGCACCGGGGACGCCTTCGGCAGCCGGGCGACGTCGGGCCAGCGGGCCGCGTCCACGGGGTGGGTCACCGCGGAAAGCGGGGAGCCACCGGCGGGACGGGCCGACGGGGAGATGGACACGCTCATTCGACACCCTCCTGGGGTTGGTGACGGGGCCGGGGCAGCACCGGCAGTCCGCGCAGGAACAGCCATGCGCCGTGCGCCCGGATCGCGGCGGAGACCGCGAGGGTGGACAGGGGGTGACGGACCGCCGTGCGCAGCAGCGCGCCCGTGGTGGCGGCCGTGCGCTCGCCGCGCACGGTCGCGGTGAAGGGGCGGCCGCCGTCCCGTTCGAGTTGGACGGTCAGGCCCAGCCGCTCCCCGGGTTCGGGCAGCCGCATCCGGTAGCGGCCGTCGACGGGGAAGAACGGCGAGACGTACAACTCCTTTTCCACGTGCGCCAGTTGACCTTCTCCGAGGTCGCTCGGCAGCAGATAGCAGTGGCGCTCGCCGTACGTGTTGTGGACCTCGGCGACGACGCAGCGCAGGGTGCCCGCACGGTCGTGGCACCAGTACAGGGTGAGCGGATTGAAGACGTGTCCGAGGACGCGGGCGTGCGCCAGCATCGTGACGGGCCCGCCGTGGAGGTCGATGCCGCGTGCGGCGAGGAACCTCTCCAGTCCGGCACGGATGGTGGGCGCGGTGCCGCCGAAGTGGTCGCGGGCGTCGAAGCGCGCCAACGGCCGCAGGGGGCGCGGGAGTCGGGGAGGCCGGTCCGGGTCGACGTACCACAGGTAGGTGCGGTGGCGGACGGTGTGGCGCAGGGGTGCGGTGCGGGCGTGGGCGACGGTGCACCGGTAGAGGGCGGGGGCTCGCAGGCCCGGAGCGGTGTCCTGTCCGGTTCCGGTACGCATCACCAGTCCACCCCCAGCGCGGCGGCGGCCATGACGCCGGAGCGGCAGCCGTCCTCGTGGAAACCCCAGCCGTGGTAGGCCCCCGCGTAGGCGGTGGTGGCGGAGTTGAGGGCGGGCAGCTCGGCCTGGGCCGCCACCGACTCGGGTGTGTAGACGGGGTGTTCGTACGTCATCCGCGCCACCACCCGGCCCTGGTCGACGGTTTCCTCTCCGCCCAGCGTGACGACGTACCGCTCGGGGGCGTCGAGGCGCTGGAGGCGGTTCATGTCGTAGCTGACGTGGACCCGGTCGGCGCCCGAAGTGCAGGACGGCATCAGGTAGTTCCAGGACGCCCGGGCGCGAGGGCTGCGCGGCAGGACGCTGGTGTCGGTGTGCAGCAGGGTCGGGTTGCGCGAGTACCGGAACGCGCCGAGCACACGCCGTTCGGCCTCGGTCGCGTCGGCGAGCAGCCGCAGCGCCTGGTCCGGGTGGACGGCCACGACCACCCGGTCGTACGGGAGCGTGGTGCCGTCCTCGGTGGTCACCTCCACCCCGTCGGCGTGCCGCCTCAGCGCCCGCACGGGGGTGGCGGTGTGCACGGCGTCGAGCTGCTTGGCGGCCCGCTCGACGTACTCCCTCGACCCGCCGACGACGGTCCGCCAGGCGGGCGAGCCGCCGACGGAGAGCATCCCGTGGTGGGCGAGGAAGCGGAAGAGGTACCGGGCGGGGTAGCGCAGCGAAGTCGCCGGGTCGCACGACCAGACGGCGGAGACGAGCGGCGTGAGGAAGTGCGCGACGAAGTACGCGGAAAACTTCCCCCTCCGCACGAACTCCCCCAGCGTCAAACCGTCGTGGGCGCCGTGTTCCATCAACTGCCGTGCCCTGCGGTGGAAGAGCGGCACCTCGGCGAGCATCCGCAGATAGGCGGGCCGCACGGCGTTGCGCGGCTGCGCGAACAGCCCTCCCGGTCCGCGCGCCCCCGCGTACTCCAGGCCGCACCCCTCGCACCGTACGGACATGCTCATCTCGGACTCCTGGGTCTCCACGCCGAGTTCCCCGAAGAGCCGCAGCAGATGCGGGTACGTACGCCTGTTGTGGACGATGAAGCCCGAGTCGACGCGGTGCACACGCCCGTCGGCGGACGGCACGTCGTGGGTGTGGGCGTGCCCGCCGAGGCGGGGTTCGGCGTCGTACAGGGTCACGTGGTGGGCGCGGGAGAGCACGTGCGCGGCGGTGAGCCCGGCCACTCCGCCGCCGACGACAGCCGTACGGATGGCGGTGCCCGCCCCCCGGTCCCCGGCCCGCGATCTCATGCCGGTGCCTGACATATGTCCTCCCGCTGTATACGGTTCACAGCCACCATTCGGAGCGGCGGGCCGTGCGGATTGGCCGACGCCCCGAACGAAGGAAGAAGTCATTCCGACCAATCCACGGGCCCCTCCCGCGCCGAACCTCTTGCGTGAGCGGAAAACGCGGAAAGCTACGCACCATCGCCAGCGCGACCAGCGGCCTGATCGCCGCCTTCGCGTCGCTGTGCGCCGCCGAGCTGGCGGCTGTGGCCGTACGCCCCGAGGCCGGACCGGTTCCGGCGGTGGGCGGTGCGGTCGTGGACCGTACGCCCGCAGCGGTGAAGGACTTCGCGGTCCGCACCTTCGGCACGGCCGACAAGCTGGTCCTCCAGCTGGGCATCCTCGCCCTGCTGGCCCTCTTCGCCGTGGCCGTCGGCCTCCTCGCCACCCGCCACCGCCGCACGGCGGCCCTCCTCGTGTTCGCCTTCGGCGCGCTGGGCGCGTGGGCGGCGGTGTCCCGCCCGGAGGGCCGCCCGCTGGACGCTCTGCCGTCGCTGCTGGGCGGGGCGGCGGGCGCGGCGGTGCTGCTCCTGCTCACGTCGAAGCTGGGCGCCGGGACGGATGCGGCGCCCGGGACCGGACCGGCCACCGGCACGGGGAACGTGGGCTCCCCGGACTCCGGCCCGGTCGGGTCCGAGGCGGCCGGAAGCACGTCGGAGGAACACCTCCCGGCCGCCTCGCCCGGGCGGGGGCGGGCACCTGCGGAATCCGCCCCCGCTCCTGCCTCTGCCCCCGCCCCCGCCTCTGCCCCTGCTCCTGCTCCTGCTCCTGCGGAGGCCACCCCGGGCACGGCCCCGGAACTCCCCCGGAACATGTTCCCGAACGGCTCCCGCACCGATCCCCCGCTCCCCACCGACGCTCCCGAGCACCCGACCGGCGGCACGGCGGACCCGGCCGCCACCGATCCCGCGCACCCGGCCGACGATCCCGCGGGCCCCGCCGCCCCCGGCACCCCCCGCCCCTTCGACCGGCGCGCCTTCGTCCTCACCGCCACCGCGGCCGTCGCCGCATCGGCCGGTGCGGGGCTCATCGGCCGTCGCCTCAACTCCGACCGGCAGGCGGGCGCCGCCACGGCCCGCTCCCGGATCACCCTCCCCGAGCCCACCGACCTCGCCCGCCCCCTCCCCCCGGGAGCCGACCTCCGCCTCCCCGGCCTGAGCCCCTTCACCACGCCCAACCGGGACTTCTACCGAGTCGACACCGCCCTCGTCGTCCCCCGCGTCGACGCGACCCGGTGGCGGCTCACCCTCCACGGCAGGGGCCTCTCCACGCCCCTCACGTACACGTACGCGGATCTCCTCCGCCGCCCCCTGATCGAGCGCGACATCACCCTGACCTGCGTCTCCAACCAGGTCGGCGGCCCGTACGTCGGAACCGCCCGCTGGATCGGCGTGCGCCTGGCCGACCTCCTGCGCGAAGCCGGTGTACGGCCGCCCTCCTCCGGCGGTCCCGCCGACCAGCTCGTCGCCCGCTCGGTCGACGGCATGACGCTCGGCTCACCCGTCGAGACGGTGATGGACGGACGCGACGCCCTCCTCGCCCTCGGCATGAACGGCGAGCCGCTCCCCTTCGACCACGGCTTCCCGGTCCGGATGCTGGTGCCCGGCCTGTACGGCTACGTCTCGGCCTGCAAGTGGCTCCAGGACCTCGAACTGACCACCTTCGACGACTTCGACGCGTACTGGGTGCGCAGGAGCTGGGCCCGCGAGGCCCCGATCAAGACCCAGTCGCGCATCGACACCCCGCGCCCCTTCGCCTCACCGAAGGCGGGCCGGGTCGTGGTCGCCGGGGTGGCGTGGGCCCAGCACCGGGGCATCGCCCGGGTCGAGGTGCGGGTCGACGGCGGCCCCTGGCAGGACGCCGCACTCGCCGCCGAGACGAGCCGCGACACCTGGCGGCAGTGGAGCTGGCCCTGGCAGGCCACTCCCGGCAACCACTCCCTCGAAGTCCGCGCGACGGACCGTGCGGGCGACACCCAGACGGAACGCCGTACGGGAACCGTTCCCGACGGCGCGACCGGCCTGCACTCGGTGGTGGTCACCGTGCCCTGACCCCACCGCCCCCGGACCACACACCACACCCTTCATATCCATCAACTCACGCACCATCCAAGGAGAACGCCATGAGCACCACCCGCACCCCCCTCGCCCGCCGCGCAGCCCTCACCGTGTCCGCGGTCGCCCTCCTGCCCCTCGCCCTCACCGCCTGCTCGACCTCCGAGAAGTCCACGGACGCCGCGGGCTCCTCGTCCTCCCCCACCAAGGAGGCGAGCATGGGTTCCACCCCGTCCGACACGACCGCGATGAGCGGCCCGTTCGGTCCGGGCTGCGCGGGCGTCCCCAAGGAGGGCGCGGGCAGCTTCGACGGGATGGCCAAGGACCCGGTGGCCACCGCCGCGTCGAACAACCCGGCCCTGTCCACCCTGGTCACCGCCGTGAAGAAGGCGGGCCTGGTCGACACCCTCAACAACGCCGAGAACATCACCGTGTTCGCCCCCACCAACGACGCCTTCGCCAAGCTGCCCAAGGCCGACCTGGACGCCGTCCTCGCCGACAAGGCCAAGCTCACCAGCATCCTCACCTACCACGTGGTCGGCCAGAAGCTGACCCCGAAGCAGCTGGAGACGGGCACCTACCCGACACTCCAGAAGTCCACCCTGACCACCGCGGGCTCGGGCGAGTCCTACAAGGTCAACGACACCTCGTCCGTGGTCTGCGGCAACGTCCCCACCGCCAACGCCACGGTCTACATCGTCGACACCGTCCTGATGCCGAAGAGCTGAATCACCGCCCGTACGCTCGCCCCAGGGAAGAGGAGCGCACGACTCCCGGGGCGAGCAGGGCGATCGGCACGGTCGTCGGCTCGGCCGTCGGCGACGCACTGGGCGCGCCCTTCGAGTTCCAGCTCGGGGGCGCGTTCCGCGTGCGCTGCGGACCGGGTACGGGCGCGACGTGCGGGGCGGCGGCTGGGACCCGGGCCCGGCCACGGAGTTCAACGGCGCGCTCCGGCCCTGCCTGGGCTCGGCACTCTGGGCCCTGCGTACGACGACCACCGTCGAGGACGCGCTGCGCGAGGCGATCGACCTGGGCGGCGACACGGACACAGTCGCGGCACTGACCGGCACGCTCGCAGGCGCGGCCTACGGCGCATCCGCCCTCCCCGCCCGCTGGACGGACCCCCTCCACGCCCCCTCCCGGGCTTCGGCGACCGGGTCCCCCACACCCCCGGACCTCCGCCGCCTGGCCCTCGCCCGGTGGCAGCACGCCCCGTGTGGGGGCGCGGGGCGGTGTCGGTGTGCGGGCCCGCCCGGCCACGATCAATCGGCACGTACGAACCCCCCATACCCTTGACCCCACCATGCCCCGCAGACCCCGCCGCCCCACCACAGCCGTCTCCCCCCTCCCTCAGCGCCTCGGCATCGACGCTCTCCACCTCACGCTCCCGCCCGTCGGCGACGACTCCCCGCCCACCGTCCGCGAGCACCTCATCGCCCGTCTCGCCGCCGCGGGCCCCGGCACCGTCGACCGCATGCTCGACGAGGGCGCGTTCGTCACCGCCGACGGCACCTCCCTCGCCGCGGACGCCCCGTACGCCCCCGGCCTGCACCTCTGGTTCCACCGCGTCCTCGCCCCGGAGCCCCCCGTCCCGTTCCCGATCGAGGTCCTCCACCGGGACGCCCGCATCCTGATCGCCGACAAGCCCCACTTCCTCGCCACCACCCCCCGTGGCGCCCACATCACCCAGACCGCCCTCGCCCGCCTCCGCCACGACCTGGACCTCCCCACGCTCAGCCCGGCCCACCGTCTAGACCGCCTCACCGCCGGGGTGCTCCTCCTCGTCATCGACCCGACCGCCCGGGGCGCGTACCAGAACCTCTTCCGCGACCGCCACGTCACCAAGCGGTACGAGGCGCTGGCCGCGCACAGACCCGCTCTCCCCCTCCCCCGCACCGTCCGCAGCCGCATCGAGAAGACACCCGGCATCGTCGCCGCCCGCGAAGTCCCCGGCGAACCCAACAGCGAAAGCCGCATCGAACTCCTCGACCACCGGGGCGACATGGCCCGTTACCGCCTCACCCCCCACACCGGCCGCACCCACCAGCTCCGCGTCCACATGAACGCCCTGGGCCTCCCGATCCTCGGCGACCCCTACTTCCCCACCCTCACCGACCCCGCCCCCCACGACTTCACCAGGCCCCTCCAACTCCTCGCCCGCACCCTGGAGTTCACCGACCCGATCACGGGCACCCACCACCGCTTCGAAAGCCGCCGCACCCTCCAGGCATGGACCGACCCCGAGGGCTGGGCCACCGGCACATAGCAGAGGGCCCCGGCCGGAATTCCCGACCGGGGCCCCGCACGACGATCCGCGCTAACCCACCGAGCTAACCCACCGAGCTGTACGCCACCACGCCCCGCAGCACCGCGTCCACGGCCTTGCGCGCGTTCTTGCCGACCGTGCTGTCCTCCCGGGGAGCCGCGGCCGCGACCTGCCCGAGCACGTCGATCACCTGCTTGCACCACCGTACGAAGTCCCCGGCAGGCATCTCCGCCTCCCGCAGCACCTCGTCGAGCCCCTTGCCCGAGGCCCACATGAACACCGCCCACGCGAACCCCAGATCGGGTTCCCGCTGGCCGACGCCCTCGGTCTGGTTGATCCGGTGGTCCTCCTCCAGGGCGTCGAGGCGCCCCCAGATGCGGACCATCTCACCGAGTGCCTCCTTGGCCGCCCCACCGGGCACCTTCGGCGCCACCGCGTCGTCGGACTGCCGTGCCTCGTACACCAACGCCGAGACGCACGCGGCGAGTTCGGCCGGGCTCAGGCCCTCCCAGACCCCGTCCCGCAGACACTCCGAAGCGAGCAGGTCCAGCTCCCCGTACAGCCGGGCCAGCCGCTTGCCGTGCTCCGTCGCCTCGTCGCCGCGCAGGTAGTCCAGCTCGGTCAGCAGTGCGTAGATCCGGTCGAAGGTGCGGGCGATCGTGTTCGTCCGCCCCTCGATCCGCTGCTCCAGCTGCCGGGTGTCGCGCTGGAGCCGGTAGTACCGCTCCGCCCACCGGGCGTGGTCCTCGCGCTCGTCGCAGCCGTGGCAGGGGTGGGCGCGCAGGGCCGTCCGCAGCCGGGCGATCTCCCGGTCGTCGGCCGCCGCCGCCCGCCCCTTGCGGTGCCGGTCGGGCGCGATGTGCCCCGCCTTGGTCCGCAGCTGCGAGGCCAGGTCCCGCCGCGACTGCGGCGAGCGGGGGTTGAAGGACTTCGGGATGCGCATCCGCTCCAGCGCCTCCACCGGCACCGGGAAGTCGATCTCCGCGAGCCGCTTGACCTGCCGCTCGGCGGTCAGCACCAGCGGGCGCGGCCCGTCGTGATGCTCGAAGCCCCGCCGGTGCCCGTTGGTGCGGCCCGCCGGAACCCCCGGGTCCAGCACCAGGGCGAGCCCCGCGAACTTCCCCGTCGGTACGTGGATGACGTCGCCGACCCTCAGCTTCTCCAGCGACTCGGCCGCCGCCACCCGCCGCTGGGCAGCGCCCTGCTTGGCGAGTTCCGTCTCCCGGTCCTTGAGGTCGCGGCGCATCCCCGCGTACTCCTGGAAGTCCCCGAGGTGGCAGGTCATGCCCTGCTCGTATCCCTCAAGTCCCTCTTCGTTGCGCTGCACCTGCTTCGAGATGCCGACGACCGACTTGTCCGCCTGGAACTGCGCGAACGACGTCTCCAGGAGCTCCCGCGAGCGGTGCCGCCCGAACTGCTGGACCAGGTTCACGGCCATGTTGTACGACGGCTTGAAGCTGGACCGCAGCGGATACGTGCGGGTGCCCGCGAGCCCGGCCAGGGCGCTCGGGTCCATGCCGCGCTGCCACAGCACCGCCGCGTGTCCCTCGACGTCGATGCCGCGCCGCCCGGCCCGCCCGGTGAGCTGCGTGTACTCGCCGGGGGTGATGTCGGCGTGCTGCTCGCCGTTCCACTTGACGAGCTTCTCCAGGACGACGGACCTGGCGGGCATGTTGATGCCGAGCGCCAGGGTCTCCGTCGCGAAGACCGCCTTGACCAGCCCCTTCACGAACAGTTCCTCGACGACCTCCTTGAAGGTCGGCAGCATGCCCGCGTGGTGCGCGGCGATGCCCCGCTCCAGGCCCTCCAGCCACTCGTAGTAGCCGAGTACGTGGAGGTCCTCGCCGGGAATGGAAGCCGTCCGCTCCTCGACGATCTCGCGGACCCGCTGCCGGGCGTCCTCGTCGTTGAGCCGCAGGCCCGCGTACATGCACTGCTGGACGGCGGCCTCACAGCCCGCCCGGCTGAAGATGAACGTGATCGCGGGCAGCAGACCCGCGGAGTCGAGCCGCTCGATGACCTCGGCCCGGCTCGGCGTCCAGATCCGCGTCCTGGACCGGCGCTCCCGCTCCCGGTCGGCCTCGCGGACCATCTTGCCCTTGCGGCGGTCGCGCGGGTTGTACGTCTTCTGGTTCTCCAGGCGGGCCATCCGCAGCAGATCGGGGTTGACCTCGCGGCGGCCCCCGCGCCCGTCGTCGGACTCCTCGAAGAGGTCGTACATCTTCCGCCCGGCCAGCACGTGCTGCCAGAGCGGCACGGGCCGGTGCTCGGAGACGATGACGGCGGTGTCGCCGCGCACGGTGTCCAGCCAGTCGCCGAACTCCTCCGCGTTGGACACGGTCGCCGACAGCGACACCAGCGTCACGGACTCCGGAAGGTGAATGATCACCTCTTCCCACACCGCGCCCCGGAAGCGGTCGGAGAGGTAGTGCACCTCGTCCATGACCACGTACGCGAGGCCGAGCAGCGACTGCGAGCCCGCGTAGAGCATGTTGCGGAGCACCTCGGTGGTCATGACGACCACCGGCGCGTCCGCGTTGACGCTGTTGTCACCCGTCAGCAGCCCGACCTTGTCCGCGCCGTAACGCTTCACGAGGTCCTGGTACTTCTGGTTGGACAGCGCCTTGATGGGCGTGGTGTAGAAGCACTTGCCGCCCTGCGTGAGGGCGAGGTGCACGGCGAACTCGCCGACGATCGTCTTGCCCGAGCCGGTGGGTGCCGCGACCAGCACGCCCTTGCCCGACTCCAGCGCCTGGCATGCCTCGATCTGGAAGGGGTCCAGGTCGAATTCGTACAGGGCGCGGAAGGGGGCGAGCGCGGTGGCGTCCTCGGCGGCGCGGATCCGGGACGCGGCGTATCGCTCGGCTGGTGAGAGGTCCTCTGTCATCTTGTCTTCGAGCCTACCCGCCACCTGTGACACTCAGCCCGATCTTTATTCACCCGTGGAATCCGGCCGCCCGCCGCGTGCGGGAACGGCCTCCGGGACCAGCACCCGCACGGCCCCGGCACGCACACGGCGGTCAGCGGCAGCGCCCCGGTCAGGTGATGTCGTCGTAACCGTTGAGCTGCTTCGGGCTGCGGCCGTTCGCCTGCTCCGGCAACGCGCGCCGTCCACCGGAGGCCACCGGCTCGATCTCCCCCACCGCCTCAGGTGTGAGGTCGAGCGCGGACGCCTCGTCGTCGTCCAGCAGGGCGTCCGGGTTGTTCCGCTCCCGGCGCTTGTCGTTGAGCAACGCGATGCCCACCGCGATGAAGTACAGGACGATGATCGGCCCGGACAGGGCCAGCATGCCGACCGGGTCGGTCGAGGGGGTCGCGAGCGCGCCGAAGACGAAGACGCCCATCAGGACCGCCCGCCACCAGCGGACCATCTGCTTGCCGGTGACGACCTTCGCGAAGTTCAGCATGATCATGACGAGCGGCACCTCGAAGGCGACGCCGAAGACCAGGACCATGCGGACGGAGAAGTCGAGGATCGTGTCCAGGGACAGCAGGTTCTCGAAGCCGTCCGGCGTGATGCCCAGCAGCACCTTGAAGCTCACCGGCAGCACCACGTACGCCGTGTACGCGCCGGCGACGAACAGCGGAGCCGCCACAGCCACGAACCAGTACGTGTACTTCTTCTCGTTCCGGTGCAGACCGGGGGCGATGAACGCCCACAGCTGGTAGAGCCAGACCGGCGCGGAGACGACCACACCGGTCAGGAAACTGACCTTCACCGTGGTGGAGAAGGGGGACAGGATGTCCATGTAGGTGAGGTTGGCGCAGGAACCGCCGGTCCTGATCCCGCCCGGCGTGCACTTGGGCACCGGGTCGGTCAGGAACGCGATGATCTCGTTGCTCCAGAAAAGGGCGACGATGCCGATCACGACGACCGCGAGGACCGCCACGGCAAGCCGGTTGCGAAGCTCACGCAGGTGCTCCCCGAGCGGCATCCGCCCCTCGGGATCCTTTTCCTTCACCTGCTTGCGGGCAAACTTGAGCAACCCACGTCCTCATCTCGTGTAACAGGCAGCCGTCACCTTGCGGACTGCCCGCATCGGCCCGGTGTCAGCGCTTGACGTCGGTCGGCTCGGTCACCGGACGGGAGGTCACGTCCCCCGGAGCGGCCTTGATGGTGCGCGGAGCGTCGTCCTCCGGCTTGGCGTCCTTCGACGGCGGGTCCGCGGGGGCGCTCGCCTGCTGGCCGCCCTCGGACTTCATCGCCTTGGCCTCGCTCTTGAGGATGCGGGCGGACTTGCCGAGCGAACGCGCCATGTCGGGAAGCTTCTTCGCACCGAACAGCAGCAGGATCAGCAGGGCAATGATGATCAGTTCGGGGGCGCCGATCTGACGGAACATAGTGGGACCTTCTCACCGAGGCGGCGGGGTGGGAGTGGAGCGTGTGGCCGGACAGGTGTCCGGCCCTTCGTACTGTCAGCGATCGTAACCCCCCGGAGTAAACACAGGGCAATGCCCGTGCGTACTCCGGATTGCGGCCCGTGCCTCGCTCCCGGCACCGCAGTCACTGAGCGTACCGCTCCCGCAGACAGGCACGGAGGACGCGGTTCCGCCACCGCCCGGGCCTCTACCGCAGCGCCTCGCCGGTCCGCGCCAGGCCCTCGGCCGACCGCTCCAGATCCTCGGCCGCGACCGTGATCCGCCGCGAGGACTCGGCGACCTGCCGCCCGAGGCGGCGGACTTCGACGAAGACCCGGACCGCCAGCACGCCGAGCACGGCGAGTCCGAGGAATCCGAGGGCGATGGCGAGCATGGGCCAGAACATGAGAAGGAGCCTAAGGGGTCGGGCGGGTCTTCAGAGCGCGGAGTGGAGGCGCAGCGTCCGGACACCGCCGCGCGTGAGAAGTTCCACGATCCGCTCCCCCGCCGGCTTGCGGACCGCGTCGCCGCACTCGGGGCAGGTGAAGGAGTAGAAGGTCGTACGGCGGCTGCCGCCGATCGCGAGGCGCAGCCCGCCCGCGTCCAGCTCGAAACGGGCCCGGCAGTGCGGGCAGGCCGCCTTGAAGAGGACCGCCCCGACGGGGGCGGCCGCACTGACAGGACCAGACATCACTGACATGTCCCAGCTCTTCTCTGTGGTTGCGTCACACCAGGGCGGACCCGCCGGACTCCGCCCGGCCGCACCCGCCCGCACCTTCCCTAAACGAGTGAACCCGGCCCGTCGTACGCCGTGAGCGCGTCCCGCGCCGCCTCCCGGGCACTGACGGCGAGCCCGACCGGCGACACGATCCGCCCGTCCCTGCCCAACCGCAGCGCCAACCGCCTGAGCGAGGTCGGGTCGGGGGTGCGCAGCGTGACCCGCAGCCCCCCGTCGGGCAGCTCCTCGGCACTGTCGTGCGGGTAGTACTCGGCGACCCAGCGCCCGCCGGGCCCCACCTCGACCACCACCTCCGGATCCTCCGCGGCGGGCTGCACGAGCCCCTCCGAAAGGTCCCGCAGCTCGATCTCCGGCGGCGCGGACGGCTCGTCGAGCAGCTTGATCTCGGCGACCCGGTCCAGCCGGAAGGTGCGCCGCGCCTCCGACAGACGGCACCACGCCTCCATGTACGTGTGACCCACCGCGAACAGGCGGATCGGGTCCACCTCGCGCTCGGTCAGCTCGTCCCGGGCAGGCGAGTAGTACCGCAGCCACAGCCGCCGCCGCTCCGAGATCGCGCGGTCGACGTCCGCGAAGACCCCGCCCTCCGACTCGAACGTCACCGACAGACGGGAACTCGCCCCGGCCGCCTCACCGGCCGCCGCCTCCAGCTTCGCGGTCGCCCGCAACAGAGCCTGCCGGTCGCCCTCGCGCAGCCCGGGCAGCGTGGAGACCGCACGCGCCGCCACCAGCAACGCCGTCGCCTCGTCCGCCGCGAGACGCAGCGGCTCCGCCACGTCGTCCGGGTTGTGCCACCAGATGCGCTCGCCGTCGGTGTCGATGTCCAGGAGGTCCCCGCCCCGGAAGCTGGTCCCGCACATCGGCAGCACGTCCAGGTCCGAGATCAGCTCGTCCTGCGTGATCCCGAACGCCCGCGCCACATCCTCGATGTGCGCGCCGGGCCGCTCCCGCAGATACGTCACCAGCGACAGCATCCGCCGCGTCTGGTCAATCGCGTTCGTCGCCATGAAAAACCGCTCCGCCCCTCAGCCCTTGGCCACGGCACGCAGCCGGTCCACGACGTCCGCCCGCAGATCCGCGGGCTCCAGCACCACCACGTCAGGACCGAACTCCACCAGCCACGCGTCCAGACCGTGACCGTACGGAATCGCCAGCTCGTCCCACCCGTCACCCAGCTCCCGCACCGCGGTCGCCCGAGCACGCAACGGATACCCGGATCCGGCACGCAGCTTGATCAGCGCACTGCGCGTCGCGGTCTCCCCCGCCCAGCTCTCCACCGTCTCGCGCACCGTCACCACGTCCGGCACCTCGGCGGTGAACTTCCCCGCCCGCGAACGCACCTTCCCGGTGATCCGCGACAGCCGGAACACCCGCTCCGCACCCCGGTCGCGGTCCCAGCCCGCCAGGTACCAGTGACCCCGCCAGCACTCCAGCGTCCACGGCTCCACCTGCCGGGGCTCCGGCCGGGCCGCCGTCGCCTTGCGGTAGTCGAAGACCACGGGCCGCCGGTCCCGGCACGCCAGCATCAAAGGTTCGAACGCCGCCTCGTGTACCGGAATCCTCGGCTCCAGCGCACTGTGCTGCTGCGTCGCGTACGGATCGTCCGCCTCCGGCATCCCGGCGGCACGCAGCTTCTGGAGCGCGCCCGACGCCGCACCCGCGAGCCGGGCCTGCTGCCACACCTTCGCGGCGAGCCCCAGCGCGGCGGCCTCCTCGGCGTCGAGCTGGATCGCGGGCAGCCGGTTGCTGTCCCGGCGGGCCAGGTACCCGGCGTCACCGTCCAGGTTCTCCACCGTGTCGATGACCAGCCCGAGCTCGCGCAGATCGTCCTTGTCGCGCTCGAACATCCGGTTGAAGGACTCCTCGTTGCCCGCCTCCAGGTAAGCCTCGATGGACTCCTTCAACTCACGCTTGCTGAGCGGGCGCCGCGTCCCCAGCAGGCACAGCGCCAGGTTCATCAAACGCTCGGCCTTGGCAATCGCCATCGACGCCCTCTCTCCCCGGAAGCGCGCCACGAACCATCCGGACGCTACGACCGTCGACCGTACCGCCCCGGGGTGTCGCCGCAAAAGCCGAGGGCTCATCTGGTACGGCCGCGAGCCCCCCGCCCCGGCACACGACGAGGGCCCCCGCCCACCAGGCGGAGGCCCTCGAACCGCGTCACGCCACACGCCCGGCGGCGTACCACCGCGCTCAGCGCTCAGCCGCGTACGAACACGGCGATCAGACGGACACCAGGTCGCAGACGAAGATCAGCGTCTCGCCCGGAGCGATCACACCGCCGCCCGCACCACGGTCGCCGTAGCCCAGGTGCGCCGGGATGGTCAGCCGACGACGGCCGCCGACCTTCATGCCCTGCACGCCCTGGTCCCAGCCCTTGATGACCTGACCGGCACCGAGCTGGAACTCCAGCGGGTTGCCGCGGTTCCACGAGGCGTCGAACTCCTCACCGGTCGAGAACGCCACGCCCACGTAGTGAACCTTGACGTAGGCACCGGCCTTGGCCTCGGGGCCGTCGCCCTCCCAGATGTCCACGATCTGAAGTTCCGTGGGAACGGGACCCTCGGGGAAGTCGATCTCGGGCTTCTCGATGCTCACAGCTCTGCTCCTACTTCGCACATGTCGGACAACGCGACAGTCTCGCACGGCCCCCGAGAGAGCCGCATGCCCGGCCGCGTCGGACCGCCGGACAACGGACATCCGTCCGTCAGACGGTGCCGACGATGTCGATGACGAAGACCAGGTTGTTCTTGGCCAGCTCGTGCCCCTGAGACTTCCCGTACGCCTGGTCCACCGGAATGCTCAGCAGCACCCGGTCCCCGACGTGCTTGCCGACCAGACCCTTGTCCCAGCCCGGAATGACACCGCCGACACCGATCGGGAACGCCGTCGCACCGCCGTGGTCCCAGGAGGAGTCGAACTTCTTGCCGTCCTCCCACTTCACACCGGTGTACTGGGCGACCAGACCCTCACCGGCCTTCACCTCGGCACCCGACCCCTTGATCAGGATCTGCTCCTTGAGCTCCTTCGGGGCCTTCTCACCCTTCGGGACGGTGATCGTCGCGGCCTTCTGGCCCGCCGCCTTCACCTCGGGCATGCCCTCGGCGGGAGCCGCCTGCTCACCCTTCGCCTCGGCCTTCTTGTCGAACGTCTTCGCACCCACGATGTCGACGACCCACACCAGACCGTCCTGCGGAGTGATCCCCGACTGCGGGTTCAGCTGCTCGCCGATGAGCGCCTTCGCCGTGCCCTCGATCTCCACCCGGCTGCCGACCTTCTTGCCCGCCAGCGACTCCATCACCTTGGACGGCAGCATCTGACCGGGCTGCGAGATGTCCTGCACCACCTGCATGCGCGCCGCCTTCGGGTCCGCACCCGGCTGCTTCATCCAGGTCGAACCCAGCGTCTGGCCCTTCATCGTCTTGCCCGCGAAGTCCAGCCGCACGATGTCGGTCTTCGTCACCGCGGCACCCGTGCCCTCGGACACCGTCTTCACGACGACCTTGTCCGGCGCCTTCGCGTCCTTCGCCACATCGATCTTCGGCTCGTCACCGAACTTCCCGGAAACCTTCGCCACGGCCTCGGCGGACACGGTCTTCGACCCGTCGTCCTTGCCGTCCTTGGTGTCGGACCCACAGGCAGCGGTCAGGAACAGAGCGGGCACCGCCAGTGCGACAGCGGCACGACGGGCAGTCTTCTTGAGGATCATCAGTCCAACTCGCGGTAGGGGGTCCGGGCAGTCCCGCCACTCTACGACCTGGCCCCAGCGCCACCACGAGCACCGACACGGCCGAGGACCGGAGCGATTGCGCTCCGGCCCCCGGCCGTGTCCTTCCGGCTCCCGCCGGCCTGTCCCGTCCCGCCGCTACATCCCGGCGATCAACTTCTCCACCCGGTCGTCCACCGACCGGAACGGGTCCTTGCACAACACCGTGCGCTGCGCCTGGTCGTTCAGCTTCAGATGCACCCAGTCGACCGTGAAGTCCCGGCGCTGCTCCTGCGCCCGCCGGATGAAGTCACCCCGAAGGCGCGCCCGCGTCGTCTGCGGCGGCACCGACTTGCCCTCGAAGATCTTCAGGTCGTTGCAGATCCGCGCCGCCTGCCCCTTCTTCTCCAGCAGGTAGTACAGACCCCGACGCCGGTGGATGTCGTGGTAGGCGAGGTCGATCTGCGCGACCCGCGGATGCGACATCGTCATGTTGTGCTTCGCCCGGTACCGCTCGATCAGCTTGTACTTCATGACCCAGTCGATCTCGGTGCCGATCCGGTCCAGGTCCTCCGCCTCGATCGCGTCGAGCGCCCGGCCCCACAGCTCCAGAACCTTGGCCACGTTGCCCTCGCGGATACCGCGACGGTCCACGAAGTCCACGGCCTTCTCGTAGTACTCGCGCTGCACCTCCAGCGCGGACGCCTCCCGCCCGCTCGCCAGACGCACCTTCCGCTGACCCGTGATGTCGTGCGAAACCTCACGGATCGCCCGGATCGGGTTCTCCAGCGTCAGGTCCCGCATCACCGTGCCCGCCTCGATCATCCGCAGCACGAGATCCGTCGCGCCGACCTTCAGCAGCATCGTCGTCTCGGACATGTTCGAGTCGCCCACGATGACGTGCAGCCTGCGGTAGCGCTCCGCGTCCGCGTGCGGCTCGTCACGCGTATTGATGATCGGCCTCGAACGCGTCGTCGCGGAACTGACACCCTCCCAGATGTGCTCCGCCCGCTGACTCACGCAGTACACCGCACCACGCGGCGTCTGCAGCACCTTCCCCGCGCCACAGATCAGCTGACGCGTCACCAGGAACGGAATCAGAATGTCCGCGAGCCGGGAGAACTCGCCGTGCCGCGCCACCAGGTAATTCTCGTGGCAGCCGTAAGAGTTCCCGGCGGAATCGGTGTTGTTCTTGAACAGGTAGACGTCGCCCGCGATTCCCTCCTCGTGCAGGCGGCGTTCGGCGTCGACGAGCAAGCCTTCGAGAATGCGCTCACCGGCCTTGTCGTGAGTGACCAGCTCGGTCAGGTTGTCGCACTCGGGAGTTGCGTATTCCGGATGCGATCCCACGTCGAGGTACAGGCGGGCGCCGTTCCGCAGGAAGACGTTGCTGCTGCGGCCCCATGACACAACACGGCGGAAGAGGTAGCGCGCCACTTCGTCAGGAGACAGTCGGCGCTGTCCCCTGAACGTGCACGTGACGCCGTACTCGTTCTCCAGCCCGAAAATGCGGCGGTCCATGTCTGAACATTACGCCTGATGGCCTGAGCTGAAACCGGGTTCGACCTCACCGATTCGATCATTTTCAGAAGCCCCGGCGATGTTTACGAGGGTCGCACCGCCCTCACGAACCTGAGGAACCGTCAACACCCGGCGCGTCGACACCAGAACCAGCAGCGCCAGCACCCCGCCGACCGCCGCCACACCGAAACTCGCCGCCGTCCCCCCGAGCTCCACCGCGGGCCCCGCGACACCCGTACCCACCGCCGAACCCACACCGAACGTCGTCACCAGCCACGAGAACGCCTCCGTCACCGTCCCCCGCGGCGCATGACGGTCCACCACGATGAACGCACACGCCAACGCCGGCGCCAGGAACACCCCCGCCACCCCCGCCAGCACACTCATCGCCACGATCCCCGGCGTCAGCATCAACGGCACGTACCCCGCCGCCAACAACGCCACGATCACCAGCAACCGCGGCTCCGGAACCCCCGCCCACTGCCGCGCCCCGTACACCAGACCACCCACCAGCGCACCAAGACCCAACGCCGCCATCAGCACCCCGTACACCCACGTCTTCCCGTGGTCGTCCCCGTACGCCACCCCCGCCACGGTGATCGAACCCAGCGCCGTCCCCACGAAGAAGAACGACCCCAGCAGCGCCAGCAACCCCGGCGAACGCAACGCCCCCAGCCAGTGCGCCTCACGCGGCGCCGACCGCCACGTCCGCGACGGCTCCGACACCACCACCGACAACGCGCCCAGCACACCGATCCCGTTGATCACCAACAGCGCCGCCGCCGGAGACCACAGCGACACCAGCACCGTCACCAGCAGCGGACCGACCGTGAACATGATCTCCTGCGCCACCGCGTCCATCGCGTACGCCCGGTGCACCTTGTCGCCGTCGCCCAGCACGCCCGGCCACAGCGCCCGCAGCCCGCCCTCCAGCGGCGGCGTGAACAGCCCCGCCACCACCACCGCCGCGTACGCGAACACCGGGTGACCGATCCCCGACACGCACAGCAGCAGCACGCCCAGCGCCGACAGGAACGCCGCCGGAAGCTGCACCCTCGGCTGCCCCTTCAGGTCCACCGCCCGCCCCAGCAGCGGCTGCCCGATCGCGTTCGACACCCCGTACACCGCCGCGAGCGCACCGCCCAGCGTGTAGCTGCCGCCCTCCGCCCGCGTGAACAGCATGATCGCGATCGGCGCCGTCGCATTCGGCAACCGCCCCACCAAGGTGCCCGCCAGCAGACGCGCGGCATGCCGCGTCCGGAGGAGTTCGCCGTATCCCGCGGCCATCCGTACCACCCTTCACCACCCCGGAACCGCCCGCCCGGACGAAGGGGTTTTACGTATAACTACCGCCGTCATACGTACCATGTACCCACTCCACAGGTCCACCCAGAACCCCCGCCCAACAGCCCCCGCACCACCGCCCCGCCCACCCGCCGCAACCCACGGCACCCGCCCGACGGGACCACCGTCGCCCCACCCGTCCGAACCAGCACCACCTCGCAGCACCACATGCACCCCCGCTCCGCCCACCCGCCACAACCCCGCCGCACCCGCACGACGGGACCACCGTCGCCCCACCCGTCCGAACCAGCACCACCTCGCAGCACCACATGCACCACCCCACGGCACCCGCCACCACCCCCAGCCCCACCCACGACGCCCGCCTCCACCTCCGGCACCCGCCCGGCGGAACCCCGCGCCCGGCACCACCCCCGTCCTACAGCCCCGCCAGTCCCACCCGCCCCACAGCCCCACCCGGCGAAGCCCGCACCGCCCCGTGGCACCTTCCCGAGCACCCGGTGACCACCCCGCCTCACCCACCCGTCAAGACCCGCGCCAGCCCCGCCCCGCCCAGCAGAACCAGCCCCGCCACCCCGTACGGAGAACCCCGGTGACCACCCCCGCACGCCCCACCCGCACCGTCCCCACCAGCAGGGACGTCGCCAGGGCCGCCGGCGTCTCCCAGGCCACCGTCTCCCTCGTACTCGGCGACAAGTGGCAGGGCCGCGTCTCCCCCGGCACCGCCGCCCTCGTCCGCGACGCCGCCGCCGAACTCGGCTACCGCCCCAACCAGGCCGCCCGCAGTCTCCGCCTCGGCAACACCCGCACCGCCCTCCTCGTCGTCCCCGCCCTCACCAACGAATTCTTCGCCCGCGTGTACACCGGAGCCGCCGCCACCGCGGCGGAACAGGGCTTCGGCGTCGTCCTCTACCCCTCCCCCGACGGCACCGGCCCCGCCCGCGACCCCTTCGCCTCCGCCCGCACCACCCTCGACGGCGTCATCGCCTCCTCCATGGCCACCCACGCCCTCGGCGCCCTGCACACCGCCGGCCTCCCCCTCGTCATGCTCGACAGCGACCCCGCCGACGCCACAGGACCCGCCCCCGGAGCCGCCGCCCACGTCAACCTCGCCCTCGCCGACGGCACGCACCAGGTCGCCCGCCACCTCCTCGGCCTCGGCCACCGCCGCTTCGTCCACCTCGCCTCCGCCGTCGACACCTGGACCTTCCACGTCCGCGCCCGCGCCCTCGCCACAGCACTCCCACCCGGCACCACCCTGCACACCGTCCACTCCGCCCTCGACGTCCACAGCGCCCGCGCAGCCCTGGAGACCCTGGAAACCACCCTCACCTCCCCCACCGACCGCCCCACCGCCGTCATCTGCGACGACGACATCCTCGCCGCCGGAGCCTGCAAGGCCCTGCGCCGCCTGAACCTCCGCGTCCCCGACGACGTCTCCGTCACCGGCTTCGACGACCTCGCCCTCGCCACCGCCGTCGAACCCGAACTCACCACCGTCCGCCTCCCCGCCGAACAGGTCGGCCAACGCGGCATGGCCGCCCTCCTCGCCGTCCTCGACGGCCGCACCCCCGACAGCACCGACCTCCCCGTCGAACTCGTCGTACGCGGCTCCACGGCACCACCGCCCGCCCCCTGACACACGTATGGCCCCGGACCGCAGTTCCCCGGTCCGGGGCCACACACAGCACGCTCGCGGGCCTACTCCTCCTCGGTGTCCGAAGGCACCTCGGTCGGCGCCGACGCATCACCGTCGGCCTCCAGCAGACGCGACAACTGCCGCCCCACGATCCGCTTGAACTTCCGCTGCTGCGGCCGCGTACGGTCCAGCACCGCCACCTCAAGCCGCTCCGCCGGAATCTCCCGCTCCGTACCGTTGGTGTCCCGCGACAACGCCTGCACGGCCAGCTTCAACGCCTCCGCCAGACCCATGTCGTCACGGTGCCGCTGATCCAGATAACTACTGATCTGCTCCGCGTTGCCACCGACCGCGACCGAACCGTGCTCGTCCACGATCGACCCGTCGTGCGGCAACCGGTAGATCTGGTCACCCTCGGGCTCGGCCCCGACCTCGGCGACCACCAACTCCACCTCGTACGGCTTCTCCGCATTGCTGGAGAAGATCGCACCGAGCGACTGCGCGTACACATTCGCCAGACCGCGCGCCGTCACATCGTCACGGTCGTACGTGTACCCCCGCAGATCGGCGTACCTGACACCACCGATCCGCAGATTCTCGTACTCGTTGTACTTACCGGCGGCCGCGAAGCCGATCCGGTCGTAGATCTCGCTGAACTTGTGCAGCGCACGGGACGGGTTCTCGCCGACGAAGACGATGCCGTCGGCAAACTGCAGCACAACCAGGCTGCGTCCACGGGCGATGCCCTTCCGGGCGTATTCCGCCCGGTCGGCCATGGCCTGCTGGGGTGAGACATAGAACGGCGTCGACACCGGCTATCCGTCCCTTTCTGTCAGAGGCGAAAACATGAAAGAAGCTCGGGAAACTCAGAGGAGCGCGGCACGCGGGCCGTCGGGCTGCTCCATACGCTTCTCCAGAATCACCCGCGCCAACTCGGCGCACTCGTCGTCCGTCAAGCGCCGGAAACCGTCCTCCGTGATGACCGTCACGATCGGATAGATACGCCGCGCCACATCGGGACCACCGGTCGCCGAATCGTCGTCCGCCGCGTCATAGAGCGCCTGAACGACCAGAGTGGTCGCCTCCTGCTCCGACAGGTCCTTCCGGTACAGCTTCTTCATCGAGCCGCGCGCGAACACGGAACCCGACCCGGTGGCCGCGTACCCGAGCTCTTCCGAACGGCCGCCCGTGACGTCGTACGAGAAGATCCGGCCCTTCTCACGGTCGACGTCGTAACCCGCGAAGAGCGGCACAACGGCCAGCCCCTGCATGGCCATTCCGAGATTCGACCGGATCATGGTCGAGAGGCGGTTCGCCTTGCCTTCGAGCGAGAGCTGCGCGCCCTCGACCTTCTCGAAGTGCTCCAGCTCCAGCTGGAAGAGCTTCACCATCTCGACGGCCAGACCGGCCGTGCCCGCGATCCCGACCGCCGAGTACTCGTCGGCGGGGAAGACCTTCTCGATGTCGCGCTGAGCGATCATGTTCCCCATGGTCGCGCGCCGGTCACCGGCGAGGACCACCCCGCCGGGGAACGCGGCGGCCACGATGGTCGTCCCGTGCGGGGCTTCGATGACGCCCTGCAGGGGCGGCAGCACCCGGTTGCCGGGGAGCATCTCGGGCGAGTGCTCGTTCAGGAAGTCCATGAACGAGGACGACCCGGGCGTCAGGAAGGCAGCTGGTAGACGCCCGGTGCTACGAGTGTTGGCTTCCACGCGTTTCCCTCCAGGTATGCGATGGCCCGACGAATAGTGTCGGGATCATCCCCCAACTTGCCGATGGCCACGTTGCAGTTGAAGCACAGTACGCCTCGGACCCTACCCGTCTTATGGCAGTGATCCACATGGACGGCAGGGGCCTTCAGACAGATCGTGCAGACCCCCGCCTGCGAGGCGATCATTTCGTCGCGCTGAGCTTCGGTGATGCCGTACGAGCGCATCAGGTGGCTCGCTCGACCTTCGGCAGCCCTGCACGCCTTGCAGCGCGTCGCCAGGCCGTCGGAGGTTTTGGCGCTGCGGTGCCATTCACTGTGCGGCTTTACCTCACCGCATTGTCGGCACCGTTTATGACCGGGCTCCACGGGTGGATACTTGAGCTCCCGACGTTCTTGCCGTTTCCGCTTATCCCAGTCCTTGGCATATTGCCGCATGCAGGGTTTGCAATAGTCCTGGAGCCCATCATCCCTGCCGGAATGCCGCCCGAACTGATCACACGACAGTGCAGAATGACAACGCGCGCAGCGCTTCAGCTGGAAAGATTCGGACATTGTCCGTTTTGTCCTACTCTCCGCCCTTTTGCACGAATCCCCGAACGAACTCCTCTGCGTTCTCCTCGAGCACATCATCGATTTCGTCGAGAACAGAGTCCACGTCGTCCGAAAGCTTTTCCTGCCGCTCCTTGAGGTCTTCCGAGCCCTGCGCCTCCGCAGTCTGCTCCTCGGTCTCCTCGGTGGAACGCGTCGCCTTCTGCTGTCCGCCGCCAGTGTCCTTGGTCGCCATCTCTACCTCACCCCGCTCGGTTAGACGCTTTTGATTCCGGTGGTTAACCGGTCCCTTGATCCGACCCTATAACCAGGGTCTGACATTCGCCTCGTACTTGTCTGATTCCCACTTGGGCCGCATTTCAGCCGCCCGAGAGCACCCGGACCAGTTCCTCCGCCGTACGGCAGCGGTCCAGCAGCTCCTTGACGTGGTTCCTCGTGCCCCGCAGCGGTTCCAGGGTCGGGACCCGCTGGAGCGAGTCGCGCCCCGGCAGGTCGAAGATGACCGAGTCCCAGGAGGCCGCCGCGACGTCGTCCGCGTACTGCTCCAGGCAGCGGCCGCGGAAGTACGCCCTGGTGTCCTCGGGGGGCTTCGTCTCGGACCTGGTGACCGCGTCCTCGTCCAGCAGCCGCTTCATCCTGCCGCGGGCCGCCAGGCGGTTGTACAGGCCCTTGTCGGGCCGTACGTCCGCGTACTGGAGGTCGACCAGGTGGAGCCTGGCCGCGTCCCAGTCGAGGTTGTCGCGTCGGCGGTAGCCCTCCAGGAGCTCCCGCTTGGCGATCCAGTCCAGTTCCCCGGACAGGCTCATCGGGTCGTTCTCCAGGCGGTTCAGCACGTCCTCCCACCGAGTGAGGACGTCCTTGGTCTGGTCGTCGGCGTCCGCCCCGAACCTCTCCTCCACGTACTTCCTGGCGAGCTCGAAGTACTCCATCTGGAGCTGCACGGCGGTCAGTGACCGGCCGCTGCGCAGTGTGACCAGGTGCTGGAGGTCGGGGTCGTGGGAGACCTGGTGGAGAGTGCGCACGGGCTGGTCGACGGCGAGGTCGACGTTGATGAAGCCGTCCTCGATCATCGACAGGACCAGAGCCGTCGTGCCGAGCTTCAGGTACGTCGAGATCTCGGAGAGGTTGGCGTCTCCGATGATGACGTGCAGCCTGCGGTACTTCTCGGCGTCGGAGTGGGGTTCGTCGCGGGTGTTGATGATGGGGCGCTTGAGGGTGGTCTCCAGGCCCACTTCGACCTCGAAGTAGTCGGCTCGCTGGCTGATCTGGAAGCCGTGTTCGTGTCCGTCCTGGCCGATGCCGACGCGTCCCGCTCCGGTGATGACCTGGCGGGAGACGAAGAACGGGGTGAGGTGGCGCACGATGTCCGAGAAGGGGGTCTCCCGCTTCATCAGGTAGTTCTCGTGCGTGCCGTAGGAGGCGCCCTTGTTGTCGGTGTTGTTCTTGTAGAGCAGGATCGGCTGGGCGCCGGGGAGTTGGGCGGCGCGTTCGGCGGCCTCGGCCATGATGCGCTCGCCCGCCTTGTCCCAGAGGACGGCGTCCATCGGGTTGGTGATCTCCGGGGAGCTGTACTCGGGGTGTGCGTGGTCGACGTAGAGCCGTGCGCCGTTCGTCAGGATGACGTTGGCGAGGCCGATGTCCTCGTCGGTGAGCTGGCTGGAGTCTGCTGCTTCGCGGGCGAGGTCGAAGCCCCGGGCGTCGCGCAGGGGGTTCTCTTCTTCGAAGTCCCAGCGGGCGCGGCGCGCCCTGTGCATCGCGGCCGCGTAGGCGTTGACGATCTGGGACGAGGTGAGCATGGCATTGGCGTTGGGGTGGCCGGGGACGGAGATCCCGTATTCCGTCTCGATGCCCATTACTCGACGTACGGTCATGCGGCCCTCCTTGCCCGGCGCCGCCCCCGTCCTGGGGCGGTGCTCATGTACCGCTGTCTGGGGTACGTGTGCGGTGTCCGTCCCCGCACTGTGCGACCGGCGGTGGCGGTACGCCAAGAGCCTAGAACGCCTTTGCGCTGGTGGGGAGATCGATTGCGTGTTTGCTCCACAATGGCTTCCACATTGGCTGTGAAGTTGTGGGAGCGGTGGGGGAATGCGTCGGCTGCGGATACCGGGCGGGGTGTCCGCTGGTATCCGCAGCCGGGTTGCGTATTACAGGTACTGACCGGTGTTTGCCACCGTGTCGATGGAGCGTCCGGTGTCTGCGCCCTGCTTTCCGGTGACGAGCGTGCGGATGAACACGATCCGTTCGCCCTTCTTGCCGGAGATGCGGGCCCAGTCGTCGGGGTTGGTGGTGTTGGGCAGGTCCTCGTTCTCCTTGAACTCGTCCACGCACGCCTGGATCAGGTGGGCGATCCTGAGGCCCTTCTGGTTGTGGTCGAGGAATGCCTTGATCGCCATTTTCTTGGCCCGGTCGACGATGTTCTGGATCATCGCGCCGGAGTTGAAGTCCTTGAAGTAGAGGACTTCCTTGTCGCCGTTGGCGTACGTGACTTCGAGGAAGCGGTTTTCCTCGGTTTCGGCGTACATCTGCTCGACGACGGTTTGGATCATGCTGTGTACGGCGACGTCCTTGGAGCCGGTGTGCTCCGCGAGGTCGTCGGCGTGCAGGGGCAGGGTCGCCTTGAGGTACTTGGCGAAGATGTCCTTGGCGGCTTCGGCGTCGGGGCGTTCGATCTTGATTTTGACGTCGAGTCGTCCGGGTCGCAGGATCGCGGGGTCGATCATGTCTTCGCGGTTGGAGGCGCCGATGACGATGACGTTCTCCAGCCCTTCCACGCCGTCGATCTCGGCGAGCAGCTGGGGGACGATGGTGTTCTCCACGTCCGAGCTGACGCCGGATCCGCGGGTGCGGAAGAGGGATTCCATCTCGTCGAAGAAGACGATGACGGGGGTTCCCTCGCTGGCCTTTTCGCGTGCGCGTTGGAAGACGAGCCGGATGTGGCGCTCGGTCTCGCCGACGTACTTGTTGAGGAGTTCGGGGCCCTTGATGTTGAGGAAGTAGGACTTCCCCTGGGGCTGGCCGGTGACTTCGGCGACCTTCTTGGCAAGGGAGTTGGCGACGGCCTTGGCGATGAGGGTCTTGCCGCAGCCGGGCGGGCCGTAGAGCAGGATGCCCTTCGGTGGCCGCAGTTCGTGCTCCTTGAAGAGGTCGGGGTAGAGGTAGGGGAGTTCGACGGCGTCTCGGATCAGTTCGATCTGGTCGCCCAGGCCGCCGATCTTCTCGTAGTCGACGTCCGGTACCTCTTCGAGGACGAGGTCCTCGACCTCGCTCTTGGGGATGATTTCGTAGACGTAGCCGGAGCGGGGTTCGAGGAGCAGGGCATCGCCGGGGCGGATGGTGACGTCCAGCAGCGGCTCGGCGAGCCTGACCACCCGTTCCTCGTCGGTGTGCCCGGTGACCAGGGCGCGTTCGCCGTCCTCAAGGATTTCCTTGAGGGTGACGATGTCCCCGGCGCGCTCGAACTCCATGGCTTCGACCACGTTGAGTGCTTCGTTGAGCATTACTTCCTGGCCGCGTCGGAGCTCTTCGAGCTCGACGCCGGGGCTGACGTTCACCCGGAGTTTGCGGCCCCCGGTGAAGATGTCGGCCGTGCCGTCCTCGTTGGCTTCCAGGAACACTCCGAAGCCGGCCGGCGGCTGTGCGAGCCGGTCCACTTCTTCTTTGAGGGCCACGATCTGGTCGCGGGCCTCGCGGAGTGTGTTGGCGAGCCGCTCGTTCTGGGCGGACACGCCTGCCAGGTTGGTCTGCAGCTCGACGATCCGCTCTTCGAGAATCCTCGTGTGACGCGGAGAGTCGGCGAGCTTGCGTCGCAGGACGGCGATTTCCTGCTCTAGATAGGCAACCTGTCCGGCGGGGTCCTCGGACCCTCGCGCGGGCCGGATGCCGCGGTTGATGTCGTCGTCGTGGGCTGCCACGGTCCTCACCTCCTCCAAGGGGAGCTGGACGCTTCCTGACCCTACCTGGGTGGGTGCTGGTTGAAACCCCTAGATCACAAACAGGATCGCGGAGTGTCTGATCTTCACCCTTGCGTACTCCCTCACACTGGGGGGATACCCACCCAGCAACATCGGAAAGCGGGCGGTTGTATCGTCGAAGTGTTCAACACCCGTCAGGGCTGGCTTCAATTGGTGCATACCGCGCAGGGAACGGCAGGAGATATGACCGTGCAGGAAGAGGCTCCCACCGCAGACGGTGCCCAGGTCGGGGACCCTCTTGAGGTGTGGATCGACCAGGACCTCTGCACCGGCGACGGGATCTGTGCGCAGTACGCGCCGGAGGTTTTCGAGCTCGACATCGACGGGCTCGCGTATGTGAAGAGTGGTGACGACGAGTTGCTGCAGTCGCCCGGTGCGACGACGCCGGTCCCGTTGCCGTTGTTGCAGGACGTGGTGGACTCGGCGAAGGAGTGCCCGGGCGACTGCATTCATGTGCGTCGGGTTTCGGACAGGGTCGAGGTGTTCGGGCCGGACGCGGAGTAGGCGTCGTCGGCGTCCTCGGGGGTTTTCAGACGCTGCGGGCGTCTGTGGTGGCGGAGCGGAGGAACTTTCCGTTCCGCCACTTCCATGTCGTGTGCTGCCGGGTGTCGGGGCAGCAGCGGGCGACGGTGTCGGAGGAGTAGCCGAGGAGGGTCGCGGTGACGGTTTCGCCGGTGATCGTGAGGTCGGTGACGTTCTGCTTCTCGGTGGGGTCGAGGAGGGTCGCGATGACGCGGTTCGGTCGGGTGAGTACGTAGATTCCGCCGGCGGGCGTGCCGATGCCGCTGTCGCAGCGGACGGCGGCGACGGTTTCGGGGTTCTTGTCGCCGTCGAGGTCGCCGGTGGCCTTCTTGACGACGACGGGTTTTCCGGCGCGGCAGGTCAGGGGGTAGGTGGCGGTTGCCGCGTCGGGGGCGGGGCCGACCGCTGCCGGGGCCTGGGGGGCGTTGCGCGGTGCCGTCTGGGAGGCGGTGGCCGGTGCTGGCTGGAGCAGTCCGGCCAGGGCTACGACCGCTGCGGTGGCGGCTGCGGTGGCGAGCCAGTGCATCGCGCGGGGCCGGGTGTGTGCGAGGTCCGGGAGCGCGGTGTTCTGCACGCGGGGGTCTCCTGTGGGGCTGTGCCGGGAGGGGCGCCGGCGACGGGAGGGGTGCCGGAATCGTGCCACACGGGGTGGTGGGAGGGAACGCCGGGGTGGGGGCTTCGTACAAAGAATCCGTCAGTGCGGGCGGGGCAAGGCAAAGGCGCCGCCGTCCAGTTCTCGTGTCGGTCCGGGAACTGGACGGCGGCGCCGGTCTGTTGGGGCGGCCTGCCGGGTGGTTTTTACGCCTCCGTGCTGTTGCCGCGCTCCTTGTTGGGGCCTTCGTAGTCGTCGCCGTAGGAGCCCTTGGAGGGGCGGCGGCGGCGCATGGGGGGCTCGACGCCGTCGGCGAGGCGCCGGGCGGTGACGAGGAAGCCGGTGTGGCCGATCATGCGGTGGTCCGGGCGGACGGCGAGGCCCTCGACGTGCCAGTTGCGGACCATGGATTCCCACGGCTGGGGTTCGGCGAAGCAGCCGATCTCGCGGATGGACTCGACGGTCCTGGCGAGCTGGGTGGTGGTGGCGACGTAGGCGCACATGATGCCGCCGGGTACGAGCGCCTTGGAGACGGCTTCGAGCGTTTCCCAGGGGGCGAGCATGTCGAGTACGACGCGGTCGACCTCGGTGTCGGAGAGGTTGTCCTGGAGGTCGCCGACGGTGAGGGTCCACGCGGGGTGGGGTCCGCCGAAGTAGCGTTCGACGTTGCCCTGGGCGATGTCCGCGAAGTCCTGGCGGCGCTCGTAGGAGTGCAGCATTCCGTGGTCGCCGACGGCGCGCAGGAGGAAGGCGCTGAGCGCTCCGGAGCCCACTCCCGCTTCGACGACGCGGGCGCCGGCGAAGATGTCGGCGAAGGCCAGGATCTGCCCCGCGTCCTTGGGGTAGACCACGGCTGCGCCGCGGGGCATGGACAGGACGTAGTCGGGGAGCAGGGGGCGGAGTGCCAGGTAGGCGACGTTCCCCGTGGTACGGACAACACTGCCCTCGGACGCCCCGATCAGCTCGTCGTGCGAGAAGGCACCCTTGTGGGTGTGGAACTGCTTCCCGGCTTCGAGCGTGAACGTGTAGTGGCGGCCCTTGGGGTCAGTCAGCTGGACCTGGTCCCCGACCTTGAAGGGCCCGCGTCGGCGGGCGGCACCGGTCGGTTCGGACATGTGACCAGCCTACCGGCTGTTTGGATGCCTTCTCGCCGCGCCTGTTTCCGGCGGGGGCTCTAGCGGGGGCGGGCCATGGCCTTGACGAAGGCGCGCTCGACGTCGGCGGTGGAGAGGACTCCGTAGATCTCGCCGGTGTCCTCGATGACGAGGTATTCGGTGGCGGGGGCTGCGCGGAGGCGGTCGAGGAGGGCTTCGCCGGCGAGTTCGGCGGGGATGCGCATGTCGTCGGTGAGGTCGGCGGCGAGGCCGCTGACGGCGACCCAGGGGCGTCGGTGTTCGGGGACGTTGCCGATGGCGGTTTCGCGGACGACGGCGGTGGGGGTGCCGTGTCCGTCGACGACGACGAGGGCGCGGGCGCCTGCTTCGTTGGCGCGGCGGAGGGCTTCGGAGAGGGGGGTGGCGGATTCGACGGGGACGGCGCGGCGGGTGAGGGTGCGGGCGCGGAGGTCGGGGAGGTGCTGGCGCAGGCGGGCCATGCGGAGGCTGTTTCCGGCGCCGGTCCAGATGATGGCGGCGAGGATCGCGGCGAGGAGTGCGTCGAGGACGGTGTCGAAGCCGGTGATGTCTTGCGTCTTGTTGCCGAGGGCGCCGGTGTGGGTGAGGAGGGGGAGGCCGATGAGGACGGCGACGGCGAGGGCGCGGCCGACCCAGGCGGCGGCGACGGTGCCGGTCATGGGGTTGCCGGTGATCTTCCAGACGACTGCGCGGAGCATGCGTCCGCCGTCGAGGGGCAGGCCGGGGAGGAGGTTGAAGACGGCGACGATGAGGTTGGAGATCATCAGGCCGGCGAGGAGGACGCCGGGGACGGTGCCTGCTTCGACGAGGTCCATGGCCCAGTAGAAGAGTCCGGCGAGGGCGAGGGAGAGGAGGGGGCCGACGAAGGCGAGGACGAATTCGCGGCCCGGGGTCTCGGTCTCCTTCTCGATTTCGGAGACGCCGCCGAAGAACTGGAGCTGGATGCGCCGTACGGGGAGTTTGAAGCGGAGGGCTGCGACGGTGTGGGCGAGTTCGTGGACCAGTACGGAGGCGTAGAAGGCGACGGCGAAGAAGAGCGAGACGAGGTAGCGGGCCGCGCCGAGCTCGGGCAGGACGAGGTCGAGCTGGCCGCCGAAGACCCAGGTGATGAGGGCGGCGACGAGGAACCAGCTGGGGGCGACGTAGACGGGGACGCCGAAGGGGCGGCCCATGAGGAGGCCGCCGCCGGGGTTGCCGGGGCGTTCGGTGGGGGTCTGCGTGTCCTTGCCGGTGGGGGTGGAGTCCGTGCCGGTGGCGCGGGTGCCGTCCGTGCGGATGCCGTCCGTGCGGGAGTCGTCCGTGCGGGTTTTGTCCGTGCCGGGTTGGGGGCGTCCGCTGTCGCCGCTCTCGTCGCGCTCGTCCACGGGTTCCCTTCGTTGGGCTTGCGTCTCGTCGGTGGTGCTGTGCTGTCGGTCGTGCTGGGTAAACAGTTGTTGAAGCCTGTGTCGCTCTGGTGCCGTTGTGCGGGGCATTGCCCCGATCATGCAGTGCGAGGGGGTCTGCCGTCGATGGTAGGCGGGGTGTTGTCAGTGGCGGGCCGTAGGGTCTGAGTCATGAATACGAGTACCGGTCCTGCGGATGCGGCGAGGCGGCCCGCGTCGTTGTCCCCGTCGCGTGCGAGCGACTTCATGCAGTGTCCGCTGCTGTACCGGTTCCGGGTGATCGACAAGCTGCCGGAGAAGCCGAGTGAGGCGGCTACCCGGGGCACGCTGGTCCATGCCGTGCTGGAGAAGCTGTTCGACGATCCGGCGGTGGAGCGGACGGCTCCGAGGGCGCGGGCGATGGTGCCGGGGCAGTGGGACCGGCTGCTGGAGTCGAAGCCGGAGCTGGCGGAGCTGTTCGCGGGTGACGCGGAGGGTGAGCGGCTGACGCGGTGGCTGGGGCAGGCGGAGGACCTGGTCGAGAAGTGGTTCACGCTGGAGGACCCGACGCGTCTTGAGCCTGCGGAGCGGGAGCTCTTCGTGGAGACGGAGCTGGAGTCGGGGCTGCGGCTGCGCGGGGTGATCGACCGGGTGGATGTCGCGCCGACGGGTGAGGTGCGGATCGTCGACTACAAGACGGGGAAGGCGCCGCGTCCGGAGTACGCGGAGGGTGCGCTGTTCCAGATGAAGTTCTACGCGCTGGTGATCTGGCGGTGGAAGCGGGTCGTGCCGCGCAGGCTTCAGCTGGTGTATCTGGGCAGTGGGGACGTGCTGACGTACGACCCGAACGAGGCGGACCTGGAGCGGATGGAGCGGAAGCTGCATGCGTTGTGGGAGGCGATCGTGGAGGCGACGGAGACGGGGGAATGGCGGCCTCGGCCGACGAAGCTGTGCGGGTGGTGTGATCACCAGGCGGTGTGCCCGGAGTTCGGGGGCACTCCCCCGGTGTATCCGCTGCCGGTGGTGCCGAGGCAGTCGGGGGCGGATGCTCCCCGTTAGGCACGGGGGGCCGTGTCCCTTGTGCGGCTCCGCCGCGGCTGGCCAGTACGCGCCCGTTAGGGGCGCGGGGAACTGCGCGGCCAGCCCCCACGCACCCGCACGTCTCCGGGACTGCCGCGCGGCGAGCGCTTTAGGTGAAGGGGCGGGGAGGGGCAGCCCGCCGCAGGCGCACCCGGGTGCGGCGCACCCGATGGCGGAGGTAACGGCGGGCGGCTCCGGGGTGGGCCCCTTGCGAGGGGTGCGCCGGTGGCGGGGCTGGTCGGGGGTGCTCCGGGGTGGGCCCGGAGCGAGGGGTGCCGCCCCCTTGCCCGCCCGTTCCGCCCCCGGGGGGCGGCCCCGCCGCCCAAGGGGGCGAGGCGGAAGCGGAGAGGGGCTGGCCCCGCCGTCCAAGGGGGCGAGGCGGGGGCGGAGCCCAAGGGGGCGAGGGAGGCGGAGAAGGGCTGGCCCCGTCGTCCAAGGGGGCTCGGCGGAAGCGGAGGGGGCTCGGCGGAGGCGGAGAGGGCTTCAGGGTGGCGGGGGACTGTGCGACCGGCCGTCCGCAGACCCGCACGGGCACCCGTCGAGTCACGGCGCGTCCGCGCGTGCGGGCCCCGGGGTCGGCGGGAGTGGGGGCAGGGCAGAATGGGGCGGGTCTAGCGAAGGAGTACCTGTGGCTATCCGCGTCCTACTGGTCGACGACCAGCCCCTGCTGCGTACCGGTTTCCGGATGATTCTGGAGGCCGAGCAGGACCTTGCGGTCGTCGGCGAGGCCGGTGACGGTTTGCAGGCGCTCGATCAGGTGCGGGCGTTGCAGCCCGATGTGGTGCTGATGGACATCCGGATGCCGCGGATGGACGGGGTGGAGGCGACTCGGCAGATCACGGGTCCGGGGCGTGACGGTCCGGCGAAGGTGCTGGTGCTGACGACGTTCGACCTGGACGAGTACGTGGTGGAGGCGCTGCGGGCGGGGGCCAGCGGGTTCCTGCTGAAGGATGCTCCGGCGCACGAGTTGGTGCAGGCGATCCGGGTGGTCGCCGCGGGTGAGGCGATGCTGGCGCCGAGCATCACGCGCCGTCTGCTGGACAAGTACGCGGATCATCTGCCGTCGGGCGAGGACGAGATGCCGGACACTCTGCACACGCTGACCGAGCGTGAGGTGGAGGTGCTGAAGCTGGTGGCGCGCGGGTTGTCGAACGCGGAGATCGCGGCGGACCTGTTCGTGAGCGAGACGACCGTCAAGACGCATGTGGGCCATGTGCTGACGAAGCTGGGGCTGCGCGACCGGGTGCAGGCCGCGGTGTACGCGTACGAGAGCGGTCTGGTGCGGCCGGGCGCGCAGTAGTCGGGGCGTGGGCGGTACGGGAGCGGGGCCGCGCGGAATTGTTCCGCGCGGCCCCGTTCTCGTACCGTGCGGTACGTCAGTGGGGCCCGCCGGAGAGGATTCCGGCGGGCCCCACTGGCGTACGGGTGGCGTGCTCAGCTCTTGCTGATCTCCCAGAAGCGGAAGACCGTCGAGGTGTCGAGGGTCCACTCCAGGCCGGAGACGTTCGACCGGGCGACGGCGTACTGCTTGCCCTGCCAGAGCGGGAGGAGGGGGACGTCCTCGGCGACGAGGTTCTGGAGGCGGTTGAACTCCTCGGAGGTGGCGCCTCGGTCGGCGGCGGCCGCGCTGGCGGGGAGGAGCTTGTTGGTGATCTCGGTGTTCTCGTAGTTGTTGGAGATCACGTTGCCCTCGCCGAAGAACGGCTGGGTGAAGTTCTCCGGGTCCGGGTAGTCGGGGACCCAGCCCTTGACGTAGGCGCCGTACTTTCCGGCGGCGATGTCCTTCTCGTACTGGCCCTGTTCGACGGACTTGACGTCGGCGTCGAAGAGGCCGCTGCGGTTGAGCTGCTTGGCGAGGGTCTTGAACTCCTCGACGGTGGCGGGGCCGTAGCGGCTGGGGGTGGCCCAGAGGGTGAGCTTGACCTTGCCCTTGATGCCTTCGCCGCGCAGGGCCTCGCGGGCCTTGGCGGGCTGGGGGCGGCTGCCGTACCGGTTGAAGAAGGCGGTGTTGTGGCCGTTGATGCCCGCGGGGACGATCGAGTAGAGCGGGGTGGCGGTCGACTGGTAGACGTCGCGGACGAGCGCTTCGCGGTCGACGAGGTAGGCGATGGCGCGGCGGACGCCGGGCTTGCCGACGACGGGGTCCTTGGCGTTGAAGACGAGGTGGTGGACTTCGGCGCTGCTGCCTTCGACGGGGTCCAGGCGCTGGTCGCCGCTGACGGCTTCGGCTTCGGTGGCGGCGGTGTCCTTGGCGGTGAGACCTCGGTAGGCGAAGTCGATGTCGCCCTTCTTGAGCGCTTGCGCGAGGGCCTTGCGGTCGTCGTGGAAGAGCTTGAGGGTCATGCCGGTGTTCTTGATCTTGGCGGTGCCTCGGTAGCCGTTGTTGACGGTGAAGGCGGCCTGGCCCTTGCCGAAGGAGTCGAGCCGGTAGGGGCCGGAGCCGTCGGCCTTGCCGTCGGTGCGGAGCTTGTCTGCGGGGTAGGCGCGGTGGTCGACGATGGACCCGGCGCCGGAGGCGATCTTGCTGGGGAAGGTCGCGTCGGGGACCTTGAGGTGGAAGACGACCTTGCTGTCGTCGGGGGTGTCGATGCTCTTGATGGTGGAGAGCATGACGGCCGGCCCGGCGGGGTCGTTGATCTTCAGGGTGCGCTCGAAGGAGTACTTGACGTCCTGGGAGGTGAGCGGGTTGCCGTTGCTGAAGGTGAGGCCCTCGCGCAGGGTGCAGCGGTAGACGGTGCTGCCCGTGTCGAAGGCGCAGTTCTGGGCGGCCTCGGGCTGGGGCTCGGAGCCGCCCTTGGGGAAGGCGAGCAAGGACTGGAAGACGTTGTTGAAGAGCAGCCAGGAGCCGGGGTCGTAGCCGGAGGCCGGGTCGGTGGCCTTGATCTCGTCGGACATGCCCATGGTGACGGGCTGTCCGGTGCCGCTCGTGCTGCCGCCACCGCTGCTGCTGGTGGTTCCGCAGCCGGTGAGGAGGCCGGCCGACAGCCCTGCTGTGAGGAGGGCCGTCGGCCACTTACGTATCTGCACCGCGTGTCTCAGACTTTCGTGGGGGTGTGGTCGTGCGTGCGTACCGGTGGTACGTCGTGCGGGAAGGGCGATGGGGGTGGGGGTGGGGGTCAGGCGACGCCTCGGCCGAGTTCCCAGAGCTGGAGGTCGGCGGCGAAGTTGACGGCCCATTCGGTGCCGGTGATGTCGCTGCGGGCGGCGATGTACTGCTTGCCCTGCCAGAGCGGGAGGATCGGGACGTCGTCGGCGACGATGTCCTGGATCTTCTCGAAGGTGCCGGTGGCGGCGCCTCGGTCCTGCTCGCGGCGGGACTGCGGGATGAGCTGGGTGCGGATCTGGTCGTTGACGTAGGGGCTGTTGAGGAAGTTCGACTTGTCGAGGAACGGTGCGACGTAGTTGTCGGCGTCGGTGAAGTCGGGGAACCAGCCCATGCCGTAGACGGCGTACTTTCCGGCCTTCTGCGACTCGCTGAAGGTGCTCCACGGGACGCCCTGGAGGGTCACGTCGAAGAGCTTGGAGCCGTTGAGCTGCTTCTGCAGGATCTCGAACTCCTTCTTCGTGGCGGAGCCGTAGTGGTCGGTGGTGTACGTCAGGGTCAGCTTGACGGGGGTGGTGATGCGCGCGCCGCGCAGCAGGTCCCCGGCCTTCTTCACGTCACCCGCGGTGTACTTGTTGAAGAAGGAGTTCTTGTGGCCGGAGATGCTCGTGGGGATGATCGAGTAGAGCGGTTCGGCGCTGTCTCCGTACACGGCCCGGGCGAGGGCGGTGCGGTCGATGACGGTGGCCATGGCCTGGCGAACGGCCTTGTTCTTGACGGCGGGGTCCTCGGTGTCGAAGCCGAGGTAGCGGATCTCCAGTCCGGGGAGTTCGACGAGCTTGATGCCCTGGTCGCGCTTGCCGGACAGGTCGGTGATCTGCTGGGGGGTGATGGTGCGCGACATCATGTCGATCTCGCCGCTCTTCAGCGCCTTCTCCATGGACTCGGAGTCCTTGTAGGAGCGGATCTCGACCTTGTCGTTGTTGAACGTGACGCCGCCCTTGTACTTCGGGTTCTTGGTGAAGACGGCCTTGGTGAAGTTCGCGCCGTCCTTGTCGACCTTGACGGTGTACGGTCCGGAGCCGGTGACCTCGAAGCCCGCGCGCACCTTGTCGGCGGCGTAGGTCTGGTCGTCGACGATGGAGGCGGCGGGGGTGGCCAGCTTGTACGGGAAGGTGGCGTCGGGGGTCTTGAGGTGGAAGACCACCTCGTTCTCGCCCTTGGCCTCGACGATGTCGATGTTGGTGAGGAGGGAGACCGGGCCGTTCCGGTCCTTGATCTTCAGGGAGCGCTCGATGGAGAACTTCACGTCGGCGGCGTTGAGGGCCTTGCCGTCGGAGAAGGTGAGTCCGCTGCGCAGCTTGCAGCGGTAGCTGGTGTTCTTGGTGTCGGTGAACTGGCAGCTCTCGGCGGCCTCGGTGACGGGTTCGCCGCCGCCGCGCGGGACGCGCATGAGGGTCTGGAGGGTCTGCCGCAGGACGTTCCAGGCGCCGACGTCGTAGGAGTGGGCCGGGTCGAAGGGGGCGGGGGCGGCCTTCGTGGCGACGAAGCTGTCCGTGGTGCCCACGACGATGGGCTTGCCGGCGCCTTCGGCGGTGTCCGTGCCGCCGCAGGCGGCCAGTACGGGGGTGATCAGTACGGCTATCGCCGGCAGCACCAGAGTCTTGCGGTTCATCCTGGACGTTCTCCCTCGACCGGCGCTGCAATGCCTGTAATGCAGCTATGTACGAACACTTCGCCTTTTTCCGCTTGTTGGGGCGGGCGGACCGGGCCGGCTGCCGAACCGCAATGGCGTGCGGCGAAGTTCTCGCGTCGAGATTAGTGGTGCGGGGGCGCCGGGCCGACCGCTTCGGCCTGCGGCGGTGGGGCGTTCCGGTGGAGGCGGGGCCGGGGAATCTTTCGTACACAAATCCACGAATCCGGACACAAGGGCACGCGAAACGGCCCGCCGACGGGGGTTCTCGGGTGGTGGAACCCTTACCGGCGGGCCGTCTCGTGACCAAGCTCACCCCATGAATACATTTACGGAGGAGTGAATTCCTCCTAGCGAATCTCACTCATGCCGCACGGTCCGCTCCCCTGCGTTTCCGCATTCCGGTCAATGCACGCTGCGTGCCCGGATCAGTGCATTCCCGTGAACAGCGTACGGAGAAATGCGAGGTTCACTTCTTCGAGCGAGCCGACCACGACGCGCCCTTGGGCCGGGGCGATCGGTGCGACCGAGGGGACGGCGACGACCCGGCAGCCCGCCGCTTCGGCGGAGGCCACTCCGGTCGCGGTGTCCTCGACGACCGCGCAGCGGGCGGGGTCCGCGCCGAGGCTGCCGGCGGCGTGGAGGTAGGGGTCGGGGTGGGGCTTCGTACGGGCGATCTCGTCGCCCGCGACGGTCAGGTCGAAGGAGGCGTGCGGGCCGACCGATTCCAGGATGCGGTCGATGATGCGCCGGTGGGAGGCCGAGACGAGGGCCGTGGGGACGGCGTGTGCGCGCAGCTCGGCCAGCAGGGCGGCGGCTCCCGGCATCATGGGTACGCCGCGGGTGATGCGGGCCTCGAAGCTGTCGTTGAGGGCGACGGTCAGTTCGGGGAGGGTGATGTCGGCACCGGTGGACTCGATGAGGAATCCGGCGCTGCGGGTCATGGGGCCGCCGACGACCACGTCCCGCCAGGATTCGTCCAGTTGGTGTCCGAGGGCGGCGAAGACGTCTCTCTCGGCCTCCCACCAGAGGCCCTCGGTGTCGACGAGGGTGCCGTCCATGTCCAGGAAGACCGCCTGGAGGGTGGAACCTTCGGCCGTACTGGTCATCGGCGCGGGAACCGTACTGGTCATTCGGGCACACCTCCTGAGGGACGAGAAGGCCGGTCGCCCTCCGAGTGGGAGGGGCGACCGGCCTGCACTGGGCCGACCAGTGTACGTCCGGGGCGGTGAACGCGCCGTTCCTTGTTCCTGCGTACCGCTTAACGCGCGTTGAAGTATTTCGCCTCGGGGTGGTGGATGACGATCGCGTCGGTGGACTGCTCGGGGTGGAGCTGGAACTCCTCGGAGAGGTGGACGCCGATGCGCTCGGGTTCCAGGAGTTCGGCGATCTTGGCGCGGTCCTCCAGGTTGGGGCAGGCGCCGTAGCCCAGCGAGAAGCGGGCGCCTCGGTACTTGAGGTCGAACATGTCCTTCACGTCGGAGGGGTCCTCCCCCGCGAAGCCGAGCTCGGAGCGGACCCGGGCGTGCCAGTACTCGGCCATGGCCTCGGCGAGCTGGACGGAGAGGCCGTGGAGTTCGAGGTAGTCGCGGTAGGCGTTGGCCTCGAAGAGCTTGGCGGTCTCCTCGCCGATGCGGGAGCCGACGGTGACGACCTGGAGGCCGACGACGTCGACTTCGCCGCTCTCCTCGGGGCGGAAGAAGTCCGCGAGGCACAGGCGGCGGCCCCGGCGCTGGCGGGGGAAGGAGAAGCGGGTGCGCTCGGAGCCGTCCTCGTTGAGGAGGATCAGGTCGTCGCCCTTGGAGACGCAGGGGAAGTAGCCGTAGACGACTGCTGCTTCCAGGAGGCCCTCGGTGTGGAGCTTGTCGAGCCAGCCGCGCAGGTGCGGGCGGCCTTCGGTCTCCACCAGCTCCTCGTACGTCGGTCCGCCCTTGCGGGCTTCCTTCAGGCCCCACTGGCCCTTGAAGAGGGCGCCCTCGTCGAGCCAGGAGGCGTACTCCTTGAGCGGGATTCCCTTGATGACGCGGGTGCCCCAGAACGGCGGGGTGGGGATCTTGTTGTCGGTGGAGGTGTCGGAGCGGACCTGGCCCTCGGGCTGTTCCTCGACCTCCAGGACGGGGGTGTCCCGCTTGGGGACGCGGCGCTGCTTGAGCTCGGGGAGCTTGGCTCCGGGGACGCCGCGCTTGACGCCGATGAGGGCGTCCATGAGGCGCAGGCCCTCGAACGCGTCGCGGGCGTAGCGGACTTCGCCCTCGTAGATCTCGTGGAGGTCCTGTTCGACGTACGCACGGGTGAGGGCCGCGCCGCCGAGGATGACGGGGAAGTCGGCGGCCATCTTGCGCTGGTTGAGCTCCTCCAGGTTCTCCTTCATGATCACCGTGGACTTGACCAGGAGGCCCGACATGCCGATGACGTCGGCCTTGTGCTCTTCGGCGGCTTCCAGGATCGCGGAGACGGGCTGCTTGATGCCGAGGTTGACGACGTTGTAGCCGTTGTTGGAGAGGATGATGTCGACGAGGTTCTTGCCGATGTCGTGGACGTCGCCCCGGACGGTGGCGAGCACGATGGTGCCCTTGCCCTCGTCGTCGGACTTCTCCATGTGGGGCTCCAGGTGGGCGACCGCGGTCTTCATGACCTCGGCGGACTGGAGCACGAACGGCAGCTGCATCTGGCCGGAGCCGAAGAGCTCGCCGACCACCTTCATGCCTTCGAGCAGGGTGTTGTTGACGATGTCGAGGGCGGGCGCGCCCAGGAGGGCTTCGTCGAGGTCGGCTTCGAGGCCGTTCTTCTCGCCGTCGATGATGCGGCGCTGGAGGCGCTCGTCGAGCGGGAGTGCCATCAGCTCTTCGGCGCGTCCGGCCTTCATGGACTTCATGTTGACGCCGTCGAAGAGCTCCATGAGCTTCTGGAGCGGGTCGTAGCCTTCGGAGCGGCGGTCGTACACGAGGTCGAGGGCGACCTTGACCTGCTCCTCCTCCAGCCGGGCGATGGGCAGGATCTTGGAGGCGTGGACGATCGCGGAGTCGAGGCCCGCCTTGACGCACTCGTCGAGGAAGACGGAGTTGAGGACGACGCGGGCGGCCGGGTTGAGGCCGAAGGAGATGTTGGACAGGCCCAGGGTGGTCTGGACGTCGGGGTGGCGCTTCTTGAGTTCGCGGATGGCGCCGATGGTGGCGATGCCGTCGCCCCGGGACTCCTCCTGGCCGGTGCAGATGGTGAAGGTGAGGACGTCGATGAGGATGTCGGACTCCTGCACCCCCCAGTTGCCGGTCAGGTCCTCGATGAGGCGCTCGGCGATGGCGACCTTGTGCTCGACGGTGCGGGCCTGGCCCTCTTCGTCGATGGTGAGGGCGATGAGGGCCGCGCCGTGCTCGACGGCCAGCTTCGTCACCTGCTGGAAGCGGGACTCGGGGCCGTCGCCGTCCTCGTAGTTGACGGAGTTGATGACGGCTCGGCCGCCGAGCATCTCCAGTCCGGCCCGGAGCACCGGGAGTTCGGTGGAGTCCAGGACGATGGGGAGGGTGGAGGCGGTGGCGAAGCGTCCGGCGAGTTCCTTCATGTCGGCGACGCCGTCGCGGCCCACGTAGTCGACGCAGAGGTCGAGCATGTGGGCGCCTTCGCGGATCTGGTCGCGGGCCATCTCCACGCAGTCGTCCCAGCGGGCCTCCAGCATGGCCTCGCGGAACTTCTTCGATCCGTTGGCGTTCGTACGTTCCCCGATGGCGAGGTACGAGGTGTCCTGGCGGAACGGCATCGTCTGGTAGAGCGAGGCGGCGCCGGGCTCGGGGCGGGGGTCGCGGACGGCGGGGGTCAGGCCGCGGGCGCGGTCGACGACCTGGCGCAGGTGCTCGGGGGTGGTGCCGCAGCAGCCGCCGATGAGGGAGAGGCCGTAGTCGTTGACGAAGGCTTCCTGGGCGTCGGCGAGGCCCTCGGGGCCGAGCGGGAAGTGTGCGCCGTTCTTGGTCAGGACGGGCAGACCGGCGTTCGGCATGCACATCAGCGGGGTCCGCGAGTGGCGGGCCAGGTAGCGCAGGTGCTCGCTCATCTCCTCGGGGCCGGTGGAGCAGTTGAGGCCGATGAGGTCGATGCCGAGGGGTTCCAGGGCGGTGAGGGCCGCGCCGATCTCGGAGCCCAGCAGCATGACGCCGGTGGTCTCGAAGGCGAGTGAGCAGATCAGCGGGACCTCAAGGCCGAGGGCGTCCATGGCGCGGCGGGCGCCGATGAGGGACGACTTGGTCTGGAGGAGGTCCTGCGTGGTCTCGACGATGAGGGCGTCGGCGCCGCCCGCGAGGAGGCCCTCGGCGTTCTGCTGGTAGCCGTCGCGCAGGACGTCGTACGTGGTGTGGCCCAGCGAGGGCAGCTTGGTGCCGGGGCCGATGGAGCCCAGCACCCAGCGCTGGCGGCCGTCGGCGGCGGTGAACTCGTCGGCGACCTCGCGGGCGATGCGGGCGCCGGACTCGGAGAGTTCGACGATGCGGTCGGCGATCTCGTACTCGTTGGCGGCGGAGTGGTTGGCGCCGAAGGTGTTGGTCTCGACGCAGTCGACGCCGACGGCGAAGTACTCCTTGTGGACGTTGCGGACGATGTCCGGGCGCGTCAGGTTGAGGATCTCGTTGCAGCCTTCGAGGTCCTGGAAGTCCTCAAGGGTGGGGTCCTGTGCCTGGAGCATCGTGCCCATCGCTCCGTCGGCGACCACTACACGGGAGGCGAGTGCCTCCCGGAGGGCTTCTGCTCGGCTGCGGGCGTCAAGCGTCGGGTTCGGCAACGAGGCCATGGATGAGCTCCCAGGGTTGCGACGGCTGTCGGCTTTGCACCTGCCCAGGCGGCGGGCGCACCGGGTCAGGGTAGCGGGGACGGTCCGTGGAATGTGCAGGTGTTCCGGTCGGCGGACAGGTGCGGTACGGGACGGGGAGGTGGGGGCGGGTCGTTGGTCCCGGTGGCGGGGGTCGACGTCCCGGTGACAGGGGTCGGTAACGGCCGATACTGTTCGGCATTGACGAACATCGGCACATGTCGACAGTGGGACCGCCGAATCCCAGTGGAGGTGATCGGGCGATGGCTCGCCATATCCAGTCGCTGGAGCGGGCCGCGGCGATGCTGCGGCTGCTGGCCGGCGGTGAGCGGCGGCTGGGCCTGACGGAGGTGGCGGCGGCCCTGGGGCTCGCCAAGGGCACCGCGCACGGCATTCTGCGCACGCTCCAGCACGAGGGCTTCGTGGAGCAGGATCCGGCGTCGGGCCGCTATCAGCTGGGCGCGGAGCTGCTGCGCCTGGGCAACAGCTATCTGGACGTGCACGAGCTGCGGGCGCGGGCCCTGGTGTGGACGGACGACCTGGCCCGGTCCAGCGGCGAGAGCGTCTATCTGGGGGTGCTGCACCAGCAGGGTGTGCTGATCGTGCACCACGTGTTCCGCCCGGACGACAGCCGTCAGGTGCTGGAGGTGGGGGCGATGCATCCGCTGCACAGCACGGCGCTGGGCAAGGTGCTGTCCGCGTACGACCCGGTGGCGCAGGCCGAGGCGGTGGGGGTGGAGCGGGAGGCGTTCACCGCGCGCACGCTCACCTCGACGGAGGACTTCGACCACGTGCTGGACCTCACGCGGGCGCGCGGCTGGGCCGGTGACGTGGAGGAGACCTGGGAGGGCGTGGCGTCGATCGCGGCCCCCATTCACGACCGGCGGCGGATGCCGGTGGGTGCGGTCGGCATCACGGGTGCGGTCGAACGGGTGTGTCCCGGGGGCGAGTTGAAGCCCGAGCTGGTGGCTGCCGTACGGGACTGCGCGCGTGCGGTGTCACGGGATCTGGGTGCCGGACGGTTCTGAGCGGGGTGGGGTGGGGGCGCGGGGCGTCGCGTCCGGCCCTGATCCGCCGTCCGGCCCTGATCCGTGTCCGCATGGGACGGACCTCACAGAACCCTTGACTGGCCGGTAACAGAGGTGAAAACTGCCGTTCATCGGTCGGCATTGTCGAACACCTAACGGCATAAGAGTTAGAGTGGGGACAAGCCAGGCACCGACTGGGCCCTCATCGAGGGTCTGAACCTGGACGAAGGACAAAGGAGTCGCGGGTGTCCAGCCTCGACATCTTCACCGGCGAGACCATCGGTACCGCCGTGCTCATCCTGCTGGGCGGCGGCGTCTGCGCGGCCGTCACGCTCAAGCGCTCGAAGGCGTTCAACGCCGGCTGGGTCGCCATCACCTTCGGGTGGGGCTTCGCGGTGCTGACCGGTGCGTACATCTCCGCCGGTCTCTCCGGAGCACACCTGAACCCGGCCGTCACGGTCGGCCTCGCGATCAAGGGCGCGACCCCCTGGGGCGACCTGCCGGTCTACTTCGCCGGTCAGCTGCTGGGCGCGATGATCGGCGCACTGCTGGTCTGGGCGACGTACGCGGGCCAGTTCCGCGACCACCTGACCTCCGCCGAGGCGGCAGGACAGAAGAGCGCGAACCCGGGACAGGTGCACGGGGTGTTCTTCACCTCGCCCGAGATCCGCAACAGCGTGCAGAACCTGGTCACCGAGGTCATCGCGACCGTCGTGCTCGTCCTGGCGATCCTCACCCAGTCGACGATCCCCGGCGTGTCCGCGGACAGCCCCAAGGGTCCGGGCGTCCTGGGCGCGATGATCACGGCGTTCGTCGTCGTCGGCATCGGTCTGTCCCTCGGTGGTCCGACCGGGTACGCCATCAACCCGGTCCGCGACCTCGGTCCCCGCATAGTGCACGCGCTGCTCCCGCTGCCCAACAAGGGCGGCTCGGACTGGGGGTACGCATGGATTCCGGTGGTCGGCCCGCTGCTCGGCGGCGCGATCGCGGGCGGGATCTACCAGCTCGCCTTCGCCTGACCGTCCTGCCGACCCGTCGAGCCGTACGACACAAGACTTCGAGGAGCACACCGTGACCGACGCACACACCGCAGGCCCCTTCATCGCCGCGATCGACCAGGGCACCACGTCCAGCCGCTGCATCGTCTTCGACAAGGACGGCCGCATCGTCGCGGTCGACCAGAAGGAGCACGAGCAGATCTTCCCGAAGCCGGGCTGGGTGGAGCACGACGCCAACGAGATCTGGGAGAACGTCCAGGAGGTCGTCGCCGGGGCCGTCGTGAAGGCGGGAATCTCCGCCGCCGACGTCAAGGCGATCGGCATCACCAATCAGCGCGAGACCACGCTGATGTGGGACAAGAACACCGGTGAGCCCGTCCACAACGCCATCGTCTGGCAGGACACCCGCACCGACGCCCTCTGCAAGGAGCTCGGCCGCAACGTCGGCCAGGACCGCTTCCGCCGCGAGACCGGTCTGCCGCTGGCCTCGTACTTCGCCGGTCCCAAGGTCCGCTGGCTCCTCGACAACGTCGAGGGCCTGCGCGAGAAGGCCGAGGCGGGCGACATCCTCTTCGGCACCATGGACTCCTGGGTCATCTGGAACCTCACCGGCGGCGTGAACGGCGGCGTCCACGTCACCGACGTCACCAACGCCTCGCGCACCCTCCTGATGAACCTGCACAAGATGGCGTGGGACGACAAGATCCTGCAGTCCATGGACATCCCGGCCGCCGTCCTGCCGGAGATCCGTTCGTCCGCCGAGGTGTACGGAACGGCCGCCTCCGGCGTGCTCCAGGGCGTCCCGGTCGCCTCCGCGCTCGGTGACCAGCAGGCGGCCCTCTTCGGCCAGACCTGCTTCTCCGAGGGCGAGGCCAAGTCGACGTACGGCACCGGCACGTTCATGCTGATGAACACCGGCGAGGAGCCCGTCAACTCCTACAACGGGTTGCTGACGACCGTCGGCTACCAGATCGGCGACCAGAAGCCGGTCTACGCGCTGGAAGGCTCCATCGCGGTCACCGGTTCGCTGGTGCAGTGGATGCGCGACCAGATGGGCATGATCAAGACCGCCGCGGAGATCGAGACGCTGGCCTCCAGCGTCGACGACAACGGCGGTGCGTACTTCGTGCCCGCGTTCTCCGGTCTGTTCGCACCGTACTGGCGCTCCGACGCCCGCGGTGTGATCGCCGGTCTCACCCGGTACGTCACCAAGGCGCACATCGCGCGCGCCGTCCTGGAGGCGACCGCGTGGCAGACCCGTGAGATCACCGACGCCATGACCAAGGACTCGGGCGTCGAGCTGACCGCGCTCAAGGTCGACGGCGGCATGACCTCCAACAACCTGCTGATGCAGACCCTGTCGGACTTCCTGGACGCGCCCGTCGTCCGTCCGATGGTCGCCGAGACCACGTGTCTGGGCGCCGCGTACGCGGCCGGTCTCGCGGTCGGCTTCTGGTCCTCCACCGACGAGCTGCGGGCCAACTGGCGCCGGGCCGCCGAGTGGACGCCGCGCATGGAGGCGGACGTCCGGGACCGCGAGTACAAGAACTGGCTCAAGGCCGTCGAGCGGACCATGGGCTGGCTCGAAGAAGACGAGAACTGACTCATCGGCGCAGGTCGGGCGTGAGCGCGGCGGATCGACAGGGATCCGCCGCGGTCCGCGGAACAAGATCTGAAGCTGAGTTTTCGAAGAGGAGCAAGTGACATGACCACCCTGCACAGCGGCCCGACCCACGGGGCGCGACCGGACGACGGTTCCACCGCGAGCCGCGCCGAGACCCGGGAGCGGCTTTCCAAGGCGACGTACGACCTCCTGGTGATCGGCGGTGGCATCCTGGGCATCTCGACCGCCTGGCACGCCGCTCAGTCCGGGCTGCGGGTGGCTCTGGTGGACGCCGGTGACTTCGCCGGCGCCACCTCCTCGGCCTCCTCCAAGCTGCTGCACGGAGGGCTGCGCTACCTCCAGACCGGCGCGGTGAAGCTGGTCGCGGAGAACCACTTCGAGCGGCGTGCCGTCTCGCGCGACGTGGCCCCGCACCTGGCCAACCCGCTGACCTTCTACCTGCCCGTCTACAAGGGCGGTCCGCACGGCGCGGCCAAGCTGGGCGCGGGCGTCTTCGCCTACTCGGCGCTGTCCGCGTTCGGCGACGGCGTCGGTCACGTGATCTCGCCGTCGCGTGCGGCCAAGGACGTGCCGGAGCTGCGTACGGACAACCTGAAGGCCGTCGCGGTCTACGGCGACGACCAGATGAACGACTCCCGGATGGCGCTCATGACGGTGCGCGCCGCCGTCGAGTCGGGGGCGACCGTCCTCAACCACGCCGAGGTCACGGGGCTGCGCTTCACGCACGGCCGGGTGACGGGCGCGGAGCTCAAGGACCGCATGGACGGCACCGAGTTCGGTGTCGACGCCCGGCTGGTGCTGAACGCGACCGGCCCGTGGGTGGACCACCTGCGCAAGCTGGAGGACCCCAACTCCGCTCCCTCGATCCGTCTCTCCAAGGGCGCGCACCTGGTCCTGAAGCGGACGTCGCCGTGGAGGGCCGCGCTGGCGACCCCGATCGACAAGTACCGGATCACCTTCGCGCTGCCGTGGGAGGACCAGCTCCTCCTCGGCACCACCGACGAGGAGTACGAGGGCGACCCGGCGGACGTGGCGGTCAACGACAAGGACGTCACGCAGATCCTCGACGAGGCCGCGTTCTCGATCCGCGACCAGCAGCTGTCGCGGGACCTGATCACGTACTCCTTCGCGGGTCTGCGGGTGCTGCCGGGCGGGCCCGGCGACACGTCGAAGGCCAAGCGCGAGACGGTCGTCACCGAGGGCCGCGGCGGCATGCTGTCGGTGGCGGGCGGCAAGTGGACGACCTTCCGCCACATCGGCCGCACCGTCATGAACAAGCTGGCGGCGCTCCCCGGCCACCCGCTGGGCGAGGACATGGAGCCGATCTCGCGGCTGCCGAAGAAGCTCCCGCTGCCGGGCATCTCGAACCCGAACGCGGTCGCGCACCGGCTGCTCGTGGACGGCGGGACGCCCGGTCCGCGGATGTCCCCGGAGACCGCCCGTCACCTGGCCACGCACTACGGGTCGCTGTCCTTCGACATCGCGCGTCTGGCGGCCGACGACCCGGCGCTGGCCGAGCGCATCCACCCGGACGCCCCGGAGATCTGGGCGCAGGTCGTGTACGCGCGCGACCACGAGTGGGCGGAGACGGCGGACGACGTGCTGCGCCGCCGGACCACGCTGACGATCCGGGGTCTGGCGACGGACGACGTACGGGCGAAGGTGGAGCGGGTGCTGCGCCGCGAGGCATAGGTGTTGCGGGGCTCCCGGTGGGGGCCCGGCGGTGGCGGGCGGGCTCCTTCGGGGGTCCGCCCGCCGCCGTGTCAGCGCCCGTAGCCTTATGGGCTTCGGGGTCGCCCCCGCCGTGCGAACATAGGTCGGATGTCTGGCGGTGGGCCGGGCGGGGAAGAGGAGGTCGGGTCATGGCCGTCACCGACGAGGCCATCGAACGCATCAAGGCCATGATCGTCTCGGGGACGCTGCGCCCCGGCGACCGACTGCCCAAGGAGAGCGAACTCGCCGCCGAACTGGGACTCTCGCGCAACTCTCTGCGCGAGGCGGTACGGGCGCTGTCCCTGATCCGCATCCTGGACGTCCGGCAGGGCGACGGCACGTACGTGACCAGCCTCGATCCGCAGCTGCTGCTGGAGGCGGTGAGCTTCGTCGTGGACTTCCACCGCGACAGCGCGGTGCTGGAGTTCCTCGCCGTACGGAGGATCCTGGAGCCCGCCGCGACGGCGCTGGCGTGCGGGCTGCTCGGCGACGAGGAGCTGGACGCCCTGGAGGAGCAGCTCAGCGCGCTCGGCGAGGAGCCGTCGGTGGAGGAACTGGTCGCCGCCGACCTGGAGTTCCACCGGACCATCGTGCGGGGGTCGGGGAACTCGGTGCTCTGCTCGCTGCTCGACGGTCTTTCGGGGCCGACCACCCGGGCGCGGGTCTGGCGGGGGCTGACGCAGGAGGACGCGATCAGCCGGACCCTGCAGGAGCACCGGGCGATCCTGGGGGCGCTGCGGGCGCGGGACGCGGAGGCGGCGCGGTCGTGGGCGACGGTGCACATCGCGAGCGTGGAGCAGTGGCTGCGGTCGACGCTGTAGGGCCGGAGAGGGGCGTCCGCATCCGGCACGGAAGATCGGACGTCTCCAATCTGGCCGATTTCGATTGATTCAGTGCCCGGAGGGCACTCTTCCCGCATGCGTAAGGTGGGGGGATTCGGACCGGGGAAACGCCGTAGGGGGCGTATGAAGACGGATGAAGGAGGCGCTGGGTGATCGAGCTCGACGGAGTTCCCGAGCTGGTCGACCCGGTCATGGTGGCCGCGTTCGAGGGCTGGAACGACGCGGGGGACGCCGCCTCGGCGGCGGTCTCCCATCTCGACCGGGAGTGGAAGGGCGAGGTGTTCGCGGCGCTCGACGCCGAGGACTACTACGACTTCCAGGTCAACCGGCCGACCGTCTTTCTGGAGAACGGCGTACGCAAGATCACCTGGCCGACGACCCGGCTCTCCGTGGTGCGCACCGGCGGCGACAAGCCGCGCGACCTGGTGCTGGTGCGGGGCATCGAGCCGTCCATGCGGTGGCGCTCGTTCTGCAACGAGATCCTGGGCTTCGCGCACGAACTCGGTGTGGAGATGGTGGTGATCCTGGGTGCACTGCTCGGTGACACCCCGCACACCCGTCCGGTTCCGGTCAGTGGAGTGACCTCCGATCCGGACCTGGCGCGGACCATGGACCTGGAGGAGACGCGGTACGAGGGCCCCACGGGCATCGTCGGCATCCTCCAGGAGGCGTGCACGCATGCGGGGGTGCCCGCGGTGAGCCTGTGGGCGGCGGTGCCGCACTACGTGTCGCAGCCGCCGAACCCGAAGGCGACGCTGGCGCTGCTGAACCGTCTCGAAGACCTCATCGGGCTGCGCATCCCGCTCGGCGAGCTGGCGGAGGACTCGCGGGCCTGGCAGGTGGGCGTGGACCAGCTGGCCGCCGAGGACAGCGAGGTCGCGGAGTACGTGCAGTCGCTGGAGGAGGCGCGGGACACCGCGGACCTCCCGGAGGCGTCCGGCGAGGCCATCGCCCGGGAGTTCGAGCGGTATCTGCGGCGGCGCGATCCGGGCGCGGGTCCCGGCGGCGGCAGCAGCGGCCCCGGTCACGCCACGGAAGGCGGCGATACGGGGACGGGCGGGGCGGCGTACCTCCGCGACGCCTCCGGCGGCCGGACCAGGCCGCCGAAGAAGCCCCGTACGGGCACGGAGGACGGGCCGGACGGCGGTGGCGGGGACGACGGCGGCGACGGCTCGTCGGCAGGGTCGGACTCCGGGGGCTCGGGAGGCTCCGGGGAGTGATCCGACGGTGGACGTGCGTAAGGGGCGGCATCCTGGATGCCGCCCCTTACGTGTGCCCTGGCGCGTGCCCCTGCGCATGCTCTTGCACGTGCCGTGACGCGTGCCCCGGCGCTTGCTGTGACGCGAGCGGTGCGAGCGGTGGTCAGACCGCGCGGACCGCCACCGCGTCGTACTCCGTGTCCGGGGTCGGCTCCACGTCGAAGCGGGCGTTCGGCAGGTAGATCCGGTCACCCCAGGCGGCTGCCGTGGTGGGGATGCGGAAGCGCGGGTCGGTGATCCGGGTGACGGCGGTGCCCCGGGTGCCGGAGGAGTCCAGGCGGACCACGTCGATCGCGTTCTGCCGCTGCTGGACGACGTACAGGAGGTGCCCGCGCAGCAGCAGGCCGTCGGCGTGCGGGAAGCGGGCAGCGCCGACGTCGATACGGCGGGCGACTCCGGTGCGCGGGTCGACCCGCATCAGCGCACCGCCGTCGGCGACGGTGTCGGCCACGATCAGGGCCCGGCCGTCGGGGGTGCGCTCGATGCCGTTGGCGGTGAAGTCGTCGCCCTGCACCCAGTCGCCGGACAGCGGGAGTTCGCGCAGGTCGCGCACGGCGGGCAGGCTGCCGTGGCGGCCGAGCGGAACGCCGTACAGGACGGGCCGGTAGGAGTCGGTGAACCAGGCGGCGGTGGGGTGCAGCACCACGTCGTTGACCATGACGGCACCGGGCACGTCGTACACGGCGAGGTGGCGGCCGGTGCGCGGGTCGGCCACCCGGATCTGCCGGGACACCCCGCCCGCCAGGAACAGCCGTCCCCGGTCGTCGGTCTTCAGCCCGACCGTGGAGCCGCCGAGGCCCGTCACGACGACGCGGCCCCGGCCGGTGGCCAGGTCGGCCGCGTACACCGAGCCGTCGCCCAGCGAGCCGAAGAAGGCGTACGGGCGGTCGCCGATGGCGATGCCCTCGGGGCGGAAGCCGTCGGGCAGGGAGAAGCGGGTGGGCCACCGGGCGGCCCCGCCCCGCTCCGCGGCACCTGCGGCGGCGGTGCCGACGGCGGCCAGGAGTGCTGCCCCGCCCAGGCCCGCGCCCGCGGTGAGGAGTCTTCGACGTGCAAAGGAGTCGCTCATGGAACGTCCTCTCGACGAATGAGCGGACGACCTGCCCCCTTCCCTTTTCGTTCAAACACAGTTGGCGTGATTCGTGTGGACGCAGCGGCACGGCGGTAGCAGGGTGGGCCACCTGAGAGTGGCAACGCAGCGCACGGCACCCGAGGGGAGCGGTGGAAGCGATGACCGATCAGGTACACCCCGGCGAGGGCCCAGGCACCACGGGCCCGGGACCCGGCGGCGCGGGATTCACCTACCAGAACGCCGAGCAGGAGCTGATCGTCGTCGCACGCGGCGAGGCCCGGCTGCGGGCGGGCGCCGAGGGCGTCAGGTCGGCGGCGGGCTCCGACGTCTCGGCCCTGAACATGTTCCTCAGCGACGAACAGCTCGCCCTGGAGCCCCTGTTCGGTCACGAGGAGCGGTACGAGGGCTCCGCCTCCCACGAGGAGCAGGAGCTGTCGCTCTACTACCGTGTCCGGGGCGGCGAGGACCGGGCCCGCGAGCTGACGGCACGCCTGGCGGCGCTGCCGGGCGTGGAGACGGCGTACGTGAAGCCGGGCGCGGTCCCGGCGTCGTATCCGCGGCAGTCGTTCCCGTACCAGCAGCAGTCGTCGCCGTTCCGGCAGGGCGGCGAGGCGCAGCACCAGAGCGGTGAGGAGGGCAAGCGCCTCAAAGAAGGTGCTCCCGTCACCCCCGACTTCACCGGGCGTCAGGGTTATCTGCGGCCCGCACCCGAGGGTGTCGACGCGCCGTGGGCGTGGGCGCGTCCCGGCGGGTCCGGCGAGGGCGTCACGGTCATCGACATCGAGGGCGCCTGGCAGTTGGGGCACGAGGACCTGGCGGACAAACTGTCCGGTGTCGTGGTCGGCACCCCCGTGCAGGACCTGGCCTGGCGCAACCACGGCACCGCCGTCCTGGGCGTCATCGGCGGCGACCCGGGCGAGCGCGGCATCACCGGCATCGCCCCGCAGGCGCTCACGGCGGCGGCGTCCTTCCGCCCGCTGGGCACCGCGGCCACCATCCGGTTGGCCGCCGCCCGCCTCTCCCCCGGTGACGTCGTCCTGATCGAACTGCACCGTCCTGGGCCCCGGTTCGACTTCGCCGAGCGCGACGACCAGCGCGGGTACATCGCGCTGGAGTGGTGGCCCGACGACCTGGCGGCGATCCGCTGGGCGACCTCGCGCGGGGTGCTCGTGGTGGAGCCCGCGGGCAACGGCGCGGAGAGCCTGGACGACGCCCTGTACGAGCGCAGGCCGGACGAGTTCCCGGAGCGGTGGCGCAACCCCTTCAACCCGTCGCACGGGTCCTCGGGGGCCGTTCTGGTGGGTGCGGGCGCTCCCCCGCCCGGGACGCACGGCCGCGATCACGGCCCTGACCGCTCGCGGCTCGCGTTCTCCAACTACGGCGCCCGCGTGGACGCCCAGGGCTGGGGCCGGGAGACCACCACCACGGGTGGCTCCTGGGACCGTCCCGGCGACCTCCAGGGCGGTGCGGAGGAGATCGCCTGGTACACCGACACCTTCGCCGGTACGTCGTCGGCGTCGCCGGTGGTGGTGGGTGCGCTCGCCTGCCTCCAGGGCATCCTCAAGGCGGCGAACCTCCCGCCGATGGATCCGCAGCGGGCCCGCGAGGTGCTGCGCGCCTCGGGCTCCCCGCAGCAGGACGCGCCGGGCAGGCCGTCCTCGCAGCGGATCGGCAACCGGCCCGACATCCGGGCGGCGGCGATGCGGCTGCTGCCGTCGTCGGTGGGCACGGGTCAGGCCGAACGGTACTGGGACGAGCTGCTCCCGTACCCCAGGGAACTCCCGCCGCGGCTGCGGCTGTTCGTGGCGGGTGCGTGGCGCAACCTGAACGACCCGGCTCCCGACATCCGCCAGGCGGTGCACGCCGCCTTCGCGGGGGGCCGGCCGGACGTACGCGTGTGGTTCTCGGACGAGGAGATCGTCGGCCTCGTCGTCACCGGCTGAGCACGGGCCAGACAGAGCAACGACGCAACGAACGGAAGGTGGCACGGCATGAGCACCACCCCGCAGACGCAGGGCCAGATGTACGGGCAGGGCTTCGGCCAGCAGCAGTACGGGCAGGGGCAGCAGCAGGGCCAGCAGGGTTCCGACAGCACCGCGCCGCCGCCCCCGCAGCAGTTCGGCCAGCAGCAGGGCCAGGGGCAGCAGTACGGGCCCGGCGGCGGCCTCGGCCAGCAGCTCCAGCAGCTCGGCCAGCAGCAGCCGTACCAGCAGCTGCTCCAGCAGCTCGGCCAGGGCCAGCAGAGCCAGCAGCAGTACGGGCAGGCCCAGCAGGGCTACGGCCAGCAGCCGCAGGGCCTGGAGTCCCAGGCCATCAAGAGCAACACCGCCACGCAGTACTGGGACGTCGTGCAGCCCCTCCCGGGCCAGCCGCCGATCCTGTACCTGCTGGTCGACGGTGCCTGGCGGCAGCTGGTCAACCCGAGCCAGATCGTGCACGACGCGGTGCAGCGCGCGTTCGGGTTCGGGCACCGGGTGATCGGCTTCTACGACGACCAGAGCCCAACCCTGCTGAAGGCGATCGTCGTCACCAAGTGAGCGTGTGAGCGAGCGACCCGCACGGCCCCCTGGCCAGGTGGCAGGCAGGGTCGGCAGACCGGCGGCACCGGGCGGCGGAAACTCCCCCGCCCGGTGCCGCCCCAGGTCGGCGGGCAGGTCAGGCGCAGGTGAAGCGGGCCGCCGCCCAGTCGCCGTGGTCGCCCGACTTGGCGTTGTTGGTGTCGGTGACCTTCAGGCGCACGTGCCGCGCCCCGTCCAGCTTCACGTCCACCGGGACGGTGGCGGACGCCCCCGTCACCTTGGGCGAGGTCCACAGCACCTTGCCGTCGGCCTCCACGGAGAAGGCGACCTCGCCGTAGCCGTTGATCTCGTCGTCGATGCCGACGTCGGCGGTGAACGCGGTGCACCGGCCGCCCGTGTAGACCTCGATGCCGGAGTCGGCGTGGGTGCCGATGCCCTTGTCGTACGTCTTCCCGGCGAGGGTGAGCATCCTTCCGTCCGTGGCACCGGACTCGCCGTTGCTGCGGTCGCGTTCGGCCGGGCCGTAGCCGTTGGACGACGTCAGCCACACCAGCTCGCTCGCCCAGGTGTCGGCGGTCGGCGGCGGTGGCATCACGGAGACGCCGAAGCGCTGTACGGCGGTGCGCTGCTCCCCTGCCGCTGTGTAGTGCGCCGCCGCGGTGAGGGTGGTGTCGCCCGCCTTGGCGTCAGCGGCGGGGGTGACGGCGACCTCGACCCTCTTGGTGGTGCCCGCGGGGATGCGCGGCACGGTGGCCGCGGGGGTGACCTGCCATCCGGCGGGGGCGTTCAGTCCGACGGTGACGGCGGTGGCGTCGCGCTTGCCCGCGGTGACGTCGACGGCGACCGTGCCGGTGACGCCCGCACCGAGCTCCTGGCCCGGTGCTGCGGTCACCACGGCGGTGGCCCGTGCGTCCTTGCCGCCGACCGCGCTGGTGTCCTCCAGCTCCAGGGTGAAGGAGCGGTCGGTGCGCAGCGGTGCGGTCTTCACCTTGACGACACCCCCTTGGGTGTCGTGGTCGTACCACCAGCCCTGGAGGGCCGTTTCGAACGCCTGCTTGCTCTTCAGCCGAGGCAGTTCGCGTCCTGAGAGTTCGACCTCGTCGGGGACGGAGTTGGTGTGCACGGTGAAGCTGTACGGGCGCTGGGCCTGCTTGCCCCGGAAGTCGCCCTTGCTGGTACCGATGCGGATGCTCACGTCGCCCTCGCCCCTGCGGGGTGCGTCGACGTCGGCCTGCTGGGTGGCGTACTCGCCCGCCCGGTGCCGGCGGGTGACGCCGTCGTCCTCGTAGAGGGTGAAGGACGACTTCCCCTGCGGGTAGACGTCCCAGGCGAGCGGGGATTCGGCGGTGCGGTCGGCGTAGGAGCGGATGCCCGGCCACAGGGGCACGGTCGCGCCCGCCTTCACGAACAGGGGGAGGGTGTCGAGGGGTGCGCTGTAGTTGTCGACGGTGGTCGGGCCCTCGTGGGTGCGGCCGGTCCAGTAGTCGATCCAGGTGCCCCGGGGGAGGTAGATCCCGTCGCGCTTGGCGCTGTCCTGGTAGACGGGTGCGACGAGGAAGTCCTCGCCGGACAGGAACTCGTACTTCGCGGCGTCGGTGCCCGCCTTGGGGTCGTCCGGGTATTCGAGGGCCAGCGGACGCACCATGCCGACACCGGTTTGGGTGGCCTCGTGCGCGTAGGAGTACTGGTAGGGCAGCAGCGACTCCTTGAGCTTCAGGTAGTCGCGGTTGATGGCGGTGTACGGCTCCCCGTAGCGGAAGGGCTGCTTGTCGTTGGCGGCCCAGCCGTCCATGGTCATGGTCGTGCCGAGGAACATCTTCCACTGGAGGTCGCGGGTGTACGTCTTGGCGCTGCCGCCGAAGATCCCGTCGACGTCACCCGTGGTGTACGCGAGGCCGGACATCGTGGAGCCCGCGTAGGTGGGTATCTGCCAGCGGATGTACTCCCAGCTGCCCGACTGGTCGCCGGACCACTGCACACCGCAGCGCTGGGCGCCCGCCCAGCTCTCCGGGGCCCAGGTGAAGCCTCGGGCGTCGCTGTTGTCCTCGATGCCCCGGTAGGCGTCCTTGCAGCCGTCGAGGGCGAACTTGTAGCCCTCGCCGACCCAGGCGACGTCCAGCTTGGCGACGCGCTGGCCCGCCTTGACCTGCTCGGCGAGTTTGCCGATGCCGTCCTCGGTCCACAGGCCGAGCTGCATCTTGCGGTCCTGAAGGCCCTTGGCGGTCTCGGCGAGGTCCTCGTAGCCGCAGCCGTAGCCGTCGTTGACGAGCATCCAGCCGTTGGGCATGTCGTTGGCGACGTAGCCGTCGGCGACCTTGAGGGAGTCCAGGGTGCGGCGCTCGCCGCGGTTGGCGTTGTGGAGGTAGCAGTCGGCGTCGCCGATCTCCATGCCGTAGACCGGCGGGAGGAAGGGCTTGCCGGTGAGCTTCGTGTACTGGCCGATGACGTCCTTGGCCGCGTCCTTGCCGTCGCCCGCGAAGTAGTACGCGTCGAAACGGTTCTCCTTGGCGGCGGTGGTGACGGCGGGCCCGGACGTGCCGAAGTCGTAGGTGTTGGGGGCGTACGTGTTGCGGTAGACGCCGTAACCGGCCGTGGAGAGGTAGAAGGGGACGGAGTTGGGGTGGCCGCCGTCGTTCCAGTTGTAGTCGACGCCCACTTCGACGGTCTTGCCCCGGTGGGAGGTGTTGCCCCGGCCGTTCTGCATGCCCGCGCCGTAGAACTGCTCGTCGGAGCGGGGGGCGAGGGTCTGGGTGGTGGTGTCCTTGCCGGTCTCGTCCTTGCTCCAGGTGATGCCCCGGGACTCGGACCAGAGCCGGGTGCCGTCGGCGCGGTGGAGGGCGAAGCGGAGGGGGGCCTTGTAGGCGCGGAGGGTGAGCTTGTCGGTGCTCAGCTCGTAGCGGTCGCCCCTGTCGCGCCAGCGGGTTCTCGGCGCCTTGCCCTGGGGCAGGACGATGTCCTTGCCGGTCGGGTCGGTGAACTTCCCGTCGGGGGCGAGTTCGATGCGGAAGGTCTCCTCGGAGACGAAGCTGACGCGGGCCTCGGTGCTTCCCGCGTGGAGGTCGTACGAGGCTGCGCTCGTGGTGCTGGGCTCGAAGCCGGTGAGGTCGCCGACGGTGGTGGCGGGGGGCGGAGGGTCTGCCTGGGCGGCGGCGCCCGGTCCGGCGAGGCCGACCGTCAGGCCCAGCAGGGCCGTGACGGCCGCTGCTCTGAGGCGAGTTGAGGATCTCATTCCGCGTGTGTAGCGGGCGAGGGGGCGGCCTGCCCATGGACTCGCGCATCCGACTCGTGGACTTCCGGGCGGGGGCTTCCGGGCGTGGGCTCCGGGGCGTGGGCTTCCGGTCGTGGGCCTCAGGGCGGGGCAGAGCTTCCCCCTCGGGCTCCGGGCCCGTCCGGCCCCCTCGCCCGCCCAACGCGGTGCGGGCCGGGCCCCCGAAGAGGACCCGGCCCGCACCCGTACCGCTGTCCGCTACAGGGCCACGCCCAGCAGCGCGTCCACCGCACGCGAGACGACGCCGGGAGCGCCTTCCTCCGTGCCGCCGGACGAGGTCTGGAGCTCCGCCCAGCGGTCCACCGCCGCGAGGGCGGCCGGGGCGTCCAGGTCGTTCGCGAGAGCCTCCCGCATCGACTCCACGAGCGCGTCCGCCGACGGACCGTCCGGGCGGGAGACCGCCGCGCGCCAGCGGCCCAGTCGGGCCACCGCGTCCGCGAGGACCTGGTCGGTCCACTCCCAGTCGGCGCGGTAGTGGTGGGAGAGGAGGGCGAGGCGGATCGCGGCGGGGTCGACGCCATCGCGGCGGAGGGTGGAGACGAAGACCAGGTTGCCGCGCGACTTGGACATCTTCTGGCCGTCGAGAGCGACCATGCCCGCGTGCACGTACGCCTTCGCGAAGGGGTGCTCGCCGGTCAGGGCCTGGGCGTGCGATGCGCCCATCTCGTGGTGCGGGAAGGCGAGGTCGGAGCCGCCGCCCTGCACGTCGAAGCCCATGCCCAGGTGTTCCAGGGCGATGGCCACGCACTCGATGTGCCAGCCGGGCCGGCCGGGGCCCAGCGAGGCCCCGTCCCAGCTCGGCTCGCCCTCGCGGGCGGCCATCCACAGCATCGGGTCGAGAGGGTTCTTCTTGCCGGGGCGGTCCGGGTCGCCGCCGCGTTCGGCGGAGAGCAGGCGCATCGCCTCCGCGTCGAGCCCGGAGACCCCGCCGAAGTGCGGGTCGGCGGCGACGGAGAAGTAGATGTCGCCTTCGAGGTCGTAGGCGGCGCCCGCGTCGCGGAGGCGTTCCACCAGGGGCACGATGCCCGGGATGGCCTCGACCGCACCCACGTACTGCTGCGGGGGCAGCATGCGCAGGGCGGTCATGTCCTCGCGGAACAGGGCGGTCTCACGCTCGGCGAGACCGGTCCAGTCGATGCCGTCGCGGATCGCGCGCTCCAGGAGCGGGTCGTCGACGTCCGTCACGTTCTGGACGTAGTGGACCTGCCTCTTGGTGTCGAGCCACACGCGTTGCACGAGGTCGAACGCGTTGTAGGTCGCCGCGTGACCCATGTGGGTCGCGTCGTACGGCGTGATGCCGCACACGTAGATACGGGCGACGGGACCGGGGTCGAGGGTGATCAACCCGTTGGTCGCGGTGTCGTGGATCTGGAGGTCGCGGCCCTTGCCGGGCAGGGCGGGGACCTCAGAAGCGGGCCAGGCATGCATGCCACGAGCGTAACCGGACGCATGTTCCGGTTACGAACCGGACCGGGATCTTGACCGATTACGCCGTCTTGCGCAGTCCTGTGCCCATGAGGCAGGCGCTCACACGGGGGGCCACGGGATCGCGGGCCACTGTCCGCTCGGGGAGGGGTGGACGCCGGACGCGCGCAGGGACGCCACCCGCTCGCGCAGGGCGGCCAGCTCCGCCGCCGTGATCAGTTCGGCCAGTCGGGTGGCGAGGGGGGTGCCGTCGGCGAGCCCGGCGGCCAGGGTGTCCAGCACCTCGGTGGCCTCGGCCGTCAGGGGCTCGCCCGCCCAGCCCCACAGGAGGGTGCGGAGCTTGTCCTCGACGTGGAAGGAGACCCCGTGGTCGATGCCGTAGAGGCGGCCGTCGCCCGAGGGCAGCAGGTGGCCGCCCTTGCGGTCGCCGTTGTTGATGACCGCGTCGAGTACGGAGAGGCGGCGCAGACGGGCGTCGTCGGCGTGGACGAGGAGGGCGGTGCGGCCCTCCGCCACCTCGGCGAGGACCACCGGTTTCCAGCCGTCGGCCGGTTCCTCGTCCTCCACCAGGGCCAGGAGGGCACCACCGGCCTCGGCGTCGCCCTCGATCCAGAGCTGGCACATGCCCTCGCCGTACGGTCCGTCGCGCAGGACGGTCGGCGGGATCAGGCTCCAGCCGGTCGCTTCGGAGATCTCGTACGAGGCGACCTCGCGGCGGGCGAGGTTGCCGTCGGGGAAGTCCCACAGGGGCTGCTCGCCCGCGACCGGCTTGTAGACGCAGGCAGCGGTCTCGCCCTCGTAGGTGATCTCGCAGTACAGGACCGCGTTGGATGCCTCCCGGACCTGGCCGAGTACCTTGAGCTCCCCCTTGGCGAGGAGGGTCGTCAGGTCCGTCACAGGCCCCGCCGGTATCCGTTCTGGCGCGGGCATACGTGTCCCTCCGGGTCGAGCGGCAGGCTGCACAGCGGGCACGGCGGGCGGCCCGCGTTGACGACGTCCAGGGCGCGCTTGGCGAAGGCTCGGGCCTGTGCGCCGCTGAGGCGCACGCGCAGCATGGGCGGGCCGTTCTCCTCGTCCTGGAGCATGCGCTCCTCGGCCTCGGCGAGGTCCTCGTCGGTGTCGACGTCCAGCTCGACGAGGGCCTGCGCCTCGACGATCATCCGCTGGTCCTCGCCGTCCCAGGCGAGCGCCATGGTGCCGACCCGGAACTCCTCCTCGACGGGGGCGTCCAGGGGTGCGGTGTCGTGCACGTCGGCGGGGGCGACCGCCGGGACGGGGGCGTTGCCGCCGGTGCGGCGCACGACCTCGTCGAGGAGTTCGTCGATGCGTTCGGCCAGGGCCTCCACCTGAGTCTTCTCCAGGGAGACGCTGGTGACGCGACCGGCCGCCGATGCCTGGAGGAAGAAGGTACGGCGGCCAGGCAGCCCGACCGTACCGGCCACGAAACGCTCCGGCGGGTCGTAGAGGAACACCTGACGGGACACGTCCTGATCTCCATGGGCTCGGGGGGCTGGGGATGTCAGGCGCCGCGAAGGCTGACGCGAACGGCTGACGCAAGCGGTTGACGGACAAGGGTTGACGTAAAGGGTTTACGGCGCGACCACCCTACTGTGCGCGGCGATCACGCTGCTCCCGCTCCGCCTCCCACCGCTGCGTCGCCGCTGTCGCCTGTGCTGGTGCTCGCGTCGCCGGGTACGGGAGCCAGGCCGGAGAGGTCGCCGGTGTCGCCGAGTCGTACGACGAAGGGCCGCAGCCTGGTGTAACGGATCACCGTCAGGGAACACGGATCGACGTGAATGCGCTGGAAGAGGTCGAGATGCATGCCGAGCGCGTCCGCGACGAGGGACTTGATGATGTCGCCGTGCGAGCACATCACGTAGAGGGCGTCGGGGCCGTGCTCGGCGTCGATGCGCTCGTTCCAGTCGCGTACGGCGTCGACGGCGCGCGCCTGCATGGTGCGCATCGACTCGCCTCCGGGGAAGGCGGCGGAGGAGGCGTGCCGTTGCACGACCTCCATCAGGGGATGGTCGTTGAGTTCGCCGAGCTTGCGCCCCGACCAGTCGCCGTAGTCGCACTCGTTGATGCGTTCCTCGGTGTGCAGGGGGAGCTCGGGGCGGGCCTCCAGGAGAGGGCGCAGCGTCTCGTTGCAGCGCTGGAGGGGACTGGTGACGGCGGCGGCGAGGGGCAGTGCGGCGAGGCGCCCGGGCAGCGCGGCGGCCTGCTCGGCGCCGCGCTCGTCGAGGGCGACCCCGGGAGTGCGCCCGGCGAGCAGCCCGGCGGTGTTGGCGGTGGAACGTCCGTGCCGTACGAGGATCAGCGTGGCCATGCGCATCAGCCTAGGCCGACGGGCGCCCACAGGTGCGCCGGGCTCCGTACACCGGGAGAATGCACGCCGTGATCGTCGACTGCGCCATCTACCGCGAGGGCCACCGCACCGAGGGCCCCTCCGACCTCTCCGACGCGCTCGCCGAGGCGCGGGCCACCGGGGACGCGTTCCTGTGGATCGGGCTGCACGAGCCCACGGAGAAGGAGTTCGGCCTGGTCACCTCCGAGTTCGGGCTGCATCCGCTGGCCGTGGAGGACTCCCTTTCGGCGCATCAGCGGCCGAAGCTGGAGGTGTACGAGGACTCCCTGTTCGCCGTACTGAAGCCGGTCGTGTACGAGCCGGAGAGCGACACCGTCAGCACGGACGAGCTGATGGTCTTCGTCGGCGACTCCTTCGTGGTGACCGTGCGGCACGGCGCGAGCACCCCGCTGGCGGCGGTGCGCAAGCGCATGGAGTCCAGTCCGCATCTGCTGGCGCACGGGCCGACGTCGGTGCTGTACGCGATCAGTGACGTCGTCGTGGACCACTACCTGGAGGTCGCGGCGGAGCTCCAGACCGACCTGGAGGAGCTGGAGGCGGAGGTCTTCTCCCCGCAGGGCGGCAGCAGTTCGAAGGGCACCGCGGGACGCATCTACACCTTCAAGCGGCAGGTGCTGGAGTTCCGGCGGGCGAGCGGGCCGCTGACGCAGCCGATGCTGCGTCTTTCGAGCCCGGGGCTGCCGTTCGTGCACGACGAGGCGCAGCCCTTCTTCCGGGACGTCAGCGACCACCTGACCCGGGTGAACGAGCAGGTGGACGGCCTGGACCGGCTGCTGTCGGACATCCTGTCGGCGCACCTTGCCCAGATGGGCGTACGGCAGAACGACGACATGCGGAAGATCTCGGCGTGGGCGGCGATGGCGGCCGTTCCGACGATGGTCGCGGGCGTCTACGGCATGAACTTCGACAACATGCCGGAGCTGAAGTGGGAGTGGGGGTACTACGCCGTGCTGGTCGTGATGGTGCTCGCGGAAGTGGGCCTGTACCGGCTGTTCAAACGGCGCGGCTGGCTGTGAGACCCCCTCGCACCCGGAGAGGCCCCCTCACACCCGTGAGAGGCCCTCTCACACCCCCGGGCCGTCCATCGCTCCCCTGCGCTCGGGCATCGTCAGGGTGACCATCTTGCGCCAGCCGACGAGGCGTTCGTACAGGTACAGGGCGTGGATGCCCGCGGCGAGCAGCAGCGACTTGGGGCGGGGCCAGCCGAGGAGGGCGCCCATGCGGCCCATGACGGCGAGGCTGACGTCGCGGTAGACGCCGATCTCCACGCGTACGCACGCGCGCAGGACGCGCTGGATGGTGCGGCCGTGGCCGAGGGCGGCGAGGCGCAGCAACTCCTCGTGGCAGTAGGCGAGGTGGTTCTCCTCGTCGTGGCAGATCATCCTGATCGGCTTGCCCGCCTCGGGGTGGTCGCCGAAGTAGGTGACGAGCATGTCCATCTGGTCGGCGGCCCGCTGTTCGGTGACGCGGCTGTGCGAGAGGTAGACGACGATGTCCTCCTCGGTGAGGGTCGTGTCCGCGCGCAGCCTGCTGTGCGCGAGGCCGATGCCCGCGTGCTCCAGGAGGAGCGTGTAGTCGAGGGCGAGGGGCACGTCGATCTCTTCGAGGTTGCGCTTGCTCAGCAGCGCGCGGAAGAGGCGTCCGTGCTTGTCCTCGTCGGCGCCGTGCCGGGTGATCTTGGGGGCGAGGTCGCGCATGGTGTCGGGGACGAGGGCGGCGATCCGGCCGTTCTCCCAGCCGCCCTGGGACTCTCCGCTGGCCGCCACCGAGCAGAACAGCTGGAACGTGTCGTCGTTGTCGATGATCTCCTGGAAGAGAGACCGAGCAGAGAGCATCACTGCCACCTCCATGCGCGTGTCACGCGCGCGCCTGTCCGCACCGCACTCCATCGCACTCGCTGAGACGAGTGAAGTGCGGTGCGGACCAGGAGGCAACAGGTATGACGGACAAGTCGCCCGCATGAGGGAGCGTGCAATCCCTTCGCGGGGCGTAACCGACCGGCCGCTGGCGCGTTGTGCTCCGTGACGGCCGTGGCGGGGAAGACCCCCGAGCCCCCACCACGGCCGCGGACTTCAACTCCCTTACTGGCTAGGCCAGTCCGGCGCGTTCCAGGGCCTCGGTGCCCGCCCGCAGTGCGGTGATCCGCTCGTCGAGCGTGAACCCTGCGGGGGCCAGCGTCAGCGTGGTGACTCCGGCGGCGGCGTACGCCTGCATCCGCTCGGCGATCCGCTCGACCGGGCCGAGCAGCGTCGTCTGGTCGATGAGCCGGTGCGGCACGGCGGCGGCAGCGCCGTTCTTGTCGCCGCCCAGGTACTTGTCCTGGATCTCGGCGGCTTCCTTCTCGTAACCCATGCGCTGGGCGAGGCTGTTGTAGAAGTTCTGCTTGCGGCTGCCCATGCCGCCGACGTACAGGGCGGTGTACGGGCGGAACATGTCGGCCAGGGCGTTCACGTCGTCGCCGACGGCGAGCGGCAGGGTCGGGCAGACGTCGAAGCCCTCCATGGTCTTCCCGGCCTTCTCGCGGCCCGCGCGCAGCGGGGCGACGGCGGTCTCCTCCAGGTGCTCGGCGGAGGGGAAGATCAGCAGCGCGCCGTCGGCGATCTCGCCGGTCTGCTCCAGGTTCTTGGGGCCGATGGCGGCGATGTAGAGCGGGATGGTCTCGCGCTCGGGGTGCACGGTGAGCTTGAGGGGCTTGCCGGGGCCGTCCGGCAGCGGGAGGGTCCAGTGCTGTCCTTCGTACGACAGGCGCTCGCGGGACATGGCCTTGCGGACGATCTCGACGTACTCGCGGGTGCGGGCGAGCGGCTTGTCGAACTTGACGCCGTACCAGCCCTCGGAGACCTGCGGTCCCGACACGCCGAGGCCCAGCCGGAAGCGGCCGCCGGAGAGCGAGTCGAGGGTGGCGGCGGTCATCGCCGTCATGGCGGGCTGGCGGGCCGGGATCTGCATGATCGCGGAGCCGATGTCGATGCGCTCGGTCTGGGCGGCGACCCAGGAGAGCACGGTGGGGGCGTCCGAGCCGTACGCCTCGGCGGCCCAGCAGACCGCGTAGCCCAGCCGGTCGGCCTCCTTGGCGACGGCGAGGTTGTCGCCGTCCATGCCCGCTCCCCAGTAGCCGAGGTTGATCCCGAGCCGCATGCGTCGCTCCCTTACCCAAAAGTCTTACTCGTCGGTAACGTCCTGGTGCGGCGGACTCTAGCGCGCCGGGACGCGATCCGTCAGCGGTGGGTTGTCCACAGGCTCCGGCGGCGTGTCAGCGGCGGGTTGTCCACAGCCCTCCTTCGAGCGGGCATCCGGACCAGTAATCTCGCGGCCATGGAGCAGAGGCACCTCGGCCGCACGGGCCTGCGCGTATCGAGAATCGGGCTCGGCACCCTCACCTGGGGCCGGGACACCGACGAGCACGACGCCGCCGATCTGTTGAAGGTCTTCTGGGAGGCGGGCGGCACGCTCGTCGACACCGCGGACGTGTACGGGGACGGCGACGCCGAGTACGTACTCGGGCAGCTCGTGGAGCGGCTCATTCCGCGCCGGGACCTGGTGATCGCGACCAAGGCGGGCAGCGTGCCCGACCCGGACCGCCGCTTCGACTGCTCGCGCGGCCACCTGCTGGCCGCCCTGGACGCCTCCCTGGAGCGGCTGGGCACGGACTACGTGGACGTCTGGCAGGTCCACGCCTTCGACCCCCACACCCCGCTCGACGAGACCCTCCAGGCCCTGGACCTCGCGGTCTCCAGCGGCCGCGCCCGCTACGCGGGGGTCTCCAACTTCTGCGGCTGGCAGCTCGCCAAGGCGGCCACCTGGCAGTTGGCGGCTCCGGGGGTACGGACCCGGCTGGCGAGCACCCAGATGGAATACTCCCTGCTCCAGCGGGGCGTGGAACGCGAGGTGCTTCCGGCGGCGCTGGACCTGGGCATCGGGCTGCTGCCCTCGTCACCCCTGGGCCGGGGCGTCCTGACCGGCAAGTACCGGCACGGCCTGCCGCCCGGCTCGCGCGGCGCCTCCGACCACCTCTCGCCCTTCGTCGCCCCGTACCTGGACGACCCGGCGGACCGCATCGTCGACGCCGTGGCCATCGCCGCCGACGGCCTCGCCACGACCTCGCTCCAGGTGGCCCTGGCCTGGGTCAGGGACCGCCCCGGAGTGGCCGCCCCGATCATCGGACCGCGCAACGCGCAGCAGCTCGCGGCGGCATTGTCAGTGGAGGCGCTTAGTCTTCCTGACGAGATCTGCCGAGCGCTGGACGACGTGTCCGCGCCTCTGCACCGCTATCCCGACCAGGACTGGAGCACGCTGTGACCGCGCATCCCCGGGGGGAGACCCCCGTCCCCCCGGCCGACCCCGCCGCCGCCGACCCGGCGGCCGGGACACCGGACGACGACACAGCCACCGCGACACCGGCCGCGGAGGTCGCGGAGACCTCGGCGACCGCGGAGCACGAGGACACCGGGACGGTGGAGCAGATGGACACGGATACGGCTACGGCTACCGCTACGGCTGCGGAGACCGACGGCAGGCAGGACGCACCGGAGGCGGAAGCCCCGGACGGCACCGAATCCGAGGCGGGACCGGAGGCCGAAGCAGGACCGGAGGCCGAGGCTTCGGACGCCGAAGCCGACACGGAGGACGCCCCCGGGACGGACACCGGAGCCGAAACCGCCGAGGACGGTGCCGACGTCACCGCCGCCGATGCCCCCGCCGCCGGTGACGCCACCGCCGCCGTCCCCCAGCTCTCCGAGGCCGAGGCCGAGTTGGCCGCGCAGCGGGAGCTGCGGGCGAAGATCGCGCAGCGCAAGGCCGCGAAGGCGGAGATCTCCGCCGGAGCCAAGCTGAGCGGCGCCGCCGCCGACCTGATGGCCGCCGTGAAGGCGGTGGAAAGCGGTGCGAAGCCCGCCAGCGCGTTCGTGCCGGAGCCCGCGCCGGCGCCCGCACCGCCGCGTGCCGGTTCCGCGCCGGTCGTCGCCCCCGCACCGGCCGCCCCCGCCGCCGTACCGGCGCAGACCTCCGCGACGCCCGCCCCGACGGCCCCCGTCGCACCCGGGACGGTCGCGGACGTACGGGAAGTCCTGGTTGCGGGCGGAGCGCCCGACGGCCTGGCGGGCGAGGTCGCCCGGGTGCTCGGGGAGCAGGCCGCCCAGGTGCTGCGGGCCGACCCCTGGCAGCTGCTGTCCGTGCCGGGGACGCTCCCCGAGCAGGCCGACGGGTTCGCCCGCGCGCTGCTCGGCGCGGAGTGCGGGCCCGCCGACGGGCGGCGGGCCGCCGCGCTCGTCGGCTGGCTGCTGGAGCGGGCCGCCCTCAAGGGGCACACGGCCGTCGCGACGGAGCAGGTGTGCAAGGCGCTCGCCGGGCTCTCGGTGCCGGACCCCGAGGAGGCGGTGGCGTACGCGCTCGCCGAGGGCGTCGCCCTGCCCCTCCAGGACGGGGCCGAGGAAGAGCAGGAGGCCGAGGCCGAGTACGACGAAGCGGGCGAAGAGAGCGCAGAGGGCGAGGACGCCGCGGAGCCGGAGGAGGCGGAGGAGCCCGCTCCGGCCCTGCTCGGTCTCGATCGTTACGCGATGGCCGAGGAGAGCCTCGCCGAGGGCCTGGCCCGGCTGGTGAACTCCCCCGTGGAGGACGCCGGGGAGTGGGAGCAGGTGCCCGGCTCCGCCGGCGACCTGATCCGTGCGGTGGCGGGCAACGGCCTGGTCGCCCACACCGGCGGCGAGGCGTCCCGCGCCGAGCCCGCCGCCCTGCTGAGCGCCGCCCACCGCCTGGGCCTGCGCGCGTACGCCGCCGCCCACAGCGGGGACGGCCGCGACCGGGTGGCCGCCGCCCTGCACGCCCGCGAGGCGGCCGGGGGCACGGACGCCGCCTGGGCGGTGACCCTCACCGGTCTGCTGTCCGGCGCCGAGGGGCCCGGCAGGGACGGCGACGGAGCGCTCGACCTCGATCTGCTGGTCGTGCTCGACGCGCCCCAGCTCGACGTGGAGACCGGTGCGGTGCTCGTCGAGGCGCTGCCCGACGGTGCCCGCCTCGTCCTCAGCGGCGACCCGGGCGTGCTGCCGTCGGCCGGTGCCGGGCAGGTCTTCGCTGACGTGCTGAGCGCCCGCGCCTGCCCGCAGATCGCCTCCCGCACCCCCGACCCGGGGCCGATCGGCGAGCTGGTCTCCGGCATCGGCATCGGCGAGCTGAACCAGGTGGAGGCCCCCGGCAAGGAGGTCGTGATCGTGCCCGTACGGGACGCGGGCGAGGCCGTGCACCGCACCGTGCAGCTGGTCGCGGACTCGGTGCCGCGCGCCTTCGGGATCGATGCCGGGCACACCCAGGTGATCACTCCGGGCCATGGCGGCTCGGCCGGTACGCGGGCGCTGAACGCGGCGCTCAAGCAGCGCCTCAACCCCGGCCCCGGCCGCTTCGGCGGCTTCGACGCGGGCGACCGGATCGCCTACGTCCCGGTCCCGGGCCGTACGGTTCCGGGCACGGTGAAGGGCGCGGACGCGGAGGGGCTGCACCTGGACTGTGCCGGTGAGCCCGTCGTCGTACCGAAGGAGCGGGTGGAGGCGTGCGTGCGGCACGCGTGGGCGCTGACCGCGCACCAGGCGGCCGGGATGCGCTGGCCCGCGGTGGTCGTGGTGCTGCCGGGCGACGCGGCGCAGGCGCTGAGCAGGCCGTGGGTGTACACGGCGTTCGGGCGGGCCGAGCGGCACCTGTCCGTGGTGCACGGCGTCGACGCGGCGCTGCCGCGTGCCGTCGCGGAGGTCGTGCCCCCGCCGCGCACGACCCGGCTGGCGGAGCTGCTGCGCCCGGTGCCGGTCGAGGCGACGGCGTAACGGAAACGGCTGAGGGGGCGGACCCGTGCGGTCCGCCCCCTCAGCCGTGCCTCACCGGACTCAGACCTCTTCGAAGTCGTCCATCTCGTCGTCGTCGAAGACCGAGCTGACGTCGAAGCGGCACACGACATCGCGCTGATCGGCGCTGTCGAAGGGGGCGGCCAGCCACTCCCCCGGCTCGGGCAGTTCCTCGACGGCGGCCACCCACAGGGTGGAGTCGCCCTCCTCCAGGCCGAACTCCTTGTGCCGGGAGGCGATTTCATCGGGTTCGTACTCGCCGAAGAGGACGCCCAGGGCGGCCTGCACGCTGCTGCCGACGACTCCGGCAGAGGCGGGCAGTCCGTTCGACGCGACGTCCGGGTCGAGGTCGGCGAGGCGCTGCGCCTGGGCGAGGAGGCGCTGCGGCTGGGCCACGGCGTAGTCCCGGCGGATCAGCACGCTGAGCGCGTCGACGGGGCCCTTGTGGCCGGGCGGGGCGTCCTCGGGGCTGGGGATCTCGAAGGGGGTGACCTCGTCGTAGCGCTCGTAGAGCAGCTCGTCGTAGTCCTCCGCGGCTGCGGCCAGTTCGTTGAAGGCGTCGTAGACGGCGGGGTCGTCGTCTCCGGAACGGCGCTCGACCGCCTCAAGGTGGCGGTCCAGCGCGGCTTTTACCGCCTCGGCGGCGGCGCGTACCTCGGCAGCGGTGGGCTGAGCGGCATCAGACATAGTGCAGACGCTATCCGTAGACGACCTCTGCCCGCACAATAGATGCGATGCCGGAATACGAATTTGTCGACGTGTACGTTCCGCGCGGGGTGTCCCGCAAGGAAGCGACCCGTTTACTGACCGACCACGCCGAGTACGGGCACTGGGAGCTGGACCGACTGAGCCTGCGCCGCGACGGCAGTCGTCGGGTGCGGCTGCGCAGGCGGATCATCCGTCAACTGCGTGCCACGTGGTGAGCCGGGCAGGTTGAAGAGCACGGTGCGAGCGCGTCGCGCACGCCGTTCGCGGGCGCGCGTCCACTGGCGGAGCGGGCCCCGTGACCACAGGCCCCGCTCCGCTGTCGTACAGCCGCGGGACTACGCCTGGGAGCGCGACCTGCGGTAGAGAATCGCGCCCGCGAGGAGCAGGCCCGCACTCGCCGGGATCACCGTGCCGAGCGAGCCGGAGGCTCCGGTCTGCGCCAGCGCCTCGATGGCCCTGGGCTGCGCGACGTTCCGCGTCTCGGGGGTGTTCGGAACGGCCGGGGTGTGCGGCTGGCCCGGGGTGTGCGGCTGGCCGGGCGTGCCCGGCGTCTGCGGCTCGTCGGGGGTGGGAGGCACGACCGGGGCGACGGGCTTCTCCGGGGTGACGGGCCCGGACTCGTTGGCGCAGTCGTTGCCGAAGACCGGGTTGAGAAGCCCGATGACGCTGACTCCGTTGCCGCACGCGTTCACCGGGACGTGCACCGGCACCTTGATGTTGTTGCCGGAGCCGACACCGGGCGAATCGCTCGTGTCGCCGTGGGCGGTCGCGCCGCCCACGGTGTGCGTGCCGGGCTTGCCGGGCCCGGGGAGGCCGGGCTTGCCGGGCGCGGCCGGGCGGGACTCGTTGGCGCAGGCGTTGCCGAGCGCGGGGTTGAGGACACCCACGACGCTGACGGTGTTGCCGCACGCGTTGACCGGGACGTGCACGGGGATCTGCACCGAGTTGCCGGACAGCACGCCCGGGGAGTTCGATGCGTTCCCCTCCGCACCCGAGTCGGCGTGCGCGGAACCGCCGCTCAGAGCGAGCACGCCACCGGCGGCCGCCATGGTGATCAGACCTTTTTTGGTGACCTGACGCATTGGATCGTTTCCTTGCCTCTGCCTACCGAAGAGCCCGCGGGCGTGATTGCCCGCGGGCCGAAAGCCCAAGCGGCCCCGGAGTGCATGGCGCGCACTCCGGGGCCGCCCGGGAATTTCAGACCCTCAAAGGGTCGTGCAGCTCAACGTCAGCTGTTGGAGCAGGTGTTGCCGAAGGTGGGGTTCAGCAGACCGATCACGGAGACCGTGTTGCCGCACGCGTTCACCGGGATGTGGATCGGGGCCTGAACGACGTTGCCCGAGAGGACACCGGGGGACTGCAGCGCAGCGCCCTGGGCACCCGAGTCGGCGACAGCCATGCCCGCACCCGCGAGAACGAGGCCACCCGTAGCAGCCGCAGCGGCGACGATCTTCTTGATCATTGTTGTTCCTCCTAGTTGAAAGGTGCGATCCCAGCCGCGGACCGCATCACCTGTAACGAAGAGAAACCGGCTGGGCTACGACCCAATGACTCCATTCACTCTTTTCATTCACGTAGCACGTACGGGCGAATAGCTGGGCAATACGTTTCAGCAACCGCCACAGGGGGCAACAGATGTCACCCCCCCTGGGCCTCAGCAGTTGTCGATGAAACGGTCCAGGACCCGTGCGCCGAACTTCAGCCCGTCGACCGGCACCCGCTCGTCGACCCCGTGGAACATGCCCGCGAAGTCCAGTTCCGGCGGCAGCTGGAGCGGCGCGAAGCCGAAGCAGCGGATGCCGAGGTCGTCGAAGTGCTTGGCGTCGGTGCCGCCGGAGAGCATGTACGGGATGGCGCGGGCGATGGGGTCCTCGGCACGCAGCGCGACCTGCATCGCGTCCACGAGCTTGCCGTCGAAGTCGGTCTCCAGGGCCTTGTCGCGGTGCGAGCGCTCCTCGTCGATCTTCACCCGGGGGCCGAGGATGCGGGCGAGGTCGGCGTGGAACTCCTCCTCGTACCCGGGCAGGAAGCGGCCGTCGACGTGGGCGCTGGCCTGCCCCGGGATGACGTTCACCTTGTACCCGGCGTCGAGCATGGTCGGGGCGGCCGAGTTGCGCAGGGTGGCCCCCACCATCTTGGCGATGCCGCCGAGCTTGGCCAGGGTCTCGTCCATGTTCTCCGGGTCGAGCTCGGTGCCGAGCGCGTCGGAGAGCTCGTCGAGGAAGGACCGTACGGTCTTGGTGACCCTGACCGGCCACTCGTAGCGGCCCAGCCGTCCCACCGCCTCGCAGAGCTCGGTGATGGCGTTGTCCTTGTTGGTCATGGAACCGTGGCCGGCGGTGCCGTCCACGGTGAGCCGCATCCAGTTCATGCCCTTCTGGGCGGTCTCCACCAGATACAGGCGCAGGTTCTCGTTCACGGTGAAGGAGAAGCCGCCGACCTCGCCGATGGCCTCCGTGACGCCCTCGAAGAGGTCCGGGTGCTTGTCGACCAGGTGCCTGGCCCCGTACGTGCCGCCCGCCTCCTCGTCGGCGAGGAAGGCCAGCACGATGTCGCGCGGGGGCTTGCGGCCGCTGCGCAGCCTGTCCCGTACGACCGCGAGGGTCATCGCGTCCATGTCCTTCATGTCGACCGCGCCGCGGCCCCACACGCAGCCGTCGGCGATCTCGCCGGAGAACGGGTCGTGGGTCCAGTCCGCCGCGTTGGCCGGTACGACGTCGGTGTGGCCGTGGATGAGGAGCGCGGGCCGTGACGGGTCCTCGCCCTCGATGCGGGCCACGGTGGAGGCCCGCCCCTGGTGCGACTCGAAGATCTTCGGCTCCAGGCCGACCTCCGCGAGCTTCTCGGCGACGTACTCGGCGGCCTTGCGCTCGCCCGGCCCGGAGTGGTCGCCGTAGTTGCTGGTGTCGATGCGGATGAGATCCCGGCAGAGGTCGACGACCTCGTCCTCGCCGGTCACCTTCCGGGTCGTGTTCGACTCACTCACGCTGGTTCCTCCCACTGCGTTGCTGGTGGTCCCTCTCATCCTCCCGCCCCCGGCTCCCGCACCCAAGGGGGGTCCTCTCCCGCAATGTGCCGTTCATGCAGGTGGGAGGGCACGGAGAGGGTGGTGATCGAGCACTCGAAACCCCTGGTATTGTTTTCCACGTCGGAACGGGAAAGCGCAGAACAGCCCCGAACGACAGACACCTTGTCCGGGTGGCGGAATGGCAGACGCGCTAGCTTGAGGTGCTAGTGCCCTTTATCGGGCGTGGGGGTTCAAGTCCCCCCTCGGACACCGAGTGAAAGACCCCCAGAGCTTCTGGGGGTCTTTCGCGTTCCCGGGAGCGCGGCCCCGGATCGGCGAAAGCCTGTGGCTGAGCCTTCCGGGTCAGGCCGATATCCTGAAGAAATGATGGAGAACCTCCCCCCTTGCCTCAAATGTTCCTGTGAGTACACCTACGAGATGGACGCCCTCGTGGTGTGCCCGGAATGCGGGCACGAGTGGGTGCCGCAGGAGGCGGGGGACGAGGCGGACGGCGAGCGGGTCGTACGGGATTCCGTGGGGAACGTGCTGACCGATGGGGATGCCGTGACCGTCGTGAAGGCGCTCAAGGTGAAGGGCAGCACGTCCGGAATCAAGGCGGGCACCAAGGTGCGCGGCATCCGGCTGATCGAGCCTGTCGACGGGCACGACATCGACTGCAAGGTGGACGGCTTCGGGGCGCTGCGGCTGAAGTCGAGCCTGGTGAAGAAGGTCTGAGAGGTACGGGAAGGGGGCTGCCCGGTGCGGGCGGCCCCCTTCGTCGTGCCTGCCCCCGGCGGGGCTCTCGTCGTGCGCTTCCGTCAGCGGCCGGGGGTGCGCGGCCGTCAGCGGCCGTGGGTGCGCTGGCGCCGGTGGCGTCAGTGGCCTCGGGTGATCCACGCGTCGAGGTGCGGGGCTTCCGCGCCGATGGTGGTGGGGTCGCCGTGGCCGGTGCGCACGGAGGTCCCCGCGGGGAGCGTCAGCAGGCGGTCGCGGATCGAGTCGACGATCGTCGGGAAGTGCGAGAAGGACCGGCCGGTGGCTCCCGGGCCGCCCTGGAAGAGGGTGTCGCCGGTGAAGACCGTGGCCAGGGCTTCGGCGTAGAGGCAGACCGCGCCCGGGGCGTGGCCCGGGGTGTGCAGGACGGCGAGGGTGGTGCCCGCGACGGTCAGCTCCTGGCCGTCGGTGAGGGTGCCGTCCGGGGTGCGGTCCGGGTGGGTCTGCTTCCAGAGGGGCAGGTCGTCCTCGTGGAGCAGGATCGGGGCGCCGGTGGCCTCGGCGAGGGCCGGGGCGGCGTCGATGTGGTCGTTGTGGGCGTGGGTGCAGACGATGGCGCGCAGGGTGCGGCCGTCGAGGGCGGTGAGGATCGCGTCCGCGTCGTGGGCGGCGTCGATGACGATCGCCTCGGTGTCGTCGCCGACGATCCAGACGTTGTTGTCGACGTCCCAGGTGCCGCCGTCGAGGGAGAACGTGCCGGAGGTGGTGAGGTGGTCGATGCGGGCCGCCATCAGAAGGTCACCACCGAACGCAGGACGTCGCCCTCGTGCATGCGCGCGAACGCCTTCTCGACGTCGCCCAGGCCGATGGTCTCCGTGACGAAGGCGGCGAGGTCGATGCGGCCCTGCTGGTGCAGGTCGATCAGCATCGGGAAGTCGCGGGACGGCAGGCAGTCGCCGTACCAGGAGGACTTGAGCGCGCCGCCCCGGCCGAAGACGTCGAGGAGGGGCAGTTCGAGCCGCATCTCGGGGGTGGGGACGCCGACGAGGACGACCGTTCCGGCGAGGTCGCGGGCGTAGAAAGCCTGCTTGTACGTCTCCGGGCGGCCGACGGCCTCGATGACGACGTCGGCGCCGTTCCCGCCGGTGAGGGCCTGGATGGCTTCGACGGGGTCCGAGGAGCGGGAGTTGACCGTGTGGGTGGCGCCCATGGACTTGGCGGTTGCGAGCTTGCGGTCGTCGATGTCGACGGCGATGATCTTCGACGCTCCGGCGAGGCGGGCCCCGACGATCGCGGCGTCGCCCACGCCCCCGCAGCCGATGACGGCGACCGAGTCGCCCCGGCCGACCTGGCCGGTGTTGATGGCGGCGCCGATGCCCGCCATGACGCCGCAGCCCAGGAGGCCCGCGACGGCCGGGGAGACCTCGGGGTCGACCTTGGTGCACTGGCCCGCGGCGACGAGGGTCTTCTCGGCGAAGGCGCCGATGCCCAGTGCCGGGGACAGCTCGGTGCCGTCGAGCAGGGTCATCTTCTGCCGCGCGTTGTGGGTGTCGAAACAGTACTGGGGGCGTCCGCGCAGACAGGCGCGGCACTGGCCGCAGACGGCACGCCAGTTGAGGATGACGAAGTCGCCGGGGACGACGTCGGTGACGCCTTCGCCCACGGACTCGACGATGCCCGCCGCCTCGTGGCCGAGGAGGAAGGGGAAGTCGTCGTTGATGCCGCCCTGCTTGTAGTGGAGGTCCGTGTGGCAGACGCCACAAGCCTGGATCTTCACCACGGCCTCACCGGGACCGGGGTCCGGCACCACGATCGTTTCCACGCGGACCGGCTCGTTCTTGCCCGGGGCGATCACTCCGCGTACCTGCTGTGCCATCTGGGGGTTCTCCCTGACCTCGATGGGTGTCTGACCTCGTAATACGTCCGACCATACGCCGGTCGGCCGCCTCCCCGGGGGGAGACGGCCGACCGTGGCGCACGGGTGCGGGTCAGGACTTCTCGGCGCGCTCCGCCGCGATGAGGTTCACCCGGCGGCGTACGACGAACCAGCCGCCGACGAGCATCGCGGCGATCACGGGAAGGCAGTAGACGGTCTTGCGGCCGTCGCCTCCGCCGTACCACATCAGGAAGACCACGGTCGCGAGGAAGACGAGCGTGACGATCTGGGTGTACGGAGCCCAGGGCAGTTTGTAGGAGGGCCTCTCGACCAGGCCCTCCTTCGAGCGGCGGTAGAACAGCAGCGAGCAGATCATGATCATCGCCCAGGTGCCGAGGATGCCGATCGAGGCGACGTTGATGACGATCTCGAAGGCGCTCTTGGGAACGAGGAAGTTGAGGCAGACACCGAGGGCGCCGAAGCCCGCCGTGAGCAGGATGCCGCCGTAGGGGACCTGGCCCTTGTTCATCAGACCGGTGAACTTCGGGGCGGAACCGGAGAGCGACATCGAGCGCAGGATGCGGCCGGTGGAGTACAGGCCGGAGTTCAGGCTGGAGAGGGCGGCCGTGAGCACGACGAGGTTCATGATGCTCGCGGCGCCCGGAATGCCGATCTTGTCCATGACGGTGACGAACGGGCTCTGGTCGGCGCTGTAGGCCGTGTAGGGCAGCAGCAGCGCGAGCAGGACGACCGAGCCGACGTAGAAGATGCCGACGCGCCACATGATCGAGTTGATCGCCTTGGGCAGGATCTTCGCCGGGTTCTCGGTCTCGCCGGCGGCGACGCCGCACAGTTCCACCGAGGCGTACGCGAAGACGACACCCTGGATGACCAGCAGCATCGGCAGCATGCCCAGGGGGAAGATGCCGTCGTTGTCGGCGATCGTGGAGAAGCCGGGGACGTGGCCGTCGACCGGGGTCTGGGTGGCCACCAGGTAGATGCTGATCAGCATGAAGACCACGAGGGCGGCGACCTTGATGATCGCGAACCAGAACTCCATCTCGCCGAAGTACTTCACCGAGATCAGGTTTCCGGCGAGGACCACGGCCAGGGCCGCGAGGGCGAGAACGCCCTGGGGTATGTCGCTGAACGCGGACCAGAACTGGGCGAACAGGGCGGCGGCCGTGATGTCGGCCATGGCGGTGGTCGACCAGTTCAGGAAGTACAGCCAGCCCGCCGCGAAGGCGCCCTTCTCGCCCATGAACTCACGGGCGTAGGAAACGAACGCGCCGGAGGACGGCCGGTACAGCACCAGCTCGCCGAGGGCGCGGACGACGAAGAACGCGAAGACGCCGCAGACGGCGTACGCGATGGCCAGGGAGGGGCCCGCGCCCGCCATCCGGCCGCCGGCGCCCAGGAAGAGGCCGGTGCCGATGGCGCCGCCGATGGCGATCATGTTGATGTGGCGGGACTTGAGGTCCTTGCTGTAACCCTCGTCACCCGCGTCGACGTGCTGGGACGTCGAGGGCGGGGACGGCGGGGCGGTGTCGACGGCCGCAGTGCGGGTGCGGTCACTCATGTATCGCTTCGCCTTCGTGTGGGGGATGTGCGGTACCGGGGCGCACGATCGAGTTGAGGGCGGTCTCGACGCGTTCGAGGTGGGCGGCCATGGCGTGCACGGCTGCCCCCTCGGACCCTTCGACGATCGCTTCGACCAGGACCCGGTGCTCGGTGTCCGACTGGCGTCGTCGGTCCCCGAGTTGGTTCAGGAAGCTGGATTGCCGCGCGAGGGCGTCCCGGATCTCTTCGATGACCTTCTGGAAGACGGGATTGCCCGATGCCCCGGCGACGGTGAGGTGGAAGAGCGTGTCCAGCGCCACCCAGGCGGTGGGGTCGGTCTCGCGTTCCATGCTCTCGATCAGTGTCAACAGGTGATCGATGTCGTCCTGGGTGCGGCGCTGAGCAGCGTACCCCGCCGCGGGGATCTCCACGTGACGGCGTACTTCCAGCAGGTCACGGGCCGAGTACGAGCCGAAGACCGGGTTGTGGTTCGGCCCTTGCGACGCGACGTACGTACCCTTGCCCGCGCGGGAGACCGTCAGGCCGAGGGCCTGGAGGGTGCGCAGGGCTTCACGGACGACGGACCGGCTGACGGCGAACCGCCGGCCGAGCTCCGCCTCGGTGGGGAGCTTGTCGCCCACGGTCAGTTCGCCGGACTCGATGGCGGTGCGCAGGTGCGCGAGGACGACGTCGGTGGCGCTGACGCGTCGGGGCACGGGCCCGTCGAGGTCGCCGAGCGGGTCGCCGCCGGGAACGGCGGGGTCGCTCGCGGGGGCATCGCCGGGGGTTGTCCGGCTGTCTGACAAGACCATGCGGAGAATGCTCGGGCGTTGTTACTGGTGCGTCAAGAGTGAACAGAGAGGATCGGGCTCGCTGATGAATTTCTCACACGCGGTAATTGTCATGGGTGTTGCGGGTACGGGGAAATCCACAATCGGGGCATTGCTGGCGGAAAGGGTGAGCGTCGCGTACGCGGAGGGTGATGACTTCCACCCGGCCGCGAACGTCGCGAAGATGGCCGCCGGAGTGCCCTTGGAGGACGCGGACCGCTGGCCCTGGCTCGATTCCGTGGGGGCCTGGGCGCGGGAGCGGGGCGAGGCGGGCGGCGTGGCGAGCTGCTCGGCGCTGAAGCGGGCGTACCGGGACCGGTTGCGGGAGGCGGCACCGGGGGTGGCCTTCGTGCATCTGGCCGGGTCGCGGGAGCTGATCGAGTCGCGGATGCGGGAACGGAAGGGCCACTTCATGCCGGTGGCGCTGCTGGATTCGCAGTTCGCGGCGCTGGAGGGGCTCGGCGACGACGAGTACGGGGTGACCGTGGACGTGGAGGGGACGCCGGAGGAGATCGTGGAGCGGGCGGTGGGGGCGCTCGCAAGGCTCTAGGGCGGGAGCGCTCCACGCCTCCACGCCTGCACGCCTGCACGCCTCCACGCCTCCACGGCTTTTTCCAGGGCTATGGGGCTCTAGGGCTTCCAGTGGGGGTGTTCGTCCCTGGCCCACTCCCTGTCGACCTCGCCCGTGCGCATGCCGCGTCGGGCTTCCGGGTGGGTCAGGGCCATCCACAGGTGTCCGGCGACGACGACGCCCGCCGCGAGGGCGAGCCAGTCGTGGACGAAGGTCGCTCCCGTGCGCCAGCTCAGCGGTGCCAGGTTCGTGAACCACATCAGCAGGCCGGTTCCGAGCATCACGAGCGCCGCGCCCGCGATCCACCCCGCGTAGAGCTTCTGGCCCGCGTTGAACTTGCCCGCCGGGCGGTCCGGGCGGCGTCGGCGGACCGCCCGCAGCCACTCCTTGTCGTACGACGTGAGGCGGGCCAGCAGCGCGAGGTCGGCCCGGAACGCGCGCGAGGCCAGGCCCAGCAGGTACGGGGCCGGGAGCAGGATGCCGGTCCAGATGTGGACGGTGACGACAAGGTGCCGGCGGCCGACGAGTTCCGCGAGCGCGGGGACGTACAGGCAGGCGGCGGTGGCGACGCACAGGAGCGTCAGGGTCGCGGTCGCGCGGTGGACGAGGCGTTCGGCGCGGGTGAACCGGCTCACCCGGGCGGGTAGTTCAGACGGTCGGGGTGTCGGTGCGTCCGTTGGACCTGCCGACCCAGGCGTCGACGTCATAGCCCAGCTCCTCCCAGTAGCCGGGGCGCACCCGGTCGGTGACGGTGATGCCGGAGAGCCATTTCGCCGACTTGTAGAAGTACATGGGCGCGACGTAGAGGCGGACCGGGCCGCCGTGCTGGTGGGGAAGGTCCTTGTCCTGCATCCTCAGGGCCACCAGTACGTCGTCGCGGCGTGCCTGCGGGAGGGTGAGGCTCTCGCTGTACGTGCCGTCGAAGCAGGTGAAGCGGATCGCGCGGGCGGTGTCCTTGACTCCGGCGAGGTCGAGCAGCCGGGAGAGCGTCACACCTTCGAAGGGGGTCCCGGGGACCCGCCAGCCGGTGACGCACTGGACGTCGCGGACGATCCGGGTCTGCGGCAGGGCGCGCAGGTCGGCCAGGGTGTAGGCGGTGGGCCGGTCCACCAGGCCGTCGACGGTGAGGCGGTAGGTGTCCGGGGTCTTCCGGGGCACCGACGCGGCCACGGAGTAGTAGCGGAAGCCACTGCTGTTGGGGAGGAGACCGGTGATGCCGGTGGGGTCCTTGCCCGCTGCGGCGCCGAGGAAGGAGTCGATGCCGTTCTGGAGGTACGGGGCGGCGGCCACGCCCACGGCCCCCACGCCGAGCATGCCGAGGACGAGGCGGCGGGCCACGGGGGCGCCCCGGGGTTCGGGGGACGGCCCGGGGTCGGGGCGTGGGGAGGGGGCGGTCCCGTCCGGTGGTTGAGGGGTCACGCCTCGATTCGAGCATCTGCGGGGCCCGGGGGCAAAGGTCCTCGCGTTCTCGTCAGACTTTCGTCATGAATCCCCGGCGGGGAGGGGACGCGCGCGCCTCCCCTCCCCCGGAGTGCTCAGCGGCCTGCGCTCTCCGCCTCCGCACCTGCGGCCTTGTCCAGTTGGAACGCCTCGTTGCCGAGGCCGATCCGGGCGTGCACCGCGGGCTTCTTCGCCTTGAGGACCGCGCCGTAGATCACTCCGCCGACCGCGGCGACGCCGATGATGCCGGGCAGGATCCAGCTCAGGGCCGAGCCGGACTCCGCCCCGACCAGCATGGCGAAGTCCTTGACGGTGTACACGGCGATGCCGAGCAGGGCGATCCCGGCGAGGCCCGAGCAGAGCAGCCGCCACTTCTGGGCCGCGCCCGCTCCGCGCCGTACGAAGAAGGCGATCACGGCGAACGACGCGACGGCCATCAGCAGGATGACGCCGAGCGCGCCGACGTTGCCCATCCAGGTGAACAGGTGCAGCACCGGGGTGGTGGGGTCGTCGACGGGCTTGTCGTCGGTGAGCGCGAAGGCCAGGACGACGATCAGGGAGACGACCGTCTGGAGGGCGGAGCCGGTGGCGGGGGCGCCGCTGACCTTGTTCGTACGGCCGAAGGCGGCGGGCAGGAGGCCCTCGCGGCCCATCGCGAAGGAGTAGCGGGCGACGACGTTGTGGAAGCTGAGCAGCGCGGCGAACATGCCGGTCACGAAGAGGATGTGCAGGACGTCGGTGAAGGTGGTCCCGAGGCGTTCCTCGACGAGCGTGAAGAGCATGCCGGGGCCCTGGTCGGTGGCCAGCTTGGCGACCTTGTCGGGTCCGGCGGCGATGCTGACGGCCCAGGAGCTGAGGGCCAGGAAGATCGCCGAGTAGGCGACGCCGAGGAACATCACGCGGGAGACGATCACGTGCGGGCGCTGGGTCTCCTCCGCGTACACCGGGGCCTGCTCGAAGCCGACGAACGCGGCGATGGAGAAGCAGAGGGCGGTGCCGAGCGCGACGCCGGGGCCGGAGAGGGTGGCGGGGTCGAACGCGGCGAAGGAGAGACCGGTGGCCTTGGCGGGTTCGGCGACGGCCGAGACGTCGAAGATGACGACGAGCACGCACTCGATGAGCAGCAGGACGCCGAGGACCTTGGCGTTGAGGTCGATCTTCAGCCAGCCGAGGACGCCGACGAGGACGACGCAGACCAGCGCGAAGACCCACCAGGTGATCTTGAGGCCGAGGTAGTTGGCGAAGATCCCCGACAGCTCGAACCCGAGGATGCCGAAGATGCCGACCTGCATCGCGCTGTACGCGACGAGGGCGACCAGGGAGGCGCCGGCGCCGGCGGTGGCGCCGAGGCCGCGGGCTATGTAGGCGTAGAAGGCGCCGGCGTTGTGGACGTGGCGGCTCATCTCGGCGTACCCGACGCTGAACAGGAGCAGGACCGCGCCCAGGATGAGGAAGAGGAGCGGCTGGCCGACCACTCCCATCACGCCGAAGATCGTGGGCATGACACCGGCGACGACCATGAGGGGGGCGCTGGCGGCGAGGACGGACAGCAGGAGGCCGAGGGTACCGAGACGGCCGGCGCGCAGGGCGCCCTCCTCGCCCTTGTAGGTGTTGATGCCGGCGTCGCCGCTGCTCGTCTCTGGGGTCGTGCGGGTGGGTGAACTGCCCGTGGCCATCGCGGGGTGGTCCCTTCGGTGTGTGTGGCGGGGAGGGGTGCGGTGGTGCTGGACTTGCGTCGTGCGGGGCTTGCGTGGTGCGGGCTTGCGTGGTGCGGGCTTGCGTCGGGGTCAGGCGTCTTCGCGTCAGGCGTCTCCGAGTACGACGCCTCGGGCGGCGCGGAATGCCTGGTGGGAGTCTCGGTCGGGGTAGGACCAGGGGGCGGCCGTGCGGTGCGGGCCGATCCGGTGGAACAGGGCGGCGGCCTCGGCGTACCGGCCCTCGCAGAACTTCGCGTGGGCGAGGAAGTTGAGGTCGACGCGCGAACGGGGGTGGTCCTCGCGTTCCCACTCCAGCCACCAGTCGAAGGCGGCCTTCATGGTCTGCCGGGCGCGGCGGCCCGCCCAGTGCCCGGAGGACTCCGGGTCGGGCGGCACCTGTCCGGCGACGGCGAGCGCACGGTAGCGCTCGGCGTGCGCGACGACGGGGAGCACGGCCAACGGGGAGTCTGCGGGGGCCTGTTCGGCGGCCCAGGCGGCGAAGTCGTACACCTCGTGGAGGGGGTCCTGCCCTATGTCGGGGCGGCGCTCGGCGAGGCGGGCGATGATCAGGTGGTGGGCGTGGTGGTGCTCGGGGTGCCGCAGCCTGACCTGGTCGTACAGCTGGGTGACCTCGTCCTCGGTGCCGAGGTGGCGGGCGAGGAGGAGCAGCGCGAGCCAGGGCGTGGGGTCCTCGGGGACCAGCCCCGCGACCTTGCGGCAGGACTGCCGGGCGCGGTCCGGGCTGCCCTTGCCGAGGAGGGCGCTGCTTACTTCGGCGCAGGCCAACAGGGCTGCGGCGTCCGCGCTTTCGGGTTCGGCGAGGAGCCAGTCCTTGGCCCAGGCGAGGGTGCCCTTGGGGGCGGCGAGGACGAGGAGGCGGTGGCCCCGGCGGTCCCAGTCGTCTCCCGTGCGGGCCAGCAGCGACCGGGCCCTGGTCCAGCGACCCTGGCCCAACTGTTCGCGCACCTCGACGAGTTCGGCGTCGTCGAGGGCAGGGTCGGGCGGCTGTTCGCCGCGGCGGCGGCGGAGAAGCGGCGGAGGAGGGGCCATCCGCGGGTACCTCCACGACGCGCGACGAGCAGGCTTTTGATCACGCACAGCAAACCGGTACGGGTGGCTCCGCGTCAAGCTCGTTCGGCGGGGAGTGAGGAGTCAACTGGAGTCGAGTGTTTGGCGGTTGGGTGGCGGGACTGCGCATCGCGGCAGGCGGGGGCCGTCGTGGCTAGGGTGGCCGGATGGACGACCACGTGAATTCCGCCGGAACCGCTCCCGTACGCATGCCGCTTCCGCCGTACTTGCTGGCATATCCGGGGCCGCTGCGGGACCGGTTGGTCGCGGCGGTGCTGACGGGGGAGAAGGTCTCGACGACCGGCCTGCTGTGCGAGTACGAGGCGGAGGACGAGGAGTTGCCGCCGGTGGGCGAGCGGTCGGCGCTGATCGACTCGGCGGGGCGGGAGGTGGCGGTGCTGGAGATCACCGAGGTACGGGTGCTGAGGCTGGGGGACGTGGATCTTCAGCACGCGCTGGACGAGGGGGAGGGGTACGGGTCGGTGGCGGAGTGGCGGGTGGGGCACGAGGCGTTCTGGCACGGGGAGGAGATGCGGGAGGCGCTGGGGGATCCGGGGTTCGTGGTGGACGACTCGACGATGGTGGTGGCGGAGAGGTTCCGGGTGGTGGAGGTGTTCTAGCCCGTCCGGGGTGGGGCTCCTGGTGGGGGTGGGGCTCCTTGGGGGGGGTGGGGCGGCAGCGGGGTGGGGCGGGGGCGCTCCGGGGTGGGCCCGGGGCGAGAGGGGCCGCCCCCTTGCCCGCCCGTTCCGCCCCCGGGGGCGGCCCCGCCGCCCAAGGAGGCTCGGCGAGGCGGCGCCGCCCGAGGGGGCGAGGCAGGGCGGAGCCCAAGGGGGCTGGGCGGAGGGGGCTGGGCTGGCGCGGCCTACCTGACCTCGCGTGCGGCGGCGCGGCCTGCGGCGCGGCCGGAGAAGATGCAGCCGCCCAGGAAGGTGCCTTCCAGGGAGCGGTAGCCGTGGACGCCTCCCCCGCCGAAGCCCGCCGCCTCTCCCGCCGCGTACACGCCGGGCAACGGAGTGCCGTCCGGGGTGAGGACGCGGGAGGAGAGGTCGGTCTCCAGGCCGCCGAGTGACTTGCGGGTCAGGATGTGCAGGCGTACGGCGATCAGCGGGCCCGCCTTCGGGTCCAGGATGCGGTGCGGGGTCGCAGTGCGGATCAGCTTGTCGCCGAGGTACTTGCGGGCCCCGTGGATCGCCGTGACCTGGAGGTCCTTGGTGAACGGGTTCGCCATCTCCCGGTCCCGGGCGACGATCTGGCCGCGCAGGTCGGCCTCGTCGATGAGGGGCTCCTTGGTGAGGGCGTTCATGCCGCGCACGAGGGAGGCCAGGTCCTTCTCGACGACGAAGTCCGCGCCGTTGTCCATGAACGCCTTCACCGGGGCGGGGACGGCGGCGCGGGCCCGGTCGAAGACACCGCGGACCGACTTGCCCGTCAGGTCGGGGTTCTGCTCGGACCCCGAGAGGGCGAACTCCTTGCCGATGATCTGCTGGTCCAGCACGAACCACGTGTAGTCGAACCCGGTCTTCATGATGTGGTCCAGCGTCCCGAGCGTGTCGAAGCCGGGGAAGAGGGGGACGGGGAGGCGACGCCCCCGCGCGTCCAGCCACAGCGACGAAGGGCCGGGCAGGATGCGGATGCCGTGCCTGGCCCAGATGGGGTTCCAGTTCTGGATGCCCTCGGTGTAGTGCCACATGCGGTCGCGGTTGATGTGGCTGGCACCGGCCGCCTCCGTGATGCCGAGCATGAGGCCGTCGACGTGCGCGGGGACGCCGGAGAGCATGTGCGCGGGCGGGGTGCCGAGGCGCTCGGGCCACTGGGCGCGCACCAGGTCGTGGTTGCCGCCGATGCCGCCGGAGGTGACGATCACCGCCTGGGCGCGGAGCGAGAAGTCGCCGGTGACGGTGCGGCTGCTGGCGGTGCCGCGTTCGGCGGACGAGGGTTCGAGCATCTCGCCGGTGACGGTGTCGACCGTTCCGCCGGTACGCTCCAGGCCGGTCACCCGGTGCCGGAAGCGGAACGTGACGAGACCTCGGGCGACGCCCTCGCGGACCTTGCGCTCGAAGGGGGCCACGAGGCCGGGACCCGTGCCCCAGGTGATGTGGAAGCGGGGTACGGAGTTGCCGTGGCCGTTGGCGTCGTAGCCACCGCGCTCCGCCCAGCCGACGACAGGGAAGAAGCGGACGCCCTGCTGGTGCAGCCAGGAGCGCTTCTCCCCCGCCGCGAAGTCGACGTACGCCTCAGCCCACTTGCGGGGCCAGGCATCCTCGTCGCGGTCGAATCCGGCGGTGCCCATCCAGTCCTGGAGAGCGAGGTCGCGGCTGTCCTTGACCCGCATCCGGCGCTGTTCGGGCGAGTCGACGAGGAAGAGACCGCCGAAGGACCAGTGGGCCTGGCCGCCGAGGGACTGCTCGGGCTCCTGGTCCAGGAGGATCACCTTGCGCCCGGCATCGACCAGTTCGGCGGTCGCGACGAGGCCCGCGAGGCCCGCGCCGACGACGATGACGTCCGCGTCGTAGCCGCTGCGGCCGGTGTCACGTCCGGAGTCACGGCCCGCGCCCTCGCTGCCGGTGCCGTCGTGGCCGGTGCCCTCGCTGCCGGTGACGTCGTGACCGGTGGCGTCGTTCCCCTTGGCGTCCATGGCCCGATCTTCGGTACGCGGGAGTAACTAGTCAACCGTTCGACCGACCGCTTTCGGTGCCCTCCCGGGGGTATCCGTGACGGAGGACGCCCTTCCCCGCCGCTCCGGCGATCACACCCCGTGTGACGCTATGGTCGGCCAAGTCCACCGATTCCCCCCGTACTTGAGGTTTCCCCGGTGTCGCTGACCGTTCTCGTACTGGCCCTGAGCGCCGCGTGCTGCATTGGTTTCGGTTTTGTACTCCAGCAGGATGCCGCCCGACGGGCGCCACTCGGCGACTTCCTGTCGCTGCGGCTCCTGCTCGACCTGGTGCGGGTGCCGCGCTGGCTGGCCGGGATCGGCTGCATGGTGGCGGGCATGGTGCTGGGCGCGCTGGCGCTGTCGTACGGCGAGGTGTCGGTGGTCGAACCCCTGCTGGCGACGAACCTCCTCTTCGCCATGGCGCTGTCGCGACGGCTCACGGGGCGCAGGCTCGGCCGTCGGGGCTGGGCGGGACTGTGGCTGCTCGCGGGCGGAGTGGCGGCCTTCCTGCTGGCGGGGCAGCCGCACGGCGGGCGGGCCGGGGTCGGTCCGCTGCGGCACTGGCTGGTCGTCGGCGTCGTCGTGGGCCTCGCGCTGCTGTTGACCGCGCACGCCAAGCGGTACCGGATGAGCTCGGGTCCTGCGCTCCTCGCGCTCGCGGCCGGGCTGCTCTACGGCTTGCAGGACGCGCTGACCCGGGCGAGCGGGCAGCGCTTCACCGAGGGCGGGTGGGACGCGCTGCTCGGGAGCTGGCAGCCGTACGCCGTGCTGGCGCTCGGTCTCGTCGGGCTCGTCCTGGTCCAGAGCGCGTTCGAGACGGGCACGCTGCGCGGTTCGCTGCCCGCGCTCACGGCGGCGCAGCCGCTCTCCGGAGTGGCGTGCGGGATCGGCTTCCTGGGCGACCAGCTCCGTACGACGCCGGGGGCACTGGCCGGGGAGGCGGCGGGGCTGGTGGCGATCGTGGCGGGCATCGTGCTGCTGAGTCGGCATCCGGCGATGCCGGGCGGGGTGAAGGCGGCAGCGGAGAAGGTGCTCGCCACCAGCCGCTGACATGGCACCTGAGCAGCGGCTTCAGACCCACTAATGCCCGGGCTAATGCCCGGGCTAATGCCCGAGCTAATGTCCGGCATTGCCATTTAATAATGGCCAGTATTACAGTGGTCGCATGGCAAGGACGTCAGGACCCGAGACCCGGGAGAAGCTGATCCGTGCGGCCGAGGAGGTCTTCTCCGCGCAGGGAGTGGACGGGGCGCAGCTACGGGACGTGGTGAGGCTGGCCGGGCAGGGAAATCCGTCGGCCGTGCAGTACCACTTCGGCTCGCGCACCGGTCTCCTCGACGCCGTCATGGCGGGACGCCAGGCGCGCACCGAGCAGGTGCTCGCACCGTTGCTGTCCCAGCTGCCCGAAGCCGCCTCCGTACGGGAGCTGGTCACGGTCCTCGTCGCGGCGGAGGCCACCGAACTGGCCGACGCGCGCGGGCTGCGCTGTCTGCGCATCTCGGCGCAGCTCAGCCACGAGAGCGGCGTACGGTCCCGGACCCCGCACCCGACGCTGGCGGGCACCGCGTACTGGCGGCTGATCGAACGGGTCGAGTCCGCCCTCGTGCGGGACGCACTGCCCGAGGCGCTGCGGCTGGAGCGCCTGGACCTGGCGCTCACGCTGATCGGGGCCGCCCTCGCGGACCGCGCCCGTCAGGTGCTCGCCGGGGTTACCCCGCTGACCACCCCGAACGTGTTCCTCGCCGATCTCGTGGAGACGACGACGGCCCTGCTCGGCGCGCCCCACACCCACGTACCAGAGAACCCTCCTGAGCATCTGCCGCACGTCTCGTGAACCGCCCACTCGTGAGAGAAGAACGCACCATGAACAACAACGACCTCACCGGCAAGACCGTCATCATCACGGGCGGCGCCCGGGGTCTGGGCGCGGAGGCCGCCAGGCAGGCGGTCGCCGCCGGGGCCAACGTCGTCATCACCGACGTGCTCGACGAGGAGGGCGCGGCCACGGCCGCCGAGCTGGGCGAGCGGGCCCGTTTCCAGCACCACGACGTGACGTCGGAGGAGGACTGGGCGCGGGTCGCGGCGTACGCGGTCGCGGAGTTCGGCTCCCTGGACGGCCTGGTGAACAACGCGGGCATATCCACCGGCCAGTTCCTCGCGGAGGAGTCGGTCGAGCACTTCCGCAAGGTCCTCGACATCAACCTGACCGGCGTCTTCATCGGGATGAAGGCCGTCATCCCCGCGATGAAGGAGACCGGCGGCGGTTCGATCGTCAACATCTCCTCGGCCGCGGGGCTGATGGGTCTGGCGCTGACCGCCGGGTACGGCGCGTCCAAGTGGGGCGTGCGCGGCCTGACGAAGATCGGTGCGGTCGAGCTGGGCACGGCGAAGATCCGCGTGAACTCGGTGCACCCGGGCATGACGTACACCCCGATGACGGCGGCCGTCGGCATCCAGCAGGGTGAGGGCAACTACCCGAACACGCCGATGGGCCGGGTGGGCGAGGCGGACGAGATCGCGGGCGCGGTCGTCTTCCTGCTGTCGGACTCGGCGTCGTACATCACGGGCGCGGAGCTCGCGGTGGACGGCGGCTGGACGGCCGGCCCGACCGTGAAGTACGTCATGGGTCAGTGATCCTCGGGTTGTTGTTGGATGGGGACCATGAACCCCAGTGACCCGAGCAGCCCCGGCAGCCCCGGCAATCCCGACAGCCCCGGCAATCCCAGTGAAGAGATGCTGGACGTCGTCGACGAGAACGACGAGGTCGTAGGGCAGGCCCCGCGCGGTGAGGTGTACGCGCGGGGCCTTCGCCATCGCTGCACCTTCATCCGGGTGCGGGACGCCGAGGGGCGGATCTTCGTGCACCGGCGGACGGCGACGAAGCTGGTGTACCCCTCGCTGTACGACATGTTCGTCGGCGGTGTGGTCGGCGCGGGCGAGTCCTACGACGCGGCGGCGCTGCGCGAGGCGGAGGAGGAGCTGGGGGTCTCCGGGCTGGCGCGGCCCACGCCGGTGCTGAAGTTCCTCTACGAAGGCGCCGACGGGCAGAGCTGGTGGAGCCAGGTGTACGAGGTGCGGTGCGAAATGCCGGTGGACCCGCAGGTCGAGGAGGTCGCCTGGCACACCTTCCTGACGGAGGAGGAGCTGGCGCGGCGGACCGGTGCGGGCGCGGAGGGCTGGGAGTGGGTTCCGGACGGGCTGGCGGCGTACACCCTGCTGAAGAGCCGGTGAGCCGCCTGTCGGAGGGCCTGCGGCTGTGGGTCGCGCCGCGGCGGGTGCAGGAGGAGGGCGAGACGCCGGACTATCGGTTCTCGCTGGCCAACGAGCGGACCTTCCTGGCCTGGGTGCGCACCGCGCTGGCACTGGTGGGGGCCGGGTTCGCGGTGGACCAGTTCCTGCCGGAGCTGCGGTGGGGGGTGCGGGTCGGGATGGCGCTGGCCCTGCTGGCGGCGGGGGCGCTGTGCGCGCTGCGGGCGGTGAACCACTGGGTGCGGTGCGAGCGGGCGATGCGGCGGGGCGAGGACCTGCCGGTGACGCGGTTCCCGACCGTGCTGAGTCTGGTGGTGGGGGTGGTCGCGGTGGCGATGGTGGTGGTCGTGGTGTTCGGGTGGGCGGGGTGATCCCGTGAGTGCGGGCGTGAGTGCGGGCGGGACTTCGGCCGGGCCCTCGGAAGGCCCTTCGGCGGCGCGGGATCCGGGGTTGCAGCCGGAACGGACCAGGCTGGCGTGGCGGCGTACGACGCTGTCGGCGACGGTGGTGGCGGTGCTGGCGGGAAAGCAGGCGGTGCGTGACGGGGTGTCGGGGGTGGGGGTCGTCGGGGCGGCTCTGAGCGCGCTGGTGTGGGTGGGGTTTCTGGTGGTCGCGCATGGGCGGATGCGGGAGTTGGATCGGGTGCGGCCGGTGGGGCTGGGGGTGGGGAGGGCTTGGGTGCTGGTGGGGTGCGGGGTGGCGTTGGCGGGGTTCGGGGCGGCGGTGGTGTGGTGAGAGGCTCCTCTTCCGGGGCGGGGCGGGGACAACGGGGGGTGGACGGCATACCGACTGGTCGGCATCATGGGCGGGACCGTTAGCCGCACGTGCCGGAGGTACCGCCCATGAGCACCGTCCCCCCACCCGGCCCCCCGACCGGCTCCGCGCCCCCGGGCCTCGATCCGGAGCGCCTGCGGGAGTACCTGGACAGGGAACGGCCGGGGCTGGCGGGCGGCGAGCTGACCGCGCGCCTCATCGAGGGCGGTCGGTCCAACCTGACGTACGACGTCACGGACGGACGGAACCGGTGGGTGGTGCGCCGCCCGCCGCTCGGCCACGTACTGGCGACGGCGCACGACATGAAGCGCGAGTTCCGGGTGATCAGCGGGCTGCATCCGACGCCGGTGCCGGTGCCCGCTCCGGTGCTGCTGTGCGAGGACGAGTCCGTGCTCGGAGCGCCGTTCTACGTGATGGAGTTCGTGGAGGGGACCCCGTACCGGACGGCGGAAGATCTGGCTCCGCTCGGGCCCGAACGGACGCGTGCGGCGGCGCTCGGGCTGGTGGACACCCTGGTGGAGTTGCACGCCGTGGACCCGGCGGAGGCCGGGCTCGGGGACTTCGGGCGGCCCGACGGCTTCCTCGACCGCCAACTGAGGCGCTGGGGAAAGCAGTTGGACGCCTCGCGCAACCGCGACCTGCCGGGCATCGACGAGCTGCACGCCGCACTCGGGCGGGAGCTGCCCGGCTCCCCCGCGCCGACCGTCGTACATGGTGACTATCGCCTCGACAACGTCCTGATCGGCGGCCCGGACGACGGGATCCGGGCGATCCTGGACTGGGAGATGTCCACGCTGGGCGACCCGTTGACGGACCTCGGGCTGCTCGTGATGTACGGGACGAAGCTGGACCTGCCCGACTCCCCGATCTCCACGACCGCTTCGGCGGCCGGGCATCCGACGGCGGACGAGATCGTCGCGCGGTACGCGGCGGCGTCCGGGCGGGACGTGTCGGCGGTGCACTGGTACACGGCGTTCGCCTGGTTCAAGCTCGCGGTGATCCTCGAAGGCATCCACTACCGCTACACGCTCGGGCAGACGGTCGGCGCCGGTTTCGACCGGATCGGCGAGCTCGTCCCCGTCTTCATCCAGCACGGCCTGACGACCCTTCGGAAGGGCTGAGGAACCATGGACTTCGCTTACGACGCACGGACCGAAGAACTGCGCGGCAGGCTGCTCGCCTTCATGGACGAGCACGTGTACCCGGCGGAGGCGGTGGCGCACGAGCAGCGGGCGCTGCTCGACTCGCCGTGGGACACGCCCGCGGTGGTGGCGGAGCTGAAGGCGGAGGCGCGGCGGCAGGGGTTGTGGAACCTTTTCCTGCCCGACGCCGCGTACGGGGCGGGGCTGACGAACCTCCAGTACGCGCCGCTCGCCGAAATCACCGGCCGGTCCCCGCAGTTGGCCCCGACCGCGCTGAACTGCGCGGCGCCCGACACCGGGAACATGGAGCTGCTGTTCCAGTTCGCCACCGAGCAGCAGAAGAAGCAGTGGCTGGAGCCGCTGCTCGCCGGGGAGATCCGCTCGGCGTTCGCGATGACGGAGCCGGAGGTGGCGTCGTCGGACGCGACGAACATCGAGACGCGGATCGAGCGGTCCGCCGACGGGTCCGAGTACGTCGTCACCGGACGCAAGTGGTACATCTCCGGGGCGATGAACCCGGACTGCAAGGTCTTCATCGTGATGGGCAAGACCGACCCGGACGGCGACGACGTGCGCCGCCAGCAGTCGATGATCCTGGTGCCGCGCGACACGCCCGGCGTGGAGATCCGCCGGGCGATGCAGGTGTACGGGTACGAGGACCACTCCCACGGGGGGCATGCGGAGGTGGTCTTCGACGGTGTACGGGTGCCCGCCGCGAACCTGGTCGGCGAGGAGGGCGGCGGCTTCGCCATCGCGCAGGCGCGGCTCGGCCCCGGGCGCATCCACCACTGCATGCGGCTGATCGGGATGGCGGAGCGGGCCGTCGAGCTGATGTGCCGGAGGGCGGTGGCGCGCACCGCCTTCGGGAAGCCCCTCGCCCAGCAGGGTGTCGTACAGAACTGGATCGCGGACGCGCGGGTGACCGTGGAGCAGCTGCGGCTGCTGGTGCTGAAGACGGCCTGGCTGATGGACACGGCCGGCAACCGGGGTGCGCACACGGAGATCCAGGCGATCAAGATCGCGACACCTCGGGCGGTGCTCGGGATCATCGATGACGCGGTGCAGCTGTACGGGGCGGGGGGCGTGAGCCAGGACTATCCGCTGGCGGAGCTGTGGGCGGCGGCGCGGACGCTGCGGCTGGCGGACGGGCCGGACGAGGTGCATCAGAGGTCGCTGGCGCGGCGGGAACTGAAGAAGTACGTGTAGGGCCTCGGCAGGGCCTTTCGGGGCGGCGGTAGGGCCGAGTGGCCCCTGTGGCCGGGACTGAGATCCCGGCCACAGGGGCCACTTTTCGTCAGGTTACGACCGAATCGCCCGGTAAGTTCGATGGGTCACACCTCGTTCGGCCTTGCATTCGAAGCCGAAGTTGAGGCCGTCCATGCGAAAGTGCCGCCCCATGTCTCACGCCCCCGCAGCTCCCGCCGCGTCTGCCGCGCCCGCCGCGTCTGCCGCACCCGCCGCACCCGCCGCACCCGCGATTGTCAAGATCGCCAACCCCGGTCCGCTCGGGCTGGCCGCGTTCGCGCTGACCACGTTCGTGCTCAGCATGTTCAACTCGGGCCTGGTCTCGAACGCCGCGCTGAGCGCGGTCGTGCTGCCGCTGGCGCTGTTCTACGGCGGGCTGGCGCAGTTCGCGGCGGGGCTCTTCGAGTTCCGGCGGGGGAACACGTTCGGGGCGACGGCGTTCGTGTCGTACGGGTCCTTCTGGATGGCCTTCGCCGGGTACGTGAAGTTCGTCGTGCCGGGGCTGCCGAAGGAGGACGCGCACCTGGCGACGGGGCTGTTCCTGATCGCGTGGTTCGTGTTCACGCTGTACATGACGGTGGCGGCGCTGAAGCTGGACGTGGCGCACCGGCTGATCTTCGCCACGCTGACGCTGACGTTCTTGTTCCTGGCGCTCGGGGACTTCGCGCAGAACCCGACGCTGGGGCACATCGGTGGCTGGCTGGGACTGCTGACCGCGGGCTTCGCCTGGTACACCTCCTTCGCGACGGTGACCAACGAGACGTGGGGGCGGAAGGTCCTGCCGCTCGGCTGAGGCGCACAGGAGCAGAAGCGGGGCGCGGGGCCGGCACGGCTCCGCGCCCCTGTCGTGCCGGGGGGCTACGGGCGCAGCGCCCTCAGCAGGAGGTCGGCCAGGTGACCGGCGACCTGCTGGGGGGTGAGCGGGCCGTCCGGGCGGTACCACGTCGACAGGTGGTGGACCGAGCCGAAGTGGTAGTCGACGACCAGGTCGGCGGGGGTGGCCGTGGAGAAGACGCCGCTGCGTTGCCCCTCCTCCACCAGGGCGCGGAAGCGTTCGTGGTAGCGGCGGCGTTCGGAGCGGACCTGCTTGTCCTTCTCGGGGCTCAGGTGGTGCATGGAGCGGAAGAAGATCGACGCGTCGTCGAGGTTCTCGATGGTCGTGACGACGACGTCGGCGGCGGCGTCCCGGAGCCGGTCCTCGACGGGTGCGTCCGCGTCGGCGAAGGCGTCGAGGCGTTCCTGCTGGAGGCGCAGCACCCTCCCGTACACCTCGTGCAGCAGGTCGTCCTTGGAGCCGAAGTAGTGGTAGAGGGCGCCCTTGGTGACGCCCGCCGCCTCCACGATCTCCTGGACCGACGTCCTGTCGTAGCCGCGTTCGGCGAAGAGCCGGGTGGCGGCGGCCAGCAGCCGCTGCGGGACGGGAGTGCCGCCGGGTTCGGTCGTCCTGGCCATGTGCCGCTACCTGCCTTGCCTGTGCGCATGATGCGTGAAGAGTGGTCGTACATGTGCGAGCCGCTAGTGCTACTGCTGGTTCTGAGAACGCAGTTCCCGCCGGAGGATCTTCCCACTCGCGGTCTTGGGGAGCTCCGGCAGGACCACCACCTCGCGCGGATATGTGACGGCGTCGGACAGGGCCTCCGTCATTTCCCCGTCCCTTCCCACTTCTGCTGAAGTTGGTTCATCCCGGTCAGCCACCGGTCCGGGTCTCCCGCACGCGCCGCGTAGTAGTCCGCCACTTCGGGGTGCGGCAGGATCAGGAAGCGGTCGGCCTCCATGCCCGCGAAGAGGGCGTCGGCGACGTCCTCGGGCTCGATGGCGGTCGGGGCGAGCACCAGGTCGCCCGCCGATCCGGCGGAGGTCAGCATGTCCGTCCGTACCCCTTGGGGGCAGATCGCATGGACCTTCAGACCCTTGTGGCGGTACGTCAGCGACAGCCACTCGGCGAAGGCCAGTGCCCCGTGCTTGGTCACGCTGTAGGGGGCCGCCCCGATCATCGTCAGCAGCCCGGCGGCGGACACCGTGGACACGAACCGGCCGCTCCCGCGCTCCACCCACTCCGGGATCAGCGCACGGGCGGCGCGGACGTGCGCCATCACGTTGACGTCCCAGGCGAGTTCCCAGAGGTCTTCCGCGAACGGGTCGCCGCCGCAGCCGACTCCCGCGTTGGCGCAGTACACGTCGATCCGGCCGCCCAGTGCCTCGCGGGCCTCCTCGATGATTCCGGAGGCGTCTCCGGGGACGGCGACCGCGCCGATCTCCTCGGCGACCGCCTTGGCCTTGCCCGCGTCCAGGTCGTTGACCACGACCCGGGCACCCTCGGCCGTGAACCTGCGGGCCAGGGCGGCTCCGATGCCGCCTCCCGCACCCGTGACCACGACCGTCGCGCCCTGCACCGCATCCATCCGGGGCCTGCCTCTCCATGCCGACTTCCCCAGCAGACTAACCAGTCGGTATGAAGCGGGGAAAGGGGTGTACGCACAAGATCCGGGGCGCGCTGCGTTCCGCGGGGAGCACACAGGGGCTAGCGTGCGCGGACGTGCCGCAGGGCAGGCGCGGCGCACAGGAGGGTCCGGGAGACGTCCGGTGCGAGTCCGGGCGTCCGAGCGCGGAGGTGGCACGGATGGGCTTGTCCAGAAGAGGGCTGCTGGCGGCGGGCGGCGGCACGGTGGGGGCGCTCGCCGCCGGGAGCGGTTCGGCGCAGGCGCGGGAACGGGCGTACCAGGAGCCGCGTCACGGGGACGGCTCCCGGGTCCGTACCGGATTCGACCGGCTCGCCGCCGACGGGTACCGGCTGCTGCGCGGCCGCGAGGTCGGCATCGTCACCAACCCCACCGGCGTCACGGCCGACGTCCGGCACGTCGTCGACGTCATGCACGCGGACGACCGGGTGAACCTCACCGCCGTGTTCGGCCCCGAGCACGGCTTCCGGGGCACCGCGCAGGCGGGCGGCAGCGAGGGGCGCTACGACGATCCGGCGACCGGGCTGCCCGTGTACGACACGTACCTCAAGAGCGGGCAGGCACTGGCGGACGTCTTCACGGCGTCCGGCGTGGACACCGTCGTCTTCGACATCCAGGACGCGGGCGCACGCTTCTACACGTACATCTGGACGCTGTACGACTGCATGGTGGCGGCCTCCCTCGCGGGCAAGCGCTTCGTGGTGCTCGACCGGCCGAATCCGGTGACGGGGCGGGCGGCGCTCGGGCCGGTCCTCGACCGGGCGTTCGCGACGTTCGTCGGGCGGGAGCCGATCGCGCAGGCGCACGGGATGACGGTGGCGGAGCTGGCCCTGTTGTTCAACGCGGAGTTCCTGGCGAAGCCGGTGCCGCTGGAGGTGGTGCGGATGTCGGGGTGGCGGCGCGGCGACTTCTTCGACGCGACGGGGCTGCCGTGGGTGCCGCCGAGCCCCAACATGCCGACGGCGGACACCGCGTTGGTGTACTCCGGCACGTGCCTCTTCGAGGGGACGAACCTGTCGGAGGGGCGTGGCACGACCCGCCCGTTCGAGCTGCTGGGCGCGGAGGGCGTCGACCGGCGGTGGGCACAGGCGGCGAACGCGGAGCGGCTGGCGGGGGTGCGGTTCCGGGAGGCGTACTTCGCGCCGACGTTCTCGAAGTTCCAGGGGAAGACGGTCGGGGGCGTCCAACTGCACGTCCACGACCGGGAGTCGTTCGATCCCGTGCGCACCGGCATCGCCCTGCTGGTGACGGCGAAGAAGTCGTGGAGCGGCTTCGCCTGGCGGCCGGACAACTGGATCGACAAGCTCACCGGCAACACCCGCGTACGGACCATGATCGACGCGGGAGCGGGGACGGACGAGGTGGTGGGCGCCTGGCAGGCGGACCTGGCGGCGTTCCGCAAGATCCGGCGGGAGCACCTCCTGTACCGCTGACCTCATACGTCTCACGGGATGTCCCACGTCGCGGCATCAGCCACCCCGCCCATGGGCTGCCTCATGCACCGACCGAGAGCCTGCCGGTCGTGAACGACGGACCACGCGAGCAAGGAGCCGTGGACCTCGCGTGACGGAGGGGTGGACAGCGACGGGAGAGATGCGTGCGAATCGGGACCAATTGATCCCTGATGGGGCCCATCGGATTTTCGATGGAGCCGAAACGGGCACCCGTACGTCCATTCATCGACGCCGAAGTACCAGCGACGGAGGTGGCAGTGCGATGGCCGGTTTTCGGAGTCTCGCGAGACAGGTACGTGACCCGAGGTGTGATCTTGCGTTGCGGCGCTATTCGCTGCGCAAGTGCTTGGAGAGGTTCGCCCCTTACGGGCACCGGGCGACCTGGGACCACCTGTGCACCCGGCACGGGTTCGGTCCCGAGGACAGAGCGCCCGACCCGGTGCGGCTGGTGGCCGCGCTGGAGGAACTGGAGGAAGCGCGGGCCGTCTGGCTCGCGTACGAGGTGGAGTTCGCCGCGCGCCGCAAGCGCGAGAAGCACGAAGGGCTGCGGCGGCCGGGCTCCTTCGACGACTGGCACCGGCGGACCTGGGGCGGTTTCGGGGTCGCGTGGTGCGACGATCCGGCGGCCCATCCGGCGGCGTCGCTGGCAGAGGTGCTGCGCGGGCTGATCTCCGCTCTGGAGTCGGAGCCCGGTGAGCACTGTCCGGTGTGCGCGTCGAGCCGGATCGTCTGGAAGCAGGACCTGGTCCACGAGCCGTGGTTCGGGCCGGTCTGCACGGGATGCGGAATTCTGGTGCCGCAGCCCGTCCTGACGCCCGAGGCGCTGGCACGGGCCAAGAGGGTGCGGCGCAAGGAACTGGCGTCAGTGGCGTGAGCACGCGGGGCGCGGCGGATTTCCCTGGGGCGCCGCGCCCTCCGTGTCACCCGCGTCCTCTGTGCCCCCCGCGCCCTCCGTGCTACCGGTGCCATCCGCGCCCTCCGTGTCACCCGTAAGGGTCATGAATGCGGGCCCTGCGAGCACCACGCGCGCGCGTGCCGCGTGCGCGCCGCGTCGCGGGTGTCCTGCGTGCGGCCTGCGGGTGTCCCGCAGGCGGCCGAATCCGTAGGTTTCCCCGCGACAACCGTGCGAATGCTCAGTGCATGGCTGAATGTCAGTGGCGGGTGTCACCATCGAATGCATGGTCGAGCCCTTGATTCAGGTCTGTGTGAACGGTCAGCGCGGTCCCGGCGACGGAGCGGCCGTTCCCGTGTCGCCGGACGCCATGGCCCGGTCCGCTGCCGCCGCCGTGGCCGCTGGGGCCCGTGAGGTGCATGTGCACCCGAAGACGCCGTGCGGCGACGACACCCTCTCGCCCCACGTGCTGGCGACCACCCTCGCGGCGATACGGAACGTGGTGGACGTCCCCGTCGGCGTGACGACCGGCGCGTGGACGGAGCCCGAGCCGCAGCGCCGCGTCGAGCGCATCGCGTCCTGGACGGCGCTGCCCGACCACGCCTCGGTGAACTGGCACGAGCCAGGCGCCGAGGAGGTCGCCGAAGCCCTGCTCGCGCGCGGCGTGGCCGTCGAGTCCGGGCTGTGGTCCGGCACGGACGGGGTGCAGCGCTTCCTCGCGTCACCGGTGGCGAAACGCTCGCTCAGGGTGCTGGTGGAGGTCACCGACCCCGATCCGCTCACCGCTGAGGACTCCGCGCTCCAGTTCCTGGCCGAGCTCTCCCGCCGGGGTGCGGTCGGGGACCGGGGCGAGGTGCGCGGGGCGCCGATGCTGCTGCACGGCGAGGGCGGCGGGGCGTGGCCGGTGCTCGCCCTCGCGAGACGTCTGGGGCTGGCCACCCGCATCGGCCTGGAGGACACGCTGCTGCTCCCGGACGGGCGGCACGCGGAGTCCAACGCCCAACTGGTGAGCGCCGCCCGGGACATTCGGTGGCCGGTGGAGGTGGGCTGACCACCCCGTGCTGACCGGCCCCGTGCCGTCAGCTCTTCTTCTCGCCCATCAGGCGCGAGCCCGACAGCTGTTCGCCGATGACGTCGTCCGGGTTGGACAGCACACAGGTCTCCAGGGACAGACAACCGCAGCCGATGCAGTCGGTGAGGTGGTCGCGGAGCCTGCCCAACTGTGTGATGCGGGCGTCGAGTTCCGCGCGCCAGTTCTCGGAGAGGCGGGCCCAGTCCTCGCGGGTGGGCGTGCGCTCCTCGGGGAGTTCGGCCAGCGCGTCGCGGATGGTGGCGAGCGGAATGCCGACCCGTTGGGCGGCGCGCACGAAGGCGACCCGGCGCAACGCGTCGCGCTCGTACCGGCGTTGGTTGCCGGAGGTGCGACGGCTGCTGATCAGGCCCTTGGCCTCGTAGAAGTGCAGGGCGGACACGGCGGCCCCGCTGCGTGCGGACAGCTGGCCGACGGTGAGTTCATGGATCTTCACTGGAATCTGCGGCACTCCGTGAACCCTAGTGGACTTCCGTTGACACGGACACAGGGACCCAACCATGCTGAGCAAACGCTTAATCAAGTGATGTGAGCAGCGAGGGAGCGCAGGGATGACCGAGCCGAGGATCTTCACGTCCGCAGCGGAGCTGACCGCCGGAGTCGGTGAGGAGCTGGGTCACAGCGAGTGGCTGGAGATCGACCAGAAGCGGATCGACCTGTTCGCCGACGCGACCGGCGACCACCAGTGGATCCACGTGGACCCGGAGCGGGCGGCCCGGGGCCCGTTCGGGAAGACGATCGCGCACGGCTATCTGACGCTGTCGCTGCTGCCGTTGTTCGTGCCGCAGGTGATGCGGGTCGAGGGCATGAAGATGGGCATCAACTACGGGACGGGCAAGGTCCGTTTCCCCTCGCCGGTACCGGTGGGCTCGCGGCTGCGCGCCACGGCCGTGCTGACCGACGTGTCCGAGGCGGGCGGCGGCGTGCAGGTCACGGCGAAGGTGACGGTCGAGATCGAAGGCGGCGCGAAGCCCGCGTGCGTGGCCGAGTCGATCTCGCGCTACTACTTCTGAGCCCCGCGCACTTCTAGGACGCGGCCACCATCCGCAGCACGAGGTCGGCGTAGAGCGCGCCGACCTCGTCGGGCGTGCGCCGCCCCTCCGCGTTGAACCAGCGGGCCACGTCGATGCACAGCGACAGCACGGCGAGCGTGGTGCCCGGCACGTCGGGGACGTCGAACTCCCCCGCCTTCACCCCGTCGTTGATGATGCGCCGCACGGCCGCATCGCTGCGGCGGCGCAGTTCCACTATCTCGGCGCGGTGCTCCTCGCCGAGAGCGTCCAGCTCGTACTGGACGACGCGCGCCGTGGTGTGGTGCGCGGCGTGCCACCGTACGAAGGTGACGACGGCGTCCGAGAGGCGTTCGGCGGCGCTGCCGTCGCCGTCGGCGGCGGTCTCCAGGATGCGCAGGGCCTTGTCGTGGCCGATGCGGCTGATCCGGTGGAGCAGTTCTTCCTTGGTCTTGTAGTGGATGTAGAGCGCGGCCGGGCTCATGCCCGCCCGTCCGGCGATGTCGCGGGTGGTGGTGGCGTGGTAGCCGCGCTCGGCGAAGGCGCCGACGGCGGCGACGAGCAGCCTCCGGGCGGCTTCCGGGGCGACCTCGCCCCAGGCGGTTGCCTCGTTCGACCCGCCGTCGGCGGAGTCCTCAGCGTCCCGCGCCGTGTCCATCGCGCACCTCTTCCGTCCGTACCACCAGGACGCACACCATACCCCGCACGTCTGAGCAAGCGCTTAGCGTGCGGGGCGCCCGGTGCTACAGCCTGGTGAACCGGTGCTACAGCTTGGTGAAGGGGTCGTGCTCGGCGAGCATCTTCTCCAGCCGCGCCTGGTCGACCCGGCTGACGATCTGCCCGGCCTCCTGCTTGTCGCGGATCACCTTGGCGAGGGTGAAGCAGGAGGTGGTGAGGTAGAGGACGGAGATCGCCATGAAGGCCCGCACCCAGCCGCTGGCCTCGATGTAGAAGATGCCGACGGCGGTCGCGGAGATGGCGACGACGAACGATGCGACGGCCTGACCGTAGTAGGCCCCGGTGTTCTGCTGCTTGACCTGTGGATCGCTCATGCGGACAGGGTGACCCACGTCACTGCGGCCGGATATCCGTACCCGTACTCAGATACGTACTCAGAAGGCCGAAACCCCGGTCAGCGCACGGCCGATGACGAGTTTCTGAATCTGGCTGGTGCCTTCGTAGAGGGTCATCACGCGGGCGTCGCGCAGGAGTTTGCCCGCCGGGTACTCGTCGATGTAGCCGTAACCGCCGTACACCTGGAGGGCGTTGTTCGCCGCGCGGACGGCGGCCTCGGAGGCGAAGAGCTTGGCCTGGGACGCGGCGGTGGCGAAGGGCTCGCCACGGTCGATCAGATCGGCGACGCGCCAGGTCAGCAGGCGCGCGGCGTCGACGTCGACCGCGATGTCGCAGAGCAGCTCCTGGACGAGCTGGTGGTGGGCGATGGTCTTGCCGAACTGCTCGCGCTCCCCGGCGTACGAGAGCGCCGCGTCCAGCGCCGCCTGCGCGATCCCCACGCAGCCCGCCGCGACCGACATGCGGCCCTTGGCCAGTGCCGACATGGCGACGGAGAAGCCCTTGCCCTCGGGGCCGAGCATCGCGGAGGCGGGCACGCGGACGTCGTCGAGGACGAGTTCGGCGGTGGCCTGGCCGCGCAGTCCGAGCTTGCCGTGCAGGGTGCGGCGGCTGAGGCCGGGGGCGCTCGTGGGGACGAGGAAGGCGGTGACGCCCTGGTGGCCGGGGGCGTCGGTGGAGCGGGCGAAGAGGAGGACGACGTCGGCCCAGGTGCCGTTGGTGATGAACGTCTTGGTGCCGCTGATGACGTAGTCGGCGCCGTCCCGGACCGCCCGCGTGATCAGGTTGCCCGCGTCGGAGCCGGTGCCGGGCTCGGTGAGGCCGAAGCAGCCGATCGCGTCGCCTGAGGTGAGCCTCGGCAGCCACTCCCGCTTCTGCTCCTCGCTCCCCCACGCGGCGACCGTCTTGGCGACCAGTCCGAGCGACACGGAGACGATGCCGCGCACCGAGGAGTCGCCACGGCCGAGTTCCTCGGTGACGAGGCAGTAGGCGAGGTGGTCGCCGCCCGAGCCGCCGTACTCCTCGGGGACCGTGAGGCCGAGGAAGCCGAGCGCGCCCAGCTTCTTCACGATCGACTTGTCGACGTTCTCGGTACGGTCCCACTCCACGGCGTGCGGGGCGATCTCGCGCGCCACGAAGTCCCGGGCGAGCCGCTGGACGGCCCTCTGCTCCTCGCTGAGCTCCAGGTTCACGGCACCGACCCCATTCGTCGAGGAATTAATTAGCACTGCTAGTTTCGGTTTTCCGGGCCTACTATGTGCCGCATGGCCCGACCGCGCAAGCCCCTGTTGAGCAGAGACCGCATCGTCGACACGGCGCGCGCACTCGTGGACTCCGAGGGCCTGGCGGCGGTCTCCACCCGGCGGCTCGCGGCGGAACTCGGGGTCAGCGGACCGTCCCTCTACAACCACTTCCGCACCAAGGACGAGATCCTGGAGGCGGTCGCCGACACGGTGTCCGCGAAGGTCGACCTGTCGATGTTCGACGCGGACGACGTCCGCGACTGGCGGGCGGCGCTGCACGACTGGGCGCTCTCGTACCGCGCGGCGCTCACCGAGCACCCGCACGTCGTGCCGGTGCTGGCCCGGGGTCCCGGCCGCCGCCCGTCCGGACTGCGGGTCGCCGACGCGGTGTTCGGGGCGATGGTGCGGGCCGGGTGGCCACCCGCCCAGGCGACGTACATCGGTGCGCTGATGCGGTACTTCGTGACGGGCTCGGCGCTCGGTTCCTTCGCGCGCGGTTTCGTGGACGACGAGGCGGCGTACGACCCGGCGGACTACCCGCACCTCGGCCAGGCGCACCTGCTCGCGGACCACCAGGAGAAGGTGGACGAGGGGGCGTTCGAGACGGGACTGCGGGCGCTGCTGGACGGCCTGGGCTGCCAGTACGAGGCGGGGGGCTACGCGGGGCGGCGGGCGGGCTGACCGCACCCCCCCCCTGGAAGCACCTCCGGACACACCCCTGGAAGCACCTCCGGCAACACCCCCGGATGCGCCCGCCCCTGGCGCGCCCCTGGACGCAGCCCGGCGCACGCCAGTACCCGACCCCGACGGTTCGGCCGACGCCGAACCCTCCGTAGGGCACCCTGGAGGAATGCCGAAATCCTCCGCCCCCGCGTCCGACACGGCCGGGACCCCCGCGGCCCGGCTCGCCGCCCTCGCCTCCCTGCTGTCCGACGAGACCCGGGCCGTCTTCCTGCTCTCCCTCCTGGACGGCCGCGCCTGGACCGCCAGCGAACTCGCCCGGCAGGCGGGCGTCGCGGCCTCCACCGCCAGCGAGCACCTGGGCCGTCTGGTCTCCGCCGGGCTGCTCGCCGAGGAGCGGCAGGGCCGTCACCGGTACGTACGCCTCGCGGACGCGGACGCCGCGCAGTTGGTCGAGTCGGTGGCCTCGTACGCGATTCCCGGCCGCGACGCCCCGCACACCTTGCGCGCGGCGAGCGCGGGTGCCGCGATGGCGCGTGGCCGCACCTGTTACGACCATCTGGCGGGCCGCCTCGGCATCGCGATCACGGAGGCGATGGAGCGGCGCGGCCTGCTCCTGACGGGCAACGGCTTCGCGCTCACGGACGAGGGTCTGGCCTGGTTCGACGACCTGGGCACCGATCTCTCCGCCGTCACGTCCCGCCGCCCGAGGGTGAGTTCGTGCCTGGACTGGACGGAACGCAAACGCCACCTGGCGGGCGTCGCGGGTGCGGAGCTGTGCCGTCAGGCGCTGGAGCGGAAGTGGTGCGTACGGATCGGGAGCGAGCGCGCGGTCAAGGTGACACCGGAGGGCGAGCGGGCCTTCGCCGGGCTGCTCGGCATCGAGTCGTCAATACTTCGGTGACAACCGAAGTATCCGTGCCCTAGCATCGCGGCATGAGCAACTCCTCCTCCCCTTCGGGCCGTTCCGAGCCCCTGGCGCTGGTCGCGGCCGCCGTCACGGTCGTGCTGTGGGCCTCGGCCTTCGTGTCCATCCGCAGCGCGGGCGCGTCCTACGAGCCGGGCGCTCTGGCGCTGGGACGGCTGCTGACCGCCTCGCTCGTCCTGGTGGTCATCCTGCTGGTGCGCCGCGAGGGCCTGCCGCCCCGGGCGGCCTGGCCCGGCATCATCGTGTCGGGCCTGCTGTGGTTCGGCGCGTACGCGGTGGCCCTCAACTGGGGCGAGCAGCTGGTCGACGCGGGCACGGCGTCGCTCGTCGTGAACGTGGCTCCGATCCTGATGGCCCTGCTCGCCAGCCGGTTCCTGGGCGAGGGCCTGCCGCCGCGCCTCGTCGCCGGAATGGTGGTCTCCTTCGCGGGCGCGGTGATCGTGGGCGTCTCGATGTCGGGCGGTGGCGGAACGTCCCTGCTGGGCGTGGCCCTGTGCCTCGCGGCCGCCGTGACGTACGCGATAGGGGTCGTCGCCCAGAAGCCCGCCCTGACCCACGCCACGCCGCTCCAGGCCACCACGTACGGCTGCCTGATCGGTGCGGTGGCCTGTCTCCCCTTCAGCGGCCAACTGGTGGACGGTCTGTCCCACGCCCCGCTCTCGGCCACCCTCAACATGGTCTACCTGGGCGTCTTCCCCAGCGCGCTCGCCTTCACGACGTGGGCGTACGCGCTGAAGCGCACGACGGCCGGGAAGATGGGTGCGACGACGTACGCCGTGCCCGCGATCGTGGTCCTGATGTCGTGGCTGCTGCTGGACGAGGTGCCGGGTTGGATCACGCTGCTCGGCGGGGCGGTGTGCCTGGCGGGCGTCGCGGTGTCCCGGTCGCGGTCGCGGCGGGCCGAGGTGCCGCTCGCGGAGACCCCGGCCGCCCCGGAGAAGGTCTGACCCCCTAGAACACCACCAGCGCCCGGCCGCCCTTGCCCGCGAGCATCGTGTCGAAGGCGGCCGGAATGCCGTCGAGGGTGATGCGCTCGGTGACCATGGACGCGAGGTCGAGGCGGCCCGCCCGGATGTGCTCGGCGAGGACGGGCAGGTCACGGGCCGGGTCGCTGTTGCCGTACACGCAGCCGGTCAGCGTCCTTCCCCAGTGGAAGATCTCCAGGGCGTTGAAGGTGACCTGCTGGTCCTTGCCGCCGATGCCGACGACGGTGGTGCGGCCTCCCCTGCGGGTGGACTCCCAGGCGGTACGGATGGTGGCGGCGCGGCCCACGCACTCGACGGCGACGTCGGCGCCGTGCCCGCCGGTGAGCCTGCGGACGTCCTTGGCGGTGGCGTCGGAGGCGACGAGGTAGTCGGTGGCACCGGCCTGCCGCGCGAGCTCCTCCTTGGCGGGGGAGACGTCGACGGCGATGACCTGGCCCGCTTTCGCCAGGCGGGCGGACTGGATCGCGGCGAGTCCGACCCCTCCCACCCCGTACACGACGACGGTCTCGCCCTCCCGCACCCGGGCGCTGTGGTGCACCGCTCCGTACCCGGTGAGCACGGCGCACCCGAGCAGGGCGGCGTCGGTGAGCGGAATTCCCTGCGGGGCGGGCAGGACGCAGTTGGCGGCGACGACGGTCTCTTCGGCGAAGGCCGCGACGTTGAGGCCGGGGTGGAGTGCGGTGCCGTCGTCGGCCGTACGGGCATAGACATCACCGGCGCCGGTGAGTGCGTCGGCACAGAGCCAGACCTCGCCGAGTCCGCAGGAGTGGCAGGTGCCGCAGGAGGGCGCCCAGTTGAGGACGACGGGGTCGCCGGGGGCGAGGTGGGCCACCCCCTCGCCGACCTCCGTCACGGTCCCGGCTCCCTCGTGTCCGAGGACGGCGGGGAGGGGGACACGCATGGTGCCGTTGGTGAGGGAGAGGTCGGAGTGACAGACCCCGGCGGCGGCCAGCTTGACACGAACCTGGCCGGGGGCCGGGGCGGGGAGGGTGATGTCGGTGACCTGGAGGGCGGTGTGCGGGGCACGAAGGACGGCGGCACGGGTCATCTCAAGGCTCCTGGAGTTCGTACGGCGGCACGGGGCGGAGGAGGAGGCTGCGAAGCAGTCCTCCAGGGGCGCGGGGCTGTGGCGGTGTGCGGCTGGGCCGCGTGGGCGCGCCCAGCCACGGCGCACCGCACGGGCCTGAGGACCGCACGGGTCTCAGAACTGGAGGGACTTCGTCTGGAGGTACTCCGCCAGCCCGTGGGAACCCAGCTCCCGCCCGACCCCGGACTGCTTGTACCCCCCGAAGGGAGCCAGCGGATTGAACCGCCCCCCGTTGATGTCCACCTGCCCGGTGTCCATCCGCCGCGCGAATCCCACCGCCGCCTCCCGGTCCGCGCCCCAGACCGCCCCGGCCAACCCGTACACCGTCCCGTTCGCGATCCTCAGCGCGTCGTCCTCGTCCTCGTAGCGCAGCATCGAGATCACCGGACCGAAGATCTCCTCCTGCGCGATCGTCATCTCCGGCGTGACATCGGCGAACACGGTCGGCGAGACGTAGTAGCCCGTGTCCAGCGGAGCCTCGGCCCCGCCCGCGACGATCCGGGCGCCCTCCTGGACCCCCTTCTCGATGTACCCCCGCACCCGCTCCAGCTGCTTCGCGTTGACGAGCGGCCCCACCCGTTCCCCCGGCGCGTACTTGGCCACCGCGTCCGCGGCCAGCGTGACAGCCGCCTCGTAGTCGTCCCGGTGCACCAGCATCCGCGTCCACGCACTGCACGTCTGCCCGGAGTTGGCCATCACATTGGCCACCCCCACGTTGACCGCCTTCGCCAGATCGGCCCCGGGCAGGATCACGTTCGCCGACTTGCCGCCCAGCTCCAGCGCGACCCGCTTCACGGCCGCACCCGCGACCGCCCCGATCCGCCGCCCCACGGCCGTCGACCCGGTGAACGACACCAGGTCCACACCCGCGTGCTCCGCGAGCGCCTGCCCCGCGACCGGCCCGAGCCCCGTCACGAGGTTGAACACCCCACCGGGCAGCCCGGCTTCGTGCACCACCTGGGCGAAGAGCTGCGCGGTCAGCGGGGTGTCCTCGGCGGGCTTGAGGACGACCGTGCAGCCCGCCGCCAGAGCGGGAGCCACTTTGGCAACGATCTGGTGCAGCGGATAGTTCCACGGCGTGATCGCCCCGACGACCCCCACCGGCTCCGCGTAGACGGTCGAGTTGCCCACCTTCTCCTCGAAGGCGTACGTGGCGGCCAGTTCGGCGTACGAACCCGCGACCATGATCGGCAGTCCGGCGTGCACGGCCTCGGCCATGGCGGGCGGTGCGCCCAGCTCCGCCGTCACGGTCGCCGCGATCTCGTCCTTGCGGGCGGCGAGCCCGTCGCGCAGCGCGCCGATCAGTGCGGCCCGTTCGGCGGGCGGTGTGGCGGCCCACGCGGGGAACGCCTCCCGTGCCGCGGCCACCGCCGCGTCCACGTCGGCGGCCGTTCCCGCCGGAACGTGCGCGATGACCTGCTCGTCGGCGGGGTTCACGACGGCGATCGTGTCCTCGCCGAGAGCGGGACGCCATGCGCCGCCGATGTACATGCCGCTCTGCGCCTGCACCGTCATCGAAGTTCCTCCACCGGTCCGGTCCGTCGGTCCTGCCTGCTCGTACCCGCCCCAAACTAGCGGCGTTAGTTTTTCGGCGCCAGGGGCCTTCCGGCCTCCGGGCGGGGCCGGAGACGGCGGGGCCTCACCCCGTGGGCCCTCACCCGGCGGGGCCGGAGACGGGCACGTCGATACGGCTCCGTGCCCCTAGAGGGGCGATGGGGTGAGCGTCACCTCGAAGCCGTTCAGGACCGCCGTTCCCGACAAGGGGTCCAGGAGGGTGCCGTCCAGGAGTTGGTTGACGTTGGCGCCGGGGCGGGCCGAGGCCACCGAGAGGCGCGTTCCCGACCGGTCGTGGCCCCAGCCGTGGGGCAGGCTCACCACCCCTGCCCGGAGCGTCTCCGTCAGCTCCGCCGGGGCCTCGATCTCGCCGCCCGCGCCCCGGATGCGCACGGGGGAGCCGTCCGTCACGCCCAGGCGTGCGGCGTCCTGCGGGTGGAGTTGGAGGGTGCAGCGGTTGGAGCCGCCGTTCAGGGCGGGCAGGTTGTGCATCCAGCTGTTGTTGGAGCGCAGGTGCCTGCGGCCGACCAGGAGCAGGGTGTTGTCCGGACGTCGCACGTCCAGCGCCGCGCGCAGCCGGGGCAGGTCGGCGGCGATCGGGGGCGGGAGGAGTTCGACGCGGCCGCTGCGGGTGCGCAGGACCTGGTCCAGGCGGGGCCGCAGCGGACCCAGGTCGATGCCGTGCGGGGCGGCGCGGAGAGCGGCCAGGGTGAGGCCGTCGTAGGGGCCCAGGCGCAGCATGAGGTCCAGGACGCGTTCGGGGCCCGTGTCGCCCGTGAGGCGGTCGGGAAGGCCGGTGGGGGCTCCCGCCTTCGTGAGGAGGCGGTCGATGATCAGGTCGTCCACGGCGGACGGGTCCGCCCCGTGCATGCCGCTGACGGCGAGGACCAGTCGGGCGTGGATCTCGCACTCGTCCATCGCACCCGTCTCCAGGGCGACGGGTGCGGGCGTGTAGCGGACCTGGTTGCGGACGGCGAAGCCGTTGAACACGAAGTCGAAGTGGGCGCTGCGCGACGGCGGCGGGGGCGGCAGGATCACGTCCGCGTGCCGCGAGGTCTCGTTGAGGTAGGGGTCGACGGAGATCATCAGTTCGAGGTCGTCGGCGAGGGCGCGGTCGAGGCGGTCGCCGTCCGGGGCGGAGAGTACGGGGTTGGCGGCGATGGTGATCAGCGCCCGGACGCGGCCCTCGCCCGGTGTCGCGATCTCCTGGGCGAGGGCGGCGAGCGGCAGTTCGCCCTTGGCCTCGGGGTGCCCGCCGACCCGGCTGTGCCACCGCCCGAGGGCGAAGCCCCTGCGCGAGGGCGGGCCCACGGACGACGTCGCGGAGAGCGGGAAGAGCGCGCCGCCCGGCCGGTCCAGGTTTCCGGTCAGAACGTTGAGTACGTCGACGAGCCAGTTGGCCAGCGTCCCGAAGGCGACGGTGGAACCGCCCACGCGGACGTACACGGCCGCGGTGGGGGCAGAGGCGAGCTCGCGGGCCACCTCGCGGATCTCCTCCGCCGGTACCTCGCACACGGCGGCGACGGCCTCCGGGGTGAACTCCCTTACGGCCTCCTCGACTTCGGCGAGACCGTCGAGGCGGTCCGCCAGGTGCGGGCCGGGGTCGGCGAGCTTCTCCGCGAAGAGCACGTGCGCGAGGGCGGCCAGCAGGGCGGCGTCCGCGCCCGGACGGATCGCGAGGTGCCGGTCGGCCAGTCCGGCGGTGCGGGTGCGGCGCGGGTCGACGACGGTGAGCGTGCCGCCGCGCGCCTTGAGCGCCTTGAGCTTGCCGGGGAAGTCGGGGGCGGTGCACAGACTCCCGTTGGAGTCCAGGGGGTTGGCGCCGATGAGGAGGAGATGGTCGGTGCGGTCCAGATCGGGGACGGGGATCGCGAAGGGGTCACCGAAGAGCAGGCCGCTGGAGACGTGTTTCGGCATCTGGTCGACGGTCGACGCGGTGAAGAGGCTGCGGGTGCGGAGCGCGCCGAGGAGTACGGGCGGGTAGAGCGCTCCGGCCATGGTGTGCACGTTGGGGTTGCCGAGGACGACTCCGACGGCGTTCGGCCCGTGCTCGTCGACGACGGGGCGGATGCGGGCGGCGATCAGGTCGAAGGCTTCCGCCCAACTCGCCTTCTCCAGTTGCCCGTTCACCCGGATCAGTGGAGCGGTCAGCCGGTCCGGGTCGCCGTCCAGCTCACCGAACGCGGCACCCTTGGGGCAGATGAAGCCCCGGCTGAACACGTCGTCGGCGTCACCGCGCGCACCCGTGACGCGGGCCCCCTCGACGGTGAGGGTCAGTCCGCACGTGGCTTCGCAGAGCGGGCAGATGCGCAGAGCGGTGCGGGACACGGGGCCCTCCGGAGGCACGGCGGCGTACATGCGGACACCGCGAGCATACCGACCGGTACGCATGGAGGGAACGGGCGGGCGCCCGCCGCCGAGGCCCCGGGGCTCCCCAGGCTCCCGCCCCAGACCCCCGCCGCCCCCTCAGTCCAGCACCCGCGCCAGATACGCCCGCAACAGCTCCCGCGCCTCCCGCACCACCGCCGCGTCCCCCGACGGGTCGGTCCGGAAGGCGAGTTGGAGCACCGCGTCGGCCGCCTCCACGGCCACCAGGAAGGTACGGCGCAGCGCCACGTCGGGGGTGCGTCCGATCTGGGCGGCCAGGAGTTCGGCGAGGCGGTCGGCGAGGCGGCTGTTGGAGTCGTCCGCCGGGCGGCCCAGCGGGATCTGCATGCCGAAGTCGACCAGGGTGAAGCCGGGGACCGTACGGCGCATGGCCAGGTACTCGTCGAGTACGACGTCGATCGCGCCGCGCCAGTCACCCCCCGCGAGCCCCACCACCCCCGCGCCGACGCGTTCCGCGTAGTGGTCGAGGTTGCGCAGGGCGAGGGCGTCGGCCATGGCGCGTTTGTTGCCGAAGAAGCGGTAGACGGAGCCGATGGGCACGTGGGCGCGGGCGGCGACCGCCCGGGTGCTCAGTTCCTCGTAGCCGACCTCGTCGAGGAGGGCCGCGCAGGCGTCGAGGATCCGGGTCAGCCGCTCGGCGCTGCGCTGCTGGACGGGGGCGCGACGCAGCGCGGCGGCGGCCGGGGGGACGTCGGGCTCGTATCCGTGGGTCACGGGCCCATCATGCCGCTCCGCGGGTCACGGGCCCCATCGTGCCGCCCGCATCCGCAGGGGCACGGGAACACCCCGGCGCCCCCCGGTCCGCATTCCCGCCCCCGCGCGCCCACCCCACCCGTTTCAGCCCACTCCTTTGCCCACCGTTGACGTTCCGGGCGCGCAATCCTACTGTCACGCATAGGATTGCTTTACGGGTCCCACCTTCCCCTGACGAGCCTTACCTCTTTCCAGGAGCGGACGATGAGCGGCAACGGCACGGACCGGCACGTCGAGGCAGCACGCAAGGCCGCGGAGGGCCTGGCGTACTCCTCGGGCTTCGGCAACGAACACAGCTCCGAGGCCGTTCCCGGCGCGCTCCCCGATGGCCGGAACTCGCCCCAGCGCGCGCCGCTGGGCCTGTACGCCGAGCAGCTCAGCGGCAGCGCCTTCACCGAGCCCCGCGCGCACAACCGCCGCTCCTGGCTGTACCGCATCCGCCCCTCCGCCGCGCACCCCGCGTTCGCGCGCGTCGACAACGGCGGCCTGCGCAGCGCCCCCTTCGCCGAGACCGTCCCCGACCCCAACCGGCTGCGCTGGAACCCGCTGCCCGACCCCGCCCCCGGCACCGACTTCCTGGCCGGTCTCTGGACGCTCGGCGGCAACGGCGACGCCACGCAGCGCACGGGCATGGCGATCCACCTGTACCACGCCGACTCCCCCATGCTCGACCGGGTGTTCAGCGACTCCGACGGCGAGCTGCTGATCGTCCCCGAGCGCGGCGGGCTCCTGCTGCGCACCGAGTTCGGCCTGCTGCGCGCCGAGCCCGGCGAGGTCGCGCTGATCCCGCGCGGCGTCCGCTTCCGCGTGGAGCTCCTCGACGCCACCGCCCGAGGTTACGTCTGCGAGAACTACGGCGCGCCCTTCCAGCTCCCCGACCTCGGCCCCATCGGCGCCAACGGCCTCGCCAACGCCCGCGACTTCCGGGCCCCGGTCGCCGCGTACGAGGAGGTCGAAGGCCCGGTCGAGGTCGTCAACAAGTTCTGCGGCAACCTCTGGTCGGCCCCCTACGACCACTCCCCGCTCGACGTCGTCGCCTGGCACGGCAACCACGTCCCGTACGTCTACGACCTGCACCGCTTCAACGCCATCGGCTCCATCTCGTACGACCACCCGGACCCGTCGATCTTCACGGTCCTCACCTCCCCCTCCGACACCCCCGGCCTCGCGGGCGTCGACTTCGTCGTCTTCGCGCCGCGCTGGCTGGTCGGCGAGGACACGTTCCGGCCGCCGTACTTCCACCGCAACGTCATGAGCGAGTACATGGGCCTCATCGAGGGCGCGTACGACGCGAAGGCCGCCGGAAAGGGGGGCTTCGTGCCCGGCGGCGGCTCGCTGCACAACATGATGTCGGCGCACGGCCCCGACCGGGAGACCTTCGACAGGGCGAGTGCCGCCGAGCTGAAGCCGCAGAAGATCGACGACGGTCTGGCGTTCATGTTCGAGACGCGCTGGCCGGTGACCGCGACCGGGCAGGCCGCGAACGCCGATCACCTTCAGTCCTCCTACGACGGGGTGTGGCAGGGTCTTCAGCGACACTTCCGCCCGTAGCCCGTACCCGCAGGACCGACGGAGACCCCGTGACCGCCTTCGCCCCCGACTCCCTCGTCCTGAACCGGAAGCTCCCCCTCTGGTACCAGGTCTCCCAGTCGTTGCGCGCCTCGATACTGGGCCGCACGCCCGACGCCTCGCTGCGGCTGCCCACCGAGGAGCAGCTCGCCGCGCACTACGGCGTCAGCGTGCTGACCATGCGCCAGGCGCTCAAGGAGCTGGAGTCGGAGGGCCTGATCAGCAGGCACCGCAGGCGGGGCACGTTCATCGAGCCGGGGGCCAGGCGGGGCGCGCCGCGCCGCCTCATCGGCTCGATCGACGCGATCGTGGCCCAGCAGTCGGGCGAGCCGACGACGCTGCTGAGCCACGGCCCGGTGGCGGTGCCCGGGGACCTCGCCGAGCACTTCCCCGACGTGGACCGGGTGATGACGTACCGGCGGCTGCGCCGCGACGCGGACACCGGCGAGCCCACCAACTGGGCCGAGAACGCGGTGCGTCCGGAGATCGGCGACCGGCTGAAGGCCGACGACCTGGAGCGCTGGCCGATGACGAAGGTGCTGCGCGACGTCGTCGGCGTACGCATCAGCCGCATCACCGACACCATCGAGGCCCGACTCGCCGACCCGGAGACGGCCGGGCTCCTCGGGGTGCCGCTGTGCTCGCCGATCCTGCACTACACGGGCGTCACGTACGACGTCGAGGGGCGCGTGGTGGACGTGGCGCGCATCCGCTACCGGGGCGACCGGTTCTCCTTCTCGGTGACCGTGGAGTCGCCGACGCAGTAAAGGCGTCGCGGGTCTGTGCCTACGATGCGGGGCGTGAGCGATGTTTCCGGTACCGCGCAGAGGCCCCTGCCGCCCGCCGCCCCACCGATCGACGACGTGCTGCTCGACGACCTGATGCCGTGGTCCGTGCCGCCGCTGCGGCTGGGCCGGGGCTGGGTGCGCGGCCCCGACCCCGCGTCCCTGCGGGCCCGCTGGGACGCGGTGATACGGGCGAAGACGCCCGAGGCCCGGCGCGATCTCTTCGCGCCGACCCGCCTGCGCACCCCGCAGACCTCGGTGGCGGCCCTGCCGGGGCAGCGCACCGCCACCACCCTTCCCCTGGCTCTCAGCTGCGTTCGGGCAGGGGACACCCCGCCCGCCGCCGAGTCGGTCCGCTGCCCGGAGCCGGTGCGCGTCCTGCACGGCCCCTTCGACGAGCACTGGCTGATCCCCGACCACCGCCTCATCGACGTCGCCCGCCCGGAGCTGTGGCGGGTGCTGGACACCACGCATCAGCTCTTCACCGTCGAACAGGGTTACGTTCCCGGGTCGTCGGGGCCCGCCCTGCTGGCCACCGCGCTCCTGCCCGACGGCCACTCCCCCGCCGGCCGGCCCGGCCGCATCCGGCCCCTGTACCGCAGGCCGGGCGGTCGGGAGCCCAACCTGACACCGGGCCTGACCGCCTTCCTCGGCGAGCGGTACGGCCGCGAGGTCGCCCCCGAGGACGTCCTCGCCTGGGCCCTGGCCACCGCCCGCCCCTCCCCCCGGGGCGCGGTCGTGCCGCTCCCCCGGGATCCCGAGGTGTGGCAGCACGGACTGGAGCGGGGGCACCGGCTGCGTGCCCTCCTGCTGCGCGGTGCGCGGGGTGGCGAGCGCCCGCGGCTCCCCGGCGGGCGGCGTCCCTATGTGCGGGCGGCCGTCCCGGCGCGGCCCGGCTCGATCGCGTACGACCGCGCGGAATCGTCCCTGATCATCGGCGGTACGGGACGGATCTCGCCGGTGCCGGAGGCGGCCTGGACCTTCGAGACGGGCGGGGTGCGGGTGCTGGAGCGGTGGTTCGAGGTGCGGACCGGCGAGGCGGCGGGCCCGCTGGAGGCGCTGCGGCCCTCGGCGTGGCCCAAGGAGTGGTCGTCGGAGCTGCTGGAGCTGGTGACGGTACTGGGGCTGTACGCGGAACTGGCCCACGGGGCTCCGGAGTTCTCCGACGTGCTCACCCGGGAGGAGCTCACCGGGGCGGGCGTCCTGCCCGTCCCGGCGTCCGTACGGCGGCCCGCTTCGGTGCTCGACCACCACGAGGAGGGGCCCGGCGGCCAGTTCGCCCTGCTGTAGCGGACGGGTCCGGCCGGGCAGCACGAAGCCGCCCCACTGCCCCGGGAATGACGGATGGACAGGCAGTCGGGCGGCTCTTCGTATGACGCGGGACAAGCCCGCTCGGTGCGGGACGGGCCCGCTGGTGTGCCGGGGTCGGCCGCCGCGTCTAGCCGCGGTTGCCGAACAAGGACCGGCGGAGCCGCTTGAGCGGCGCGAACAGCGAGACGCGGGAGATCCGCATGCCCCTGCTGGTGTTGCGTGTGCGCGGCACCTCACGCGAGGTCAGTTCACGCATCAGCATCGTCGCCTCGGCCGTCTCGCGCTGCGGGACGGCAGGGCCGCCGAGCACCGCGAGGTGGCGGTCGAGCCGCGAACTGGTCGCACTGCTCCCGCATGTGATGGCAGGCACCCGGGGCCTGCTGCGCACCGTTATCTGTTCCATGTCACTCCCCACCCGTACGAGGGCACCCGTCACCGGGCAGGTTAACCCTATCTCCCCGTCATGACACGCGTGTATCCCGCCCACGGGATTCATCACAGGGGTATCGATGTTGACGGACCGTAATTGTTCAAGGGGGCGGCAGGGAGGCTGAGTTGAGCTAACTTGGAGTGGTTTCGACCATGATGCCGCTCTGTCGCGGATCGGGGGATGCGTCCTGTGACTGAAGTGCCTGACGAGAACCGGGTGGTGACGGGCCGATACCGCCTTCTGGCCCCCTTGGGCCAGGGCGGAATGGGCGTCGTCTGGCGGGCCCGCGACGAGGTGCTGGGGCGTGAGGTCGCCGTGAAGGAGGTCCGGGCGCCGTCCGGTCTCGGGGGCTCCGACCAGCAGCGTCTGTACCAGCGACTGGAGCGGGAGGCGTGGGCGGCGGCCCGGATCTCGCACCGGAACGTCGTCACCGTGTACGACGTGGCGACCGAGGACGGCCGCCCGTGGATCGTGATGGAGCTCGTACGGGGCCTGAGCCTGTCGGACGTGCTGGACGCGGAGGGCTCGCTCACCCCGCAGCGGGCCGCGCACATCGGGGCCGAGGTGCTGGCCGCGCTGCGGGCCGCGCACGAGGCGGGCGTGCTGCACCGGGACGTCAAGCCGGGCAACGTACTCATCGGGAACGACGGGCGGGTGGTGCTGACCGACTTCGGCATCGCGATGGTCGAGGGGACCTCCGCCCTGACGATGACGGGTGAGCTGATCGGCTCGCCGGAGTTCCTGGCGCCGGAGCGGGCGCTGGGGCGGGCCGCGGGGCCCGAGTCGGACCTGTGGTCGCTCGGGGTGCTGCTCTACGCGGCGGTGGAGGGGAATTCGCCGTTCCGGCTGGACACGCCGCTCTCCACGCTGCGGGCGGTGGTGGACGAGGAACTGCCGCCGCCGACCCGGTCGGGGGCGCTGCGCCCGGTGCTGGAGGGACTGCTGCGCAAGGACCCGGCGGAGCGGATGTCGGGCGCCGAGGCGGACCGGATGCTGCGGATCGTCGCGGCGGGCGGCACGGCGGCCGTCACCGGCGGGGTGTACGGCAGCCCCACCGTCACGGGGTCGACGCCGTACCGTCCGACGCCGACGCCGACGCCGCCGCCTCGGCCGGTGCCCGTGCCCGTGCCGTCGGCCGGGTCGGGCAGCGGTGCGTACGGTCCGGCGGGCGGGCAGACGGCGACCACCACCAGCGGGGAACAGCCCCGGCGCGGGGTCGCGGCCCTCGCGCTCGGCATCGCGGTGCTGCTGCTCGCGGTCGCGGGGCTGGTGTACGTACTGACCAGGAAGGACGATCCGGGCGCCACCGCCGGGACCGCCGGGCAGAACGGCTCGGGAGGCACGGACAGCAGTACCGGCTCCTCGGGCGGCACCGGCACCACGACCGAGGGGAACGACGGCACCGGCAGCGGCAGTGGCTCCACCGGGAGCAGTGACGCCGGCGGCACCGGCAGCACCACCGACGGCACCACCGGAGGCAAGACGACCCCGCCGCCCCGGCAGACGGTCCGGGTGAGCGTCCATGCGGTGCGCGACAGTTACTCGGGCCCGTGTCCGGCGCCGGAGGGCGAGGCGCCCGCGTTCTCCGCGACGATCACCATCGACCGCTCGCCCGAGAAGGTCGAGTACCAGTGGACGACCAGCAGCGGGGAGACCTCGGGCGGCGACTGGAAGACGCTGGACTTCCCCACCGGAACGACGAATCGGCAGGTCGACCACATCGAGCTGACGCACCGGGCGGGCGGGACCTGGCAGGACTCGGTCCTGCTGAAGGTCCGCAGCCCCCGCTCGGTGACCTCCGCCCCGGCCGCGTTCTCGGTGACGTGCGACAAGGCGACCCCCACCCCCACGGGCGGGGTCACCTCGCCGCCGGTCTCCACGAGCCCGGTCGAGCCTTACGCGATCGGGCCCCGGACGGTCAGGCCGTGGAGGTCATGACCGGGAGGTAGCCGCCGGACTGTCCGGCGGCGGTGGGGTGGTAGGACTCGCCGATGTTGCCCCAGTTGAGGCTGTGCAGCCACGGGGACGGGGTGCAGATCTCGTGGCCCGAGAAGGCGGAGGCGACGCCGGCGAAGGTGAAGCCGTGGTCGGCGGCGCGCTTGGCGGTGGCGGCGTTGAGGTAGTCGGCCGCGTTGTTGATGGCGGTGCGGGACTTCTCGCTGAGGCCGACCGAACAGCTGCCGCCGATCTTGTAGAAGCGGGGGTAGCCGAGGACGACGACGCGGGCGGCGGGGGCCTTGGCCCTGATGCCGTCGTAGACGGAGTCGAGCTTGCCGGGGAGCGTGGAGTCGACGTACGCGCGGGCCGTCTCGACGCGTCTGATGCACGCGGACTCGCCCTGGAGGACGCAGGTGGTCATGACGTCGGCGAATCCGGCGTCGTTGCCGCCGACGGTGACGCTGACGAGGTCGGTGGCCGCGCTCAGCGAACTCAGCTGGCCCGAGACGACATCACCCGTACGGGCGCCGCTGCACGCGGCGAACGCGAAGGTGGCGGGTGCGTTCGCAGCCGCCCACAGGGCGGGGAACGCCTTGGAGCTGCGCTTGCAGCTGGAGCCGTCGTAACTGCCCGCGCCCACCCCCGACGAGTAGGAGTCGCCGAGCGCCACATAGTCGACGGCCTGCGACTTCTGGGCCGCGCCCGCCGCCGACGCCCCGGTGAGGGCCAGTATTCCGGCGAGCGCGAACGAGGACGAGAATGCCGCGAAACGGGTCAGTTTCATGGAACCTCCCTGAGCTGGCCGCACCACGGTGAGCAGCCGCCCCATAGTTGTACCCACCCCCGGTACTCACCGGTAGTGTTCATGCCAAGAACATTCGACGCGGATCTTCTTCACGTGCTCTCCGCATCCTTGACGCCACGGAGCCGCCTGCGCGACATTGAAGCCCGGCATCCGGCGCGTCGGGGGGCAAAGTCGCCAATGCAGACCATGCAGAACATCAGTGACAAGACGTCAGCGGACGGCGGAGCGGGCCGCGAACTCGTTCCGCTGGCCGCCGGGGCCGCGCTGGCCGTGGCCGCCGCGGGCGCCTTTCTGGTCCTCGTGGACATGCCGTCGCCGCTGCGCGCGCCGTCCGCACTCGTGTTCATGGTCGTGACCCCCGGCCTCGCCGTCGCACATGGGCTGCGCGGACTGGAACCGCTGGGGCGTGCGGTGGCGTCGTCAGCAGCGGCACTTGCGCTCAATCTGCTCGTCGCGCAGGCGATGCTGGCCATGCACCTGTGGTCGATCAGGGGCGGGGTCGCGGCGGTCGCCGGGATCAGCGCCCTCCTCTTCCTGCTCACACTGGTACGCCGTCCAGGCGGCCGTACGGCGAGAAGGCAGGCATCCTGACGTGGACAAGCCCCACGGGAAGACCCCCGGCGTCACGCCGCGCGGGGTCGCGCCCGGCATCCCCGACATCCCCGACATCACGGTCCACCGCCCCGGTGAGCTCACGGCGGCGGACCGGGCGGCCTGGACGGCCATGCAGTCCAAGGCGCATCTGCACGGTTCGCCGGAGCTGGCGAACCCCTTTCTGTCCCCCGAGTTCGCGCTGGCGCTGGGCAGATGCCGGCGCGGGGTGCGGATCGGGGTCGTACGGGAGGACGGCGAGGCGGCCGCGTTCTTCGCGTACCAGAGATCCGTGACCGGCGTCGGCCGGGCACTGGGCCTCGGCGTCTCCGACAGCCAGGGCATCGTGCACAGACCCGGATTCACCTGGGACGCACAGCGGTTGCTGCGCGCCTGCGGGCTCGCGGTCTGGGAGTTCGACCACCTCGCGCAGGGGCAGGCGGGGTTCGAGAGCGGGGCGACGGGCAGGTTCGCCTCGCCGGTGATAGACACGCTGGACGGGTACGACGCGTACCTGGACCATCTGCGCGTGCACGCGCCGAAGTTCCTCAAGACGACGCTGGCCAAGGAGCGCAGGCTCCGGCGCCGGGTCGGCGAGGTCCGGTACGTGCACGACGAGCGGGACCCGGAGATGCTGGCGACACTGATGCGGTGGAAGTCCGCCCAGTACCGCAGGACGGGCCGCTCGGACCGCTTCGCGCAGGACTGGATCACCCGCCTCGTGGAGCAGCTCTTCCACACCCGCACGGAGTCCTTCACGGGGCTCCTGTCGGTGCTGTACGCCGACGGGCGGCCCATCGCGGCGCACTTCGGCCCGAGGTCGGAGAGGATCATCGCGAATTGGTTTCCGGCCTACGACCCGGAGTTCGCGAAGTACTCACCGGGTCTGCTCATGCAGCTCAAGATCGCGGAGTCGGCGGCCTCGGAGGGCATCGCCTACATCGATCTGGGGCGCGGCCAGAAAGAGTACAAGGATTCCCTCAAAACCCGGGAGATCCAGGTTTGTGAGGGTTGGGTGATGCGCCGTCACCCGGTCGCATTCGGCCACCGTGCCCATCGCGCGCCTGTCAGGGCGTTGCGGAATACGGTGGTGGAACGGCCTGAACTGTTCGAACCGGCGGACAAGTTACTCAAACGGATCGGAGAGATCCGATCGGGACGGTTCCGTATGTGACCGTCGAAGAACGGCCAAAGTCACAAAAAAGCGAGGCTACGTTCCAGGTCTTGCCATAAGGTCCTCATCATCAATACCGTCGTACATCCACCCGCACCGGTACATCGAGCAAAGCGGCTCTAGGGGAGGGCTCAAGCGTCGCGGGCAAGGCCGGAGCGGGAGCGCGGTAGGGGGGTGCCGTGCTCGGCGAGGATTTCCTCTGCCCGGGCGCGATCCGCGCAGAGCAATAGCCAGCTCACCCAGCCAGTACGGAATGCACGAAGCACGCAGTACGGAGTTCTCTTCCGTCCTGGCCGGGGTGAAACCCCCCTTCAAACCGGAAACTCATCCGGACCGCCCGGGGGCGGGCGGTCCACCGGTGGAGAGGGAAAAGACTCATGAGCTCATTTCTCCGACCTGCGGTACCGGGACAAGATCCGCTCGGCGAACCGTCCACGAACGGAAACAGCCGCAACAGCGCGATCAAGAAAAGTCTGAAGTACCGGCCCATCTCTTCGCATCTCGCCATCACCCCGCCGGTCAGCGTGGTGATCCCCGCCATGAACGAGGCGGAAAACCTTCCGTACGTCTTCAAGACGCTGCCGGAATGGATTCACGAAGTCGTCCTCGTCGACGGGAATTCCACCGACGACACCGTCGCGGTCGCCCGGGAACTCCGCCCGGACGTGGTCGTCGTCAAGCAGACCGGAAAGGGCAAGGGCGACGCGCTCATCGCGGGATTCGCCGCGTGCACGGGCGACATCATCGTGATGGTCGACGCGGACGGTTCCGCGGACGGCCACGAGATAGTCAGCTACGTCTCCGCACTCGTCTCCGGCGCCGATTTCGCGAAGGGCTCGCGCTTCGCGAACGGAGGCGGCACCGACGACATGACGCCCATCCGCAAGCTGGGCAACTGGGTGCTGTGCACGGTCGTCAACAAGAAGTTCGGCGCCCGGTACACCGACCTCTGCTACGGCTACAACGCCTTCTGGCGGCACTGCCTCGACAAGATCGACCTCGACTGCACCGGGTTCGAGGTGGAGACCCTGATGAACATCCGGGTCGTCAAGGCCGGGCTGCGCGTGCAGGAGATTCCCAGCCACGAGTTCGAGCGCATCCACGGCATGAGCAACCTCAGCGCGGTGCGCGACGGGCTGCGCGTGCTCAAGGTGATCCTCAAGGAGCGCGGCAAGCGGCACACCGCGTTTCCCGTGGTGGCGCCGCGCAGGATCATCGGCCGGGGAGAGGTGTCTTGAGAGCACGGACCGCCTCGGGCTTCTCCGTGGTGATCTGCGTGTACACCGAGGACCGCTGGGAGGACATCCTCGCGGCGGTCTCCTCGGTGCACGCGCAGTCCCTCCCGGCAGTGGAGACACTTCTGGTCGTGGACCACAACCACGCGCTGCTGGAGCGACTGGAGAAGGAGTACAAGGACTGCGCCGAGCCGGTGCGGGTGCTCGCCAACGCGGGTCCCCGCGGCCTGTCCGCGGGCCGCAACACGGGGATCGCCGCCGCCCGGGGCGACCTCGTCGCCTTCCTCGACGACGACGCGGTGGCCGAGCGGGACTGGCTGCACCACTTCGCCGCCGGGTACGCCGACCCCCGCGTCATGGCGGTCGGCGGGCGCACCATGCCCGCGTGGGCGTCGGGCGGCCGCCCGCACTGGTTCCCGGAGGAGTTCGACTGGGTCGTCGGCTGTACGTACAAGGGCATCCCGGCGGGGAAGGTGCGGGTGCGCAACGTGCTGGGCGGCAACGCCTCCTTCCGCAGGACGGCCTTCGACGCGGCGGGCGGCTTCGCCACCGGCATCGGCAGGGACGGCGACAAACGGCCGCTGGGCTGCGAGGAGACCGAGCTGTGCATCCGGCTCGGCAAGGCTCTGCCGGATGCGGTGCTGTTGATCGACGACCGTGCGGTGATCCACCACAAGGTGCCCGTGGTGCGGGAAAGGTTCGGCTATTTCCGCACCCGTACGTACGCGGAGGGGTTGTCGAAAGCGCTCGTGGCGCGGAGCGTGGGTGCGGGCAAGGGGCTGGAGTCCGAACGCCGGTACACCACGCGGGTACTCCCCCGGGGCGTGCTGCGCGGACTGCGCGACGCGGCGCTGCTGCGGCCGGGCGGGGCGGGCCGGGCGGGGGCCATCGTGTACGGAGTGGCGGCGGCGGCAGGCGGGTACGTACTCGGCAGCGTCCGGGCCCGCAGGGGAGGCGGGGGCTTCACGGTCGCGCCGATCGCACCACTGCCGGACACGGGCCCGGACACGGGCCCGGACGGGCACGAGCACCGGCACGTACGGGAGAACGGCGCGGGCGGGGAGAGCGAGGGACGCGAGGGGGCGACGCAGGCATGACGACGAGCGGCAGCAGAGCGACGACCGGAACGGGAACGGCCTCGGCTTCGGCTTCGGCTTCGGCTTCGGCGGCACGGGTGCCGGTCCTGATGTACCACGCCGTCGGGCACCGGCCCGCGGAGGCCGCGTACGGGCTCTCCGTCTCGCCGGAGTCCTTCGACCAGCAGCTGGACGTGCTCGAAGCGAACGGCTTCACCCCGGTCACCACACGGGAGTTGGGGGACTCCTGGCGGTCGGGGCGCGTCGTGCTGCCGCCGAAGCCCGTGCTGATCACCTTCGACGACGGGTACGAGGGCGTGCACCGGCACGCCCTGCCGTCGCTCGTCAAACACGGCTTCCGCAGCAGCCTGTTCGTCACGACGGGCTGGCTGAAGGGACGGTACGACGAGGGCGGCGCGCTGGACACCATGCTGGACTGGGACCAGGTGCGGGCCCTCGCCGACGCGGGGGCGGAGATCGGCGGGCACAGCCACACCCACCCGCAGCTCGACCAACTCCCCGACGAGCGGCTGCGGTTCGAGCTGCTGCGCTGCCGGGAGCTGGTCGCCGACGAGCTGGGCAGCGGTCCCGACTCGCTGGCCTACCCGTACGGCTACTCCAGCCGCCGGGTGCGCCGGGCGGTGCGCGACGCGGGGTTCGCCCAGGCACTCGCGGTCAACAACGACCTCGCGATGCGCGCGCAGGGGCCGTACGCACTGCGCCGGATCACCGTGCGGCGCGGTACGCCGCTGGACCGGTTCGAGCGGATGGTCGAAAACGCGGGCACCTTCCGCGACTTCGCCAGGGAACGGGCGCTGACCCGGGGGTACGCGGTGGTGCGCAGATCCCGCTCCGCCCTTCGGCTGGTACGAGAAGCAGGTGCGCGGGAAGCGGGTGCCGACCGCCGTGTCTGACACGACCACCGCTCAGGCCGAGAACGGCACCGGGGAGAACAGGACGGTGACCGCGCCGGCCACCGCCGGGAAGCGGCTGCGGCTGCCCGGCAGCGAGAAGGGCGACGGCGGGAAGAAGGGGCCGCGCAACAGCAGCCCCCTCTTCCGCAACGCCTACGCGCTGATGCTCAACACGGGCGTCAGCGCGCTCCTCGGCCTGAGCTTCTGGCTGGCCGCCGCGCGGTACTACGCGCCCGAAGCGGTCGGTCAGGGGTCGGCTGCCATCGCCGCGATGAAGCTGCTCGCCGGGCTGACCGCGCTCACCCTCACGGGGGCGATGGCGCGGTTCATCCCGGTCTCCGGCAGACGCACCGGGCGGCTGGTCCTCCGAACGTACGCGGGAAGTTCGCTGGTCGTCGCGGTGGCGGCCGGGACCTTCCTGCTCACGCTGGACTTCTGGGGGCCCTCGTACAGATTCCTGCACGGGCCGCTGAACGGGCTCGGGTTCGTGCTCGCGGTCGTCCTGTGGTCGCTGCTGACGCTCCAGGACGGGGTGCTGACCGGGCTGCGGAGCGCGCTGTGGGTGCCGGTTGGCAACACCGTGTTCTCGGCGGTGAAGCTGCTGCTGCTGGTGCTGATCGCGACGTCGGTGCCGACGGCGGGCGTGTTCGTCTCGTGGGTCGCGGCGATCTCGGTGTCCGTGATTCCGCTGGGCGTCCTGGTGTTCCGCAAACTGGTGCCCCGGCACGTGGCCGCCACCGAGGGGCTCACGGAGCCGCCGACGATGCGGCAGATGGGGCGGTTCCTGGCCGGTGACTACACGGGCTCCCTCTTCTCGCTGGCCGTGGTCTACCTGGTGCCGGTGATCGTCGCCTCGCAGGTCAGCTCGTCGGACAACGCGTACTTCTACATCACGACCACCATCGGCGGCACGGTCAACCTGCTCGCGATCAACATGGGCGCCTCGCTGACCGTGGAGGGCGCGCACGATCCCGCGTCGCTGGCGCGCAACTGCCGGGCCTCGCTGAAGAAGATGGCGAAGCTGATGGTGCCGGTGGCGGCGGTGCTGTTCTTCGGCGCGCCGTACATCCTGCGCGTCTTCGGTGCCGGGTACGCGGAGGCGGCGACGCCGCTGCTGCGCTGGTTCGCGGTGGGCGCGCTGCTGCGGGTGGTCATAGAGGTGTACTTCGCGGTACTGCGCGCGCAGAGCCGCACCAGTGGACTGGCCTACCTCCAGGGCGCGTTGTGCGTGCTGGTGCTGGGGCTGACGCTGCTCCTGCTGCCCCGGATGGGGCTGACGGGCGCGGGCGTCGCCGAGGTGTCGAGCCTCGCGTTGATCGCGGCCGTAGCGGCTTTCAAGCTGTACGGAGTGGTGCGCGGGCCGGTGACGGCGGAGCCGGTCGACGAGCCCGGCGAAACGGTGGCGGAGGCCGAGGAGGGACCCGCGCGCGAGGCGGACCCCCCAGCGGCGGAACCGGTCCGCGAGGGCCCGCGCTGGGCGCTGCGGAACGCCATCGGGGACGCCGCCACGCTGTCCCTGGGCATCAGCGCGGACTTCGACCACCAGGAGCGCAGGCCCGACGTGCGGAGGGGGCCGGAGACTCCGGCGGGTGGGGTGCAGAAGGCCGAGCACCGGCCGACGTGGGCGCTGAAGGTGCCCGTGCCCACCGGGGAGAAGTCCGTCGTCACGCCTCAGGAGCGGGGGGAGAGGTCTGCGGAGGCCGATGCCGAGGCCGCCTCCTCGGCCGCCTCCGCCTCCTCCCCCGCTTCCTCCTCCCCCGCTTCCACGTCCTCCGCTTCCACGTCCTCGACCCCCGTGGCCGAGCCGTCCGGGGACGCGAGTGCCGAGCCCGCCCCGGCGGAGCCCGTCGCCGAGGCCCCTGGGGCGGCTGCGGACGCTCCCCCGGTCCGGTTCACGCTGCCGTCCCTGCGCGGGCGCGTGCCGGAACTCGTCCTGGGCGGACTCTTGTTGGCCGCCCTGCTGCTGTACTGGCTGCCCGTGCGGGGCATCGGCGAGGCGGACCTCGACCGGGTCGGCGGGCTCGGGCTGATCTCCGTACTGCCGCTGGCCACTCTGATCGGGGCGGCGCTGCTCGCGGTGTCGTTCGCGTCGCTCCTGTGGTTCGAGCGGCCCAAGACCGTGCTGCTCGCGGCGGGGCTGCTGGCGACGGTGGTGTCGCTGCACGCGCTGCCCGCCGTCCTGGAGGCCGCGCCGCGCTTCCCGACGGCCTGGCAGCACCTCGGGTTCATGGACTACATCGACCGCACGGGCACGGCGGTGCCGGACCTGGACGCGCGGTGGAGCTGGCCGGGCTTCTTCGCGGCGGCGACGTTCGTGGCCGAGGCGTGCGGGATCTCCGACATGACGGAGGTCATCCGCTGGTGGCCGCTCGTCATGCAACTCCTCTACCTGGCGCCGCTGTTCCTGCTCATGAAGTCGATGCGGGCGAGCTGGAAGGCGAAGTGGGCGGGCGCCTGGTTCTTCGTGCTGAGCGGCTGGGTCGGCCAGGACTACTTCTCGCCGCAGGGCTACACGTACCTCCTCTATCTGGCCTTCGTGGCGATCCTGCTGGTGTGGTTCCGCGAGCCGCGCGTCATCTGGACGAGGCGGCGGCCGGGCGAGGCGGAGGTGACCGAGTCCGGGCGGCGCGAGAAGGCGACGCTGCTGGTGGTGCTGATCGCCCTGTTCGCGGGGACCGTACCGGCGCACCAGATCACGCCGTTCATGATGCTGGGCGTGCTGCTGGTGCTGGTGATGTGCCGCAGGTCCACGCTGCGCGGGCTGCCGATCCTCTTCACGGTGCTGGTGGCGGTCTGGATCGGGTTCTTCGCCGAGCCGTACTGGTCGGGTCACTTCGAGGAACTCTTCGGCGGGATCGGCGGGTTGGGCGACAACGTGTCGTCGTCCGTCGCGGGCCGGATCGAGGGCGGCAGCTCCACGCACAAGCTGGTGCTGTACGTCCGGGTCGCCCTGGCGGGCGGGATGATGGCGCTGGCCTGCTGGGGCATCTCGCGGCGGCGCTTCGCGGGCTACGCCGAGCGCTCGCTGATCGTGCTGGCCTTCGTCCCCTTCCTGATGCTGGCCATGCAGTCGTACGGCGGGGAGATGGCCCTGCGCGTCTTCATGTTCGCGCTGCCGGGCGCGGCCCTGCTCGCGGGCCTCGCCTTCTTCCCCCGTACCGGAGTCAGCCGGGAGGAACGGGAGGCCGACCGCACCAGCCTCGCCCCGCTCGCCGTGCTGATGGCGGGACTCGTCATGATGGGCGGGTTCCTGGTGGCGCGGTGGGGCAACGAGGCGTTCGAACGGGTGCGGGCGGGTGAGGTCACCGCGATGGAGTACGTGTACGCGCACGACGATCCGACGGCGCGGCTGCTGTGGATGAGCCACGACGTCAAGGACAACGTGACGCCCGCACTCCCGTGGGGCGCGAGGGACATGGAGAAGGTCCAGTACGAGCCGACGGAGGCCCCGCGCGACCCGGTCCTGGTGGCGTCGCTGGTCAAGGCGCTGAAGGACGCGGGCCCGAACTCGTACCTCCTGATCAACCGCAGCCAGACCATCTACCTCCAGATGGACTCGGGGTACGCGACGAGCTGGGAGCGGCGGCTGCTGGCCAACCTCGACGCGCGGCCGGAGCTGACGAAGGTCCTGTCGAACCCGGACGCCACCCTGTACGCGATGAGGAAGCAGGCCGACGGGCCGGTGGCCACGGCGGATCCGGGGCCGATCGGGCCGCAGGTGACGTGGACGCCCTGGTCGGTGGTGGGCGCGATGGCCGCGCTGGCGCTGATCCTGCTGCTGTCGGTGCGCGAGGTGGTGCGCGTGGGGCGGCGGGAGAGCGTGCGGAAGCTCCAGTGGATGCAGTCGACGTACTGGTTCGCGCTGCCGCTGATGGCGGTGCTGCTGGCGGCGCTGGTGATCAGGCTGCTGACGTTGTCGGGGGTGTGGGGCTGACGGCCGGGCGGTGCCGCCCGGCTCTCCGCCTGGCTGTCCGCCCGGCTGGCCGCCCGACTGTCCGCCCGGCTGGCCGTCCGGCTGTCAGCGGGTGAGCCAGCGGATCTCGTACGGGTTCATGTCGAAGGACTGGCCGTCGACCTCGGCCTCGATGGCGCGGTCGAGGGTGTTCACGACGAGGACCGTCGCGCCGCTGGCGAGGACGCGGACGTTGGGCACGTCGTCGGCGGCGACCTTGACCTTGTCGTCGTAACGGGTGCCGGGCGGGAACTCCTTCGCGAACCGCGAGATCAGCTCCATCATGGGCAACTCGCGGCCGCCGTCGGCGAGTTCGGTGGACGTCCACAGACAGCCCGCGCACTTCGTGCCCTCGTTCTGCGGGTTCCAGTAGAAGGCGGTGCCGGTGCCGCCCTTGACGAGGGCGATCATTCCGGCGGCCTGGACGGCGGCCCGGTGGGGTTCGCTCCAGCCGTCGCGCTCGTCCTCGGCGTCGCCGGGTTCGACGTAGTACTCCGCCCACCAGAGCGGCAGTTTCCCGCCGGTCTGCCGGCGCACCCAGCGGCTGACGGCCGTGAACTTGTCGGTGGCGCGGACGTCGGACGGGAGGAGCTCGTCGTCCTTGGAGTAGCTGGAGCCGTCGACGACGGCGAAGTCGGCGCCGGTCTTGTTCTCGTTCCAGTACGTGAAGGCGTCGAGGGAGCGCTGGTCGATGGTGCCCCAGGGGCCCCTGAGGGCGGAGGCGTTCTCGGTGGCGCGGGGGTCGAGGCTGTCCATGACGAGGTAGGGGCCGCCGACGAGGATGTCCTTGTCGACCTTCTTCAGCTCGGCGTACACCAGGTTGTAGAGCTTGGTGTAGCCCTCGTAGTTCCAGCGTTTGGCGCTGTCGTCGAAGAAGCCCTTGAACTCGTTCCACACGATGAAGTGCTTCACGTCCGGGTAGCGGCGGGCCACCACCCCGGCGAGCTTGGCGAAGTCGGCGTAGTGCTCGGGGCTGGGCGCGGTCTCCAGGGATTGCTGGGACCAGTCGGTGTTCGCCGCGCCCTCCTTGCCGCCCTTCATCCAGTCGGGGGCGCAGCACAGGGTGACGACGGGTGTCCCGCCGGACCTGCGGACCAGGTCGATGCGGCTGTCCATCTCGCCGAACTGGTAGCGGCCCGGGGTGGGTTCGGGGTTGTTGGAACCCCAGCCCATGAGGTGCTGGATCTGCGGGAGCCGGGAGGCGGAGAGGAGCTTCTCGGCCCTCCGGCGGGCGTCCGCGTCGCCCGCGTCGACGCTGTACTGAGTGTGCGTGAAGCCCCAGCCCAGCTCCGCCTTCGGGGTGCCGGGAACGGGCGGTGGGGTGCCGTGCACCTTCGCCCCGTCGGTGGTCGTGCCGCCGCTGTCGCCTCTGCCGGAGTCGCCCGGCCAGACCGTGCACATGGTCAGTACGAGCGCGAGTGCGGCCACACCGACACCGATCAGCGCGGTGAGTCGCCACCGCCGTGCCCCCGAGTTCCACCCATGACGTCCCATCACCTTTCAGGGTAGCGGCGGGAGTTGGCATTGCGGGGGTGCGTGCGTTGACGTGATGCGTCGCGTGGGGTGCGGGGCGTGATGGGGGAAAAGTCCGTGCGCGGGGCGTGCGGGTGCCGGATCATGTGCGGCATGTCTGCGAACCGTGCACACGAGGGGCCGCCCGGCAGTACCGCTGCGGCGGCTCCGGCGGCTCCGGTGACTCCGGAGTCCGCGCTTCCGATCCGGTTGAACGTCGACGACTCGGATTCGCCGTCGGACGTGGTGGACGCCCTGTTCCTGGGGCGGTTCGCGACGGGCGAGCAGCCGTACTCGCACAGCCGCTCCATCGACCGCGTACGGTCCGGGGCCGTGCTCCTGCCGTCCGGCGCGACGGTGCTGCGTGCGGCCAGGGACGACGACCGGAGTGCGACCCTCGCGCAGGGCGACGGGTGGACGCTGCTGGTGTCCCGGTGGAACCGGGGGGCCGATGTCACGGTGACCGCCACCTCCCCCGAGCTGGCCGCGAAGGTCCTCGACGAGACGGCGGACGGGGCCCAGGACGAGCCGGAGCCGCAGCCGGAGGCCGTGACCATGGGCTTCTGGTACGTGTCCCCCAGGCGCGGCCCGCACCGGACGACCCGGCAGATCTCGGCCGGAACGTGGGAGGAGGTCCGGCCCAACTACACGGCACCGGTGGCCGATGCGATGGACCGGCTGATGAAGGTGACGCCGGACGACATCGCGGGGCGGCTGCTGCTTCTGCACGGGCCGCCGGGGACGGGGAAGACGTCGGCGCTGCGGACGCTGGCCAGGTCGTGGCGGGACTGGTGCCAGGTGGACTGCGTGCTCGACCCGGAGCGGCTCTTCAACGACGTGGGCTACCTGATGGACATCGCCATCGGCGAGGACGACGGGGTGACGGGGAAGTCGCGGTGGCGGCTGCTGTTGCTGGAGGACTGCGACGAGCTGATCAGGGGGGAGGCGAAGCACACGGCGGGGCAGGCGCTGTCGCGGTTGCTGAACCTGACGGACGGGTTGTTGGGGCAGGGGCGGAACGTGCTGGTCGGGGTCACGACCAATGAGGACCTGGAACGGCTCCATCCGGCGGTGGTACGGCCGGGGCGCTGCTTGGCCCGGATCGAGGTGGGACCGCTGACGCGGGCGGAGTCGGTCGCGTGGCTGGGGACTGAGGAGGGGGTGGGGCGGGAGGGGACGACTCTGGCCGAGCTGTACGCGGTGCGGCGGGGCGGGAGTTCGACAGGGGTGTCGGGGCCGCACGACCCCCCGGAGGCGGGGCTCTACCTCTGAGTGCGGCCCGCCTCCGGGTGCGCCTGCGGCGGGCTGCCCCAGCCCTCGACGGGGCCCCCGGCCCCCGACGGGGCCCTCAGCCCTCGTACGCCGCCCGCACCGCATCCTCCGCCGCCCCGAGCGCCGCCTCCCGGCTCAGGCCGAGCCTGCGTACCCGCTTCGCGAACTCCCGTGCCGCCGCAGCGGCCTCCCGCTCCGCCGCGTCCCCAGCCGCCGCCACGAACGTCCCGTTGCGGCCCCGGGTCTCGATCACCCCGTCGCCCTCCAGCGCCCGGTACGCCTTCGCGACCGTGTTCGCGGCGAGGCCCAGGTCGGCGGCCAGCCCGCGCACGGTCGGCAGTTTGTAGCCCACCGGCAGGGCCCCGGAGCGGGCCTGCTCCGAGATCTGCGCGCGAAGCTGCTCGTACGGGGCTGCGGAATCTTCGAAGTCCACGACAATCTTCAAGGTCACAAAAGGAATTGTGACTCATCGGGCCCCCGGATACCCTCACCGGCAATGCACATGATCATTCGCGATTACCGCCCCGACTCCACCGACGCCGAGTCCGTCGTCCGGCTCCGCCGGGCCACCGCCCCCTTCGTCGTCACCGTCCCCGCCGCCGTCTCCCTCGGCATGGCCACCGCCAACCCGGCGGGCAAGTACCGGCTCCTCCTCGCCGAGGACCCCGGCACCCACGAGGTCGTCGGCTCCCTGCACGCAGGTCTGCACTACACGAGCGCCGAGCCGGGCCACGCCTTCGGCGTTCCGCACGTGCACCCCGCGTACCGGGGGCGCGGCATAGGTTCCGAGCTCCTGCGCCGGGCCGAGGCGTATCTGACCGGTCTCGGCGTGAGCACCCTGCACGCCTGGGCGGTGGCCGAGCGGGACCGGGCCTTCGCCGAGAAGCGCGGCTGGTCCCCCGGGCACTCCGTGCACCACCAGCGCCTCGACCTGGCGCACGCGACGCTTCCGGAACCCCCGCCGCTGCCCGCCGGGTTCAGCCTGTGCAGCGCCGCCGACATCAGCGACGACCCGCGCCCCCTCTTCGAGGCCGACGCGGCGGCCGCCCTCGACGAGCCGGGCTCGGTGACGTCGGTGCTCGACGACTACGAGGACTGGCTCAACGGCGCCTGGCGCGCCCCGCTCCTCGACCACGGCCTCACCTCCCTCGTCCGCACCGAGGACGGCCGCGTCGCCGCCTTCGCGCTGGCAGACACGGATCGCGGGACGCGCTACTCCTCGAACTTCACCGGGGTCCGGAAGGAGTTCCAGGGGCTCGGGCTCGCGAAGACCGTCAAGTCCGACTCCCTGCGCAGGGCCCGAGCGGCGGGCTACGAGGAGGCGTTCACCACCAACGACCAGGAGAACGCGCCGATGCTCGCCGTCAACACCTGGTTCGGGTACGAGCACTTCGCCACGGATGTCGAGTACACCCGCACGCTCGGCGGCCCTCCGGGCGGCGCTGCCCGGCAGGCCGACGCCGCCCGGTAGACCCGGTAAAGGGGAGGCGCCCGGGGGCTCCCGTGCGTACCCTCTCCGGTCGTGAGCGCCGAAACGATCATCCGCGAGTACCGTCCCGGCACCTCCGACGCCGAGAGCGTGCTCCGGGTCCGCCGACTTCTCCTCCCCTTCAACCTGACCACCGCCGAATCCGTCGAGACCGGCGTGACCCGCGCCCATCCGGACTCGGAGTACCGGCTCGTGCTCGCGGAGGACGGCGGGAGCGGGGAGGTGGCCGGGGTGTTGCGGGTCGGGATCGACCATCAGGCCACCGAGCCCGGTCATGCCTTCGCCGGTGTGCTCGTGCCTCCCGGCCACCGGCGGCGCGGCATCGGTTCGGCACTGCTGCGGTACGCGGAGGAGTACGTGAGCGGGCTGGGGGCGGTCACCCTGCGCGTCTGGGCGCTGGACGAGCAGGGGCGTGCCTTCGCGAAGAAGCGCGGGTGGGCGCTCACCGGGCACTCGCTCCACTTCCTGGGACTCGACCTGACGGCGGGCGGGCTGCCCGGACCGCCGCCGCTGCCCGCGGGGTTCGTGCTCCGCGACACGGTGTCTCTCGGTGACGACCCGCGTGCCCTGTACGAAGCGGATGCCGAAGTCGTCCAGGACGAGCCGAACTCCGTGCAGGTCGTCCTCGACGACTACGAGGACTGGCTGGCCCACGACTGGAACGATCCGCTCCATGTACCGGGGCTCTCCACCGTCGCCGTCGCCCCCGACGGACGGATCGCCGCCTTCACCACGGCCCACGCGGACGACGACTCCCGCTACAAGTCCGGGATGACCGGCGTCCGCCGGGACTTCCGGGGGCTGGGCCTGGCCAAGGCCGTGAAGGTGCACTCGCTGCGCAAGGCCCGCGCGGCGGGGTTCCGGTTGGCCATCACCAGCAACGACGACGCGAACGGGCCCATGCGGGCCGTCAACACCTGGTTCGGATACGAACACGGCACCACGGAGGTCGAATATGTCCGCTCCCTCGGGTGAGCAGCCCGCTCAGCAGACGCACATCGCGCTCACCAAGGCGGGCAGGCTCAAGATCCGTTACCCGGCGGAGCTGCTGTCCGACGACGGCACCCACCTCGTGGTCCGGGCTTCCTGGGCGCGGGACACCGTCAAGGACTTCGGCTTCGTGCGGTTCGCGCCCGGCGACGTCTTCGTCGAGCACTACTGGCGGGACCGTTGGTACGCGGTGAAGGAGGTCAGGTCGGGGGACGGCACGCTGAAGGGGTGGTACTGCGACGTGGCCCGGCCCGCCGTCGTGCACCCCGACGGAACGGTCGAGGTGGAAGACCTGGACCTCGACCTGTGGCGTTCGGCGGACGGCTCCAGCGTGCTACGGCTGGACGAGGACGAGTTCGCCGAGAGCGGTCTCGACGCGCGCGACCCCGAGGCGGCGGCCGAGGCGTCCCGCACCCTCGACGCTCTCGAACTGGCCGCCCGGACGCCGGAGTTCACCGACCTGCTGGTCAGCCGCTGACGCCCACGTCGTTGCGGGGAGCCCCGTCGCCGTTCGGCGGCAGGTCTCCCCGCTCGACGACGGCCCCGCCCGCCGGGCGCGCCTCGGGCAGTACGGCGTCCATCTCCTCCGGGCTCGCGTGGTGGGCCTTCTCGGCGGCGGTCCTGAGGGTGGCCCGGTCGGCCCCGTCCGAGCCGACGAGGCGCACGACGTGTCCGTCCTCGGCCCGCTGGTACACGCTCTCGCCGCCGGTGGAGCTGTACCAGTGGTCGCCGTCCTTCACGCAGCCTTCGCAGCCGTTCTCCGGCAGCTTTCCGCGATCGACGGAGAGCTGGACCCGCGCGCCCCGCTGCGACACGTACGTCCCCGAGAAGCCGTCGTGGCCGATGACGTTGACGGACTGCTCGGCGAGCGTGAACCCGGGTATCTCGGTGACGTAGACGTGTTCCAGCGCGGACTCCCCCGCCCGCTTCTTCAGCTCGGCCGGGTCCGCCTGCGCCCCGCCGAACACCTCCGACCCGCACGCGGTCAGCAGCAGGGGAAGCAGCAGCACCGCGGACGCTCTCCGCGCTCCGTGTCTCATGCGGCCCATCCAACCGCATACCCGTTCCCCTACCGGTCGTTGTCGGCCACGATCTCCACCTCGTATCCGTATCGGTCCTCCAGGTATGCCGCGCGGTGACCACTCCCTCCGGCGTGCGGGTGCCGGTCCGGGAAGAGCAGGGTCCAGCCGTGCTCCGGGGCGGCGGTCACCAGCGCGTCCAGCGCCGCCGCGTCGCGGATGCGGAAGGCGAGGTGGTTGAGGCCGGGGGCGCGGCGTTCGTGCCGGTCCCCGAGCAGGGCGGGCGACTGCTCCAGGACGACGTACGTGTTCCCGAGCCGCCAGCTCCGCCCGTCCGGCCAGTTCTGGTACGGCACGTGGTCCAGCTCGCCGAGCAGCCAGCCCCAACTGTGCTCCGCCGCCGCCAGGTCCGGCACCCAGAGCTCGACGTGGTGCAGCGAGCCGGAGGTTCCGGACTCGCGCAGTGGCACCTTGCGGTCCCTCACCGCTTCCTCGTACGCGATCGGGTCGTCGCCGTACGCACGTCCTCACCGTCCTCTACGTGCCCGGACGGGCTGTTCAACAGCCCGTCCGCGTATCCCGTGTTGGCGCGCCTGGCCAGCAGCACGTCCGCGCCCCGGCGCAGGATCAGGTGGACGTCGACCCCCTCGGTGTGCCGGGGTGGGGGCGCGGAATGCCGGTTTTCGAGCTTCATGCCCTAATGGTGGCATCCGGCACTGACAGCCGGTCCTGAGCGGTTGGGACGCGGGGCTGTGTCACTGTGCGGCTCCACCGCGCGTATGCACCCGGCTCCGCTGGGGCTGGGAGGGTGCGCCCCTTTAGGGGCGCGGGGAACTGCGCGCCCAGCCCCAACGCGCCCGTACGCACGGACCCCCAAGCCTCGCGAGTTTAGGTGAAGGGGTGGGTCTGGGGCAGCCCGCCGCAGGCGCACCCGGGTGCGGCGCACCCATCGGGTGAGGTAAAGGCGGGCGGCTCCGGGGTGGGCCCGGAGCGGAGGGGGCCGCCTCCTTGCCCGCCCGTTCCGCCCCCGGGGGCGGAACGGGCGGGCAAGGAGGCTAGGCGGAAGCGGAGAGGGAAGGCTCCGCCTCCCAGGGGGCTGGGTGAGCGGCCCCGCCGCCCAAGGGGGCGAAGCGAAGCAACCGCCCCGCCGCCCAAGGGGGCGAGGCAAAGGCCCCGCCGCCCCAGGGCGCGAGGCGGAGGAGGGAAGGGTCCGCTCAGCGGTGGCGTGGGGAGGGGAGTTTTCGCAGCAACGGCCAGGCCAGGAGCAGCAGCACGATCGCGTACACGGTGATCGAGAAGGGCGTGTTGACCAGGCCCGTCACACTGCCGTCGCTGATCTGGAGGGCTCGGCGCAACTGCTGTTCGGCGGCCGGGCCGAGGATGACGCCGATGACCGCGGGCAGGACCGGGAGTCCGTACCGCCGCATCCCGAAGCCGATCAGGCCGATGATCAGCAGGACGACGAGGTCGAGGGCTTCGCCGCCGACCGCGTACGCGCCGACCGAGGCGAAGAAGAGGATGCCCGCGTAGAGGTACGGGCGCGGGATGCGCAGCAGCTTGGCCCAGAGCGGGGCGAGGGGGAGGTTCAGCGCCAGGAGCAGGACCATGCCGACGAAGAGGGACGCGATGAGGCCCCAGACCAGCTCGGGTTCCCGCTCGAAGAGGAGCGGGCCCGGCTGGATTCCGTACTGCTGGAAGGCGGCCAGCATGACCGCGGCGACGGCGGTGGTCGGCAGGCCCAGGGTGAGCATGGAGACCAGGGTTCCGGCGGCGGACGCGGAGGCGGCCGACTCCGGGCCCGCGACGCCCTCGATGGCGCCCTTGCCGAACTCGTCCTTGTGCTTCGAGAGGCGCTTCTCCGTCACGTACGAGAGGAAGGTGGGGATCTCCGCGCCGCCCGCCGGGATCGCGCCGAACGGGAAGCCGATCAGCGGGCCGCGCAGCCAGGACTTCCAGGTGCGCTTGACGTCCGCCTTGCCGAGCCACGGACGGCCGACCGGAATCGCTTCCGCGCCGCCGCGCCGGAGGTGGGCGGCGACCCAGAGGGCCTCGCCGATCGCGAAGAGGCCGACCGCGACGATGACGACGTCCACGCCGTCGGCGAGTTCGAGGGAGCCGAAGGTGAGACGGGACTGCCCCGTCATCTGGTCGAGGCCGACGAGCCCGATGGTGAGGCCGATGAGGAGGGAGGCGATGCCTCGGATGCGGGAGGAGCCGAGGACGGAGGTGACCGCGATGAAGGCGAGCACCATGATCGCGAAGTAGTCGGGTGCGCCGATGTCGACGGCGAGGGCCGCGACCGCGGGGGCGAGGGCGACCAGCAGGATCGTGCCGATCATGCCGCCCGCGAAGTGGCCGATGGCGGCGGCGGCGAGGGCTTGCGCGCCGCGTCCCGCCTTGGCCATCGGGTGGCCCTCCATGGCGGCGACGACCGCCGCGCTCTCGCCGGGGGTGTTGAGGAGGATCGAGGTGGTCGAGCCGCCGAACATCGCGCCGTAGTAGATGCCCGCGAACATGATGAACGCGCCGGTGGGTTCGAGCCCGTACGTCACGGGGAGCAGCAGCGCCACCGCCATCGCGGGGCCGATGCCGGGGAGCACGCCGATGGCGGTGCCGAGGAGGACACCGAGGGCGGCCCACAGGAGGTTGATCGGGGTGAGGGCGGTTCCGAAACCGTCCATCAGGGAACTGAGGGAGTCCATGAGGTTTACAGCACTCCCATCAGGGGGCCGCCGGGGAGCGGGACGCCCAGCAGGTTGTTGAAGACGAAGTAGGTGAAGAGGGCGAGACCGGCGGCGATCAGCGGGTCCCGGCTGTGGTGGCGGCTGCCGAGCGCGTACGCGGAGCCCCAGAAGAGGAGCGCGCCGGAGATCGGGAAGCCGAGCGGGCCGATGAGTGCGGCGTTGCCGAGGAAGACCCCGGCGAGGAGCAGGACCGTACGCCAGTCGGCGGGCTCGGAGAGGTCGATGTCCTCGCCGCCCTCGGCCTCGCCGCGTCCGCCGCGCAGGACGTCCACGGCGAGCAGTACGGCGACCAGGAGCAGGGCGCCGCCGACGACGACCGGCACGGTGGTCGGGCCGACCGGGCCGCGCTGGGCGATTTCGACGTGCAGGGTGAGGGCGTCGGTGAGGACGAGCACGCCGATGCCGAACAGCAGGACGCTGACGCCGAGTTCGGAGTGCTCGCGCAGCCAGGCGGCGCGTCCGGCGGGGGGCGCCGGAGGCTTCGACGTGTCCATCGAACTGGGGGATTTCTCCAGGGAGTTCACAGCCCGAGCTCCTTCAGGACGGAGTCGACGCGCTTGTCTTCCTTGTCGAGGAAGTCGCCGAACTCGTCCCCGGTGAGGAAGGCGTCGTCCCAGCCGTTCTTCTTCAAGGAGTCCTGCCATCCCTTCGAGGCGTGCAGCTTCTCGAACAGGCCGATCAGCTTGGTGCGTTCGGCGTCGGTGAGGCCGGGCGGTGCGACGATCCCGCGCCAGTTGGTGAACGCGGTGTCGATGCCGGACTCGCGCAGCGTCGGCGCGTCGAGGCCGGGGACCCGCTTGGCCCCGGTGACCGCGAGGAGGCGCAGCTCACCGGCCTTGATCTGGTCGAGGTACTCGCCCACGCCGGAGACGCCGAAGGCGACCTTGTTGCCGAGGACGGAGGCGAGGAGTTCGCCGCCGCCGTCGAAGGGGACGTAGTTGACGTCCTTCGGCTTGATCCCGGCGGCGCGCGCCATCAGCATCGGCGCGAGGTGGTCGGGGCCGCCGGGCGAGGACCCGCCGCCGACCGGGACCTTCGCCGGGTGCGCCTTCCAGGCAGCCACGAGGTCCTTGATCGACTTGTACGGGGAGTCCTTGCCGACCACCACGATGTCCTGCTCCTCGGTGAGCCGGGCGATGGGGGTGGTGTCGGCGAGGGTCTTGGGGGCCTTGTTGGAGTGGACGGCCCCCACGACGCCCAGGCCCATCGACATCACGGACCTGCCGTTGCCGTGGTCGGCGACGAGCCGGGCGAGGCCGACGGTGCCGCCCGCGCCGGGGAGGTTGAAGACCTCGACGCCGTCGGCGAGCTCGTGCTCCTCGGCGTTCTTGACGGCGGTGCGGGCGGTGACGTCGTATCCGCTGCCGGGGGCGTTGGGGACCATGAAGCGCAGGCCGGGGATCTTGGTGCCGGTGTCGGAGCCGCTGCCCGTGGTGAGCAGCGGTGGCCCCACGAGCACCAGGAGTGCCGCCCCGGCCAGGGCGAGGGGGGTGCGCAATCGCACGGGCGCCGCCTTTCTTCAGTTCTTCGGGGGTTGTTCTACGGGGTCTTTACGGGGAGGGGGTGCGCTCATGTTGCCGGTGCGTTAAGGAGCTGTCGCCGTTCCGGAACCAACGGACGTTGTGGTCCTTGTGGTCGCGCGCCTAGCCTTCGCCGGGTGACGAATGTGCTGGTCGTGGACGACGACTTCATGGTGGCGAAGGTCCACAGCCGCTGCGTGTCCGCGATGGACGGTTTTACGGTGGTCGGCGTGGCCCACTCCGGCGGCGACGCCCTGCGCGCGGCCGAGCGGCTGCGCCCCGATCTCGTACTCCTGGACGTGTATCTGCCCGACATGGACGGCCTCGACGTGCTGCGTGAGCTGCGGGCCGCGGAGGCGCTGGACGCGGGGCGGCCGACGGCCGACGCCCTGTTCATCACGGCGGCGCGGGACGCGGGGATCGTACGGGCGGCGCTGCGGGCCGGGGCGCTGCACTACCTGATCAAACCGTTCCACCAGGCGGCGCTGCGCGAGCAGTTGCGGCACGTGGCCTCGCTGCGCACCCGGTTCGACGCCCTCTCCGTGCACGGGCAGGCCCGGCAGGAGGACGTGGACCAGCTGTTCGGGACGCGCCCGCCGGGGTCGCGGGAGCTGCCGAAGGGCCTGGCCGCGCACACGGCGGAGCTGGTGGAGCGGACGCTGCGGGCGCATCCGGAGGGCTTGTCGGCGACGGAGTGCGCCGAGGGCGGGGCGCTGTCGCGGGTGAGCGCGCGCCGGTATCTGGAGTACTTCACGACGACCGGGCGGGCCGAGGTGACGCTGCGGTACGGGGGGACGGGGCGGCCGGAGCGCCGGTACCGGTGGGTGGTGTGACGGTACCGGCGGGTGTGACGGTACCGGTGGGTGGTGTGACGGTACCGGTGGGTGGTGTGACGGTACCGGCGGCCGGAGCGGCGGCACCAGTGAGTGTGACGGTCCCGACGAGTGGTGTGACGCAGCATCAGCATGGCCGGAACTGCCCATTCCGGGCGCCTTCTTAACCGTCGATGAGCGCTTCCTTAAGCGGGCCATAAAGATCACCATCACCCGCTCCTCGCAAGGAATTCCGCGGATTCCGGGGTCTAGCGTGCTGTTGCGCCGGGGGAGATCTCCCCCCTCTCCTCCAGCCACGCACACGTCCCCTGCCAAGGAGTTCCGCACCATGACCGCTGCTCGTCGGACCGCTGCCCGCCGCAAAGCCGCCACCGTCGCCGCCCTGGGCCTCGCGCCGCTCGCGCTGACCGGGCTCGCCGCTTCCCCGGCCGCCGCGCACGGCTCCATGACGGACCCGGTCAGCCGGGTCTCCGCCTGCTACGCGGAAGGCCCCGAGAGCCCGAAGTCGGCGGCCTGCAAGGCGGCCGTCGCCGCCAGCGGCGCCCAGGCGTTCTACGACTGGAACGCGGTGAACATCGCGAACGCGGCGGGCAACCACAAGGCCCTCATCCCCGACGGCAAGCTGTGCTCCGCGGGCAACGACAAGTACAAGGGCCTGGACCTGCCGCGCGCCGACTGGCCGTCCTCGAAGCTCGCGGCGGGCAAGCACACCTTCCGCTACAAGGGCACCGCCCCGCACAAGGGCTCCTTCTACCTGTACGTCACCAAGGACGGCTACGACCCGGCGAAGCCCCTGAAGTGGTCCGACCTGGAGGCCAAGCCCTTCGCCTCGGTCACCGACCCGAAGATGGAGGCCGGTGACTACGTCTTCGAGGGCAACGTGCCCCAGAAGTCGGGCCGCCACCTGGTCTACAGCGTGTGGCAGCGCTCGGACAGCCCGGAGGCGTTCTACACCTGCTCCGACGTGGTCTTCGGCAAGGACACCGGCGGCAAGGGCCCGGAGGCGGGCGCGGGCACCACGCCCCCGGCCCCCGTCGCCTCCGCGCCGTCCGACCAGGACATAGCCGCGGGCGCCGGCAAGTCGACGGTCGAGCACAAGGGCCACGGCGACAGCGACCACAAGACGGGCGCGGGCGTGCGGACCGCCGCCCCGCAGACCCCGTCCGCCGGTACGGACGCCAACGCCCCGGCCCCGCAGGGCGGCGCCGCCACCCCGGCGAAGCCCGACGAGAACCTCGCCGAGACCGGTGGCGACTCCACCACCCCGTACATCGCGGTCGGCGGCGCGGCGGTGTTGGCGCTCGGCGCCGCGGTGATGTTCGGCTCGGTGCGCAAGCGCTCTGCCGCAGGCGGGCGGCACGGTCGCTGACCTGTGAGCTCGCGGGGAACTGTGCGGGTCGGTCGCGGCCGGTCGCGCAGTTCCCCGCGTCCCTGACGGGTCGCCCTACTTCCAGTGCGGCATGATCTCGTCGTGGATCAGCCGGAGTTGGGCGTCCACGTCCGCCACGCCCGCCAGCTCCCGCCCGGTGAACGCCTTCACCAGCCCACTGTCGGTGATCGCACAGATCATGTGGTTGACCCCGGCGGGCTCGATCTCGGTGCGGATCTTCTCCAGGCACTCCTCGGGCGTCCCCGACACCGACAGCTTCTCGGCGACCTCCGGCGAGGTCAGCTCGATGCCCTTCGCCAGGTCTCCCGCCGCGATCGCCTCGATGACCGGCTTGAGTTCGGCCGGGTCCACGCCGTTGCGGCGCAGTTGTTCCTCCGGCATGGAGGAGGCGTAGATGCCGACCATGGAGCGGGCCGCCTCCTTCGCCTTCGCGGAGTCCCGGTCGGTCGCGAAGACCACCCACGCCCCGATGTCGAGGCTCCGCCAGTCCTTCCCGGCACGCTCCGCACCGATCCTGAGGTGCTTGACGGCGTAGTCGTACGCCTCCCGCGTGTAGCTGAGCGCGTGGTGGCAGCCGTCCGACAGCTCGCCCGCCGCCTCGAAGGACTTCGGCCCGCGCATCGCGCCGAGCAGCACCGGCAGGTGCTCCTGCACGGGCCGCGCGAAGGTGAAGAGCCCGTCGTACGAGAAGAACTCGCCGTCGTACGTGATCGTGCCCTCGTCCAGCAGGGTCCGTACGACGTGCAGCGCCTCCTTCGTGCGCGACAGCGGCTTCGTCCTCGCCCAGTCGATGCCGTACTGGGCGAGCAGCCCGAAGTTCCCGCACGACAGCACGCCCTCGGCGCGCCCTCCGGAAAGCTCGTCGAGGGTGGCCAGCGACTGGGCGATCAGGGTCGGCTCGCGCAGCACGACAGACGACAGGCTCGGCCCGAAGCGGATGTTCCGGGTCTGCCCCGCGGCGGCGGCGAACAGTAACCACATGTCCTTGTGCCAGGTCTCGTCGGCGGCGTAACAGGCGTGGAAGCCGAGTTCGTCGGCGAGCCGGATCGAGGCGAGGGAGTCCTGGAGCGGGTAGTCAGGCAGCATCACGTAGCTGAACTTCATCGGAGATCCTCCATCGGCCGGCAGGTCCATGTCCTGGATCACGCTGCTGGGTCGTCCCTCGCCACGAGCCGTGTCACCGCACACCGGCACGTACTCCGCACAACCGGAATCACCCCTCCCCCTTCACCCGTACGGCCCACCCCACCTGCGGGAAGCGGCCTGCCCCAGCAGCGTGGGGACATGAGATTCGCCGACGAGTTGAAGCACGCCGTGACCCCGCGAGCCGCACTGCTCGTCATCGGCTGCCTGGCCCTGCAACTGCTGTTCATCACCTCGTACGTGGGCGCTCTGCACCATCCCAAGCCCCGGGACATCAAGGTGGCCGTGGTCGCGCCGGGCGGGGCGGCGGAGCAGTTCACGGAGCAGCTGCGCAAGCTGCCCGGCTCCCCCCTGGACCCGCGCCCCCTGGCCTCCGAGGCGGCGGCCCGCGACGAGATGCTGAACCGCGACATCGACGCGACGCTCCTGGTGGACCCGAGGGGCGGCACCCAGGACACCCTCCTGGTCGCCTCCGGCCAGGGCGGTTCCGAGACCCGCGCACTGGAGCAGATCTTCACCGAGGTCGCGACGTCGCAGCGGCGGACGGTCACCTTCAAGGACATCGCCCCGGCCTCGGCGCAGGACGCGAACGGGCTCAGCTCCTTCTACCTCGTGGTCGGCTGGTGCGTCGGCGGCTACCTGTGCGCGGCGATCCTGGCGATCAGTGCGGGCGCCCGCCCGGCGAACCGCAAGCGGGCCGCCATCCGGCTCGGCGCGATGGCCCTGTACTCCGTCGTCTCCGGCCTCCTCGGCGCGGTGATCGCCGGTCCGGTCCTCGGTGCGCTGCCCGGCAGCATGTGGGGTTTGTGGGGTCTGGGCGCGCTCACGGTCTTCGCGGTCGGCGCCCTCACGCTCGCCCTCCAGGGCATCTTCGGCGTGGTCGGCATCGGCCTGGCCATCCTGATCATCGTGATCGGCGGCAACCCGAGTGCGGGCGGCGCGTTCCCCGGCCCGATGCTGCCGGGCTTCTGGCGCTCCATCGGGCCCGCGCTGCCGCCGGGCGCGGCGACGTGGGTGGCGCGCTCGATCGCGTACTTCAAGGGCAACAACGTCACGGGTCCGCTGCTCGTCCTCTCCGCCTGGGCGGTCGTGGGCGCGGCCCTGACCATGGCGGTGGCGTCGCTGCGCAGGCCCTCGCCCGAGGAGGTCCTGCTGGACACCGACCCGGACGACCGCGCGGACGGCACCGGCGGGGCGACCCTGGACACCGGGCACCGCGCGTGAACCTGGGGCTGGGGCACCGTTCGGGGCCCGCGGCCCAGGCGGTCTCCGTCAAACGGATGGAGCCGACGGCACAGGCCCAGCTCGGCCCGCTGGGCCTGACCGGCTTCATCGTGGTCACGATCATCGCCACCGGCATCGACGCGGGCGTCTTCCCGGAGAAGCTCGCCCACTCCGTCCTCCCGGTCGTCGGCTTCTTCGTCGGCGGCCTCGCCCAGCTCCTCGCCGGTCTCTTCCAGGCGCAGCGCGGCGACACCTGGCACGCCACGGTCTTCGGCGGCTTCGGCCTCTTCTGGTGCGCCAAGGCGGTCCTGATCCAGTGGGTGCTCCCTGCCACGGACCCGGCCCTGCGCGGCGACGTGAACGGCCTCTTCGCCCTCCCCTGGGTCTTCGTCGTCTTCGTCCTGTGGCTCGCCTGCTTCCGCATCCACCTGGCCCTGCTCCTCACCTTCACCTGCGTCCTGGTCGTCTTCATCGGGATGACCTGCTTCGGCTTCACCGGCATCGTCGGCTGGAACCGGATCGCTGGCTGGGCGGGGCTGTGCGCGGCGGCAGGGGCGACGTACCTGCTGGCCGGGCAGGTCCTCGCCAGCACCTGGGGCCGCCCGGTCCTCCCCATGGGCCGCTTCCTGGCCCCCGAGGACCACCCGGAGTCCTGACCGGCATCGCCCTGGCCGACCCGGCCCGAACCGCCCCGGCCCGAACGGAGCAGACTCGCCCCATGCTCACCACCCTCGCGGTCGAGAACTACCGCTCCCTGCGCAAACTGATCGTCGAACTCGGCCGGGTCAACGTCGTCACCGGCGCGAACGGAACCGGCAAGTCCAGCCTCTACCGCGCCCTGCGCCTGCTCGCCGACTCCTCCCGCAACGGAGCGGTCGCCGCCCTGGCCCGCGAGGGCGGTCTGAACTCCACCCTCTGGGCGGGCCCGGAGAAGATCGGCCGCGCGGTCCGCGAGGGCCTGTACCCCGTGCAGGGGACGGCCCCCCAGGGCCCGGTGAACCTGCGCCTGGGCTTCGCGGGCGACGAGTTCGGGTACGCGATCGACTTCGGCCAGCAGCCGCCCGACGCCCACTCGATGTTCGGCGCGGACCCGGAGATCAAGCGGGAGTGCACCTGGGCGGGCCCGGTGCTGCGCCCGGCGGCGCTCCTCTCGGAACGCTCGGGCCCTGCCGTACGGGTGCGGACGGCGTCCGGCGACTGGCACCGCTCGCAGGGGCAGATCCGTCCGTACGACAGCATGCTGAGCGAGGTCGCGGACCCCCAGCTCGCCCCGGACCTGCTCCTCCTGCGCGAACGCATCCGCAACTGGCGCTTCTACGACCATGTCAGGACCGACGCCCACGCCCCGGCCCGCTCCGCCCAGATCGGCACCCGCACCCCGGTCCTGAGCGCCGACGGCTCCGACCTCGCGGCGGCCCTCCAGACGATCCGCGAGATCGGCGACCACGCCGCGATGGACGAGGCGATCGACTCCGCGTTCCCCGGCAGCCGGGTCTCCGTCGCCTCGCACGGCGGCCGCTTCGAACTGGAACTCCACCAGCACGGCCTGCTCCGCCCGCTGGGCGCCCCGGAACTCTCCGACGGCACCCTGCGCTACTTGCTCTGGGTGGCGGCGCTCCTCACCCCCCGCCCGCCCACCCTCCTCGTCCTCAACGAGCCGGAGACCAGCCTCCACCCGGACCTGCTCCGCCCGCTCGCGGACCTGATCCTGACGGCGGGCCGCACGGTCCAGCTGGTGGTGGTCACCCACGCCCGCCCGCTCGCGGACGCCCTGCTGGAGGGCACCCGCCGGGCCCGGATCGACCTCAACACGATCGAGCTGACCAAGGACTTCGGCCAGACAACGGTCTCCGGCCGCGAGGGCCCCCTCGACGAACCCCTCTGGTACTGGCCGAAGAGGTAGAACCGAGCAGGAGCCGGGGGGAGAGGCTGCGAAGCAGTCCTCTCCCCCCGGCTCCCCCAACACCGACGGGTCGGCCGACCCGCCCAGCGGGGCTCGGGCTATTTCCCGTAGTAGGCCCGAGTCATGAGGTTCTTCATGTCCGCGATCATCGGCATCCGCGGGTTGGCCGGTGCGCACTGGTCGGCGTAGGCGTTGAGGGCCTGCTGCGGGAGCGCCGCCAAGAACGCCTTCTCATCGACGCCCTCCTCCTGGAAGCTCGCCGGAATCCCGCACCGGGCCCGCAGCTCCTCCACCGCGCGAGCGTACGACTCCACGCCCTCCGCCGGAGTCGAGGCCGGCAGCCCCAGCGCCTTCGCGATGGCCTGGAAGCGCTCCGGCGCCTGGTAGACCTCGGCCTTCGGCCACGGCGTGGCCTTCGCCGCCACCTGCCCGTTGTGCCGGATCACGTGCGGCAGCAGCAGCGCGTTCGTACGCCCGTGCGCCACATAGAAGGTGTTCCCCAGCGTGTGCGCCATCGCGTGCACCAGCCCCAGGAAGGCATTGGCGAAGGCCATCCCCGCCACGGTCGACGCGTTGTGCATCTTCTCGCGCGCCTCGGGGTCGTTCGCCCCGTCGACGACACACCGCTCCAGGTTCTCGAAGATCAGCTTGATCGCCTGCAGGCAGAGCCCATCGGTGTAGTCGTTCGCGTACACCGACACATACGCCTCAGTGGCGTGCGTCAGAGCGTCGAAGCCCGAGTCCGCGGTGACCTTCGCCGGAAGCCCCATCGGCAGCGTGGGGTCGACGATCGCCACGTTCGGAGTGAGCGCATAGTCCGCCAGCGGGTACTTCTGCGCCGCCTTCGGATCGGAGATCACCGCGAACGGCGTCACCTCCGACCCCGTCCCCGAGGTCGTCGGAATCGCCACCAGCTGCGCCTTCTCCCCCAGCGCCGGGAACTTGTAGGCCCGCTTCCGCACGTCGAAGAACTTCTCCTTCGTGTCCGCGAACTCGACCTCGGGCCGCTCGTACATCAGCCACATGATCTTCGCCGCGTCCATCGGCGACCCACCGCCGAGCGCGATGATCGTGTCCGGCCTGAAGTCCCGCATCAGCGCGGCACCGGCCTTAACGGTCTCCAGCTCGGGGTTGGGCTCGACGGTGTCGATGACCTGGAGGACGACGCGGTCCTCACGGCCGCCCAGGATGTCGGTGACCTTCTGGACGAACCCCAGCGCACTCATCGTCTTGTCCGTCACGATCGTGACGCGCTTCATCCCGGCCATCTCACCGAGGTAGCGCAGCGAGTTGCGCTCGAAGTAGATCTTGGGCGGAACCTTGAACCACTGCATGTTGGTGTTGCGCCGTCCGATCCGCTTGATGTTGAGGAGGTTCACCGCGGTCACGTTGTTGGAGACCGAGTTGTGTCCGTACGAGCCGCAGCCGAGGGTCAGCGAGGGCAGGAAGGCGTTGTAGACGTCGCCGATGCCGCCGAAGGTGGAGGGCGCGTTGACGATGACGCGGACCGCCTTGACGCGCCTGCCGAACTCCTCGGCGAGCTCCTCGTCCTCGGTGTGGATGGCGGCGCTGTGCCCGAGCCCGTCGAACTCGACCATCTGGGCCGACAGTCGCAGCCCGTGCTCGGTGTCGTCGGCCTTCAGGGCGGCCAGGATCGGGGACAGCTTCTCCCTCGTGAGCGGCTCGGCCGGACCGACCTCCGCGCACTCGGCGAGGAGAATCGAAGCGTCCTCGGGAACCTCGAACCCGGCCTGCTCGGCGATCCACTGGGGCGACTTGCCGACAACAGCCGCATTCAGCTTCGCGCCGCCGCAGTTCGTGGCGTACGCCGTCGTCCCGAAGACGAACTCCTCGACCTTGGTCTTCTCGGCGGCGCTCAGGACGTACGCGTGCAGCCGCTCGAACTCCGCGATGCCCGCCTCGTAGATCTCGGCATCGAGGATGACGGCCTGCTCGGAGGCGCAGATCATCCCGTTGTCGAATGCCTTCGACAGCACGACGTCGTGCACGGCCCGCTGGAGCTTTCCGCTCCTGGCGATGTACGCGGGAACGTTGCCCGCACCGACGCCGAGGGCGGGCTTGCCGCAGGAGTAGGCCGACGTGACCATGGCGTTGCCGCCGGTGGCGAGGATGGTGGAGACACCGTCGTGGTTCATCAGCAGCCCCGTCGCCTCCATCGAGGGGGCGTCGATCCACTGCACGCAGTCCTCGGGTGCTCCGGCGGCGACGGCGGCGTCGCGGACGATGCGGGCGGCCTCGGACGAGCACTTCTGCGCGGAGGGGTGGAAGGCGAAGACGATCGGGTTGCGGGTCTTCAGGGCGATGAGGGCCTTGAAGATCGTGGTCGAGGTCGGGTTGGTGACCGGGGTCATCGCGCAGACCACGCCGACCGGCTCGGCGATCTCGGTGATGCCGTTCAGCTCGTCGCGGTGGACGACGCCGACGGTCCTGAGACCGGCCATCGAGTTCGTGACGTGCTCGCAGGCGAAGAGGTTCTTGACGGCCTTGTCCTCGAAGACGCCGCGACCGGTCTCCTCGACGGCCTGCCGGGCCAGGTCTCCGTGGGCGGCGAGCGCCGCGAGGGAGGACTTCTTGACGATGTGGTCGACCTGCTCCTGATCGAGCCCCTCGAACGCGGCGAGCGCTTCGAGTGCCCCCTGGACGAGTCCGTCAACCATCTCCTGGGCCTGCATGACAGGTACTCCTTCGCTGCGGCCTTCTTGCTGACGAGTCCATTCCACTCCTGTCACGGCCCGGAAATGATCGACGAATGCCCTCAACCGGCAGGCCGAAGGTCCTTACGAATTGCCGACTTCCTCCACTCAACCCCCTGTGACCTGCGCGAACACCCAGGGACTAAAGCCCCTTGAGGGCTTGTGAAAGATTTCACAAGTTTTGTCCCCACGCTAGCCTGGTGACCCGGGACCGCCCGGCGGGCACCTTCGACCGGGTTGCCGTCCCTACCTGGGGCTACGCCCCTCGCCCCCTGCATGGCTTCGCCGCGCGTCCTCAGACGCCGGACGGACTGAAGATGCCCCCCGCCAACAACTCCCGTGTGTACGCGTGCCGAGGCCCCCCGAACACCTCCTCCCGCGTCCCGCTCTCCACCACCTCACCCTGGTGCATGACCGCGACGTGGTCGCAGAAGTGCCGTACGACGGCCAGGTCGTGGGACACGAACAGCAGCGACAGCCCGAACTCGTCCCGCAGGTCCATCAGCAGATTCAGCACCTGCGCCTGCACCGACACGTCCAGCGCCGACACCGGCTCGTCCGCCACGATCAGCTTCGGCCGCACCGCCAGCGCCCGCGCGATCCCGATCCGCTGCCGTTGCCCGCCACTGAACTCATGCGGGTAGCGCGGCAGTTGGTCAGGGCTCAGTCCGACCTGCGTCAACAGCTCCGCCGCCCGCTCCCGCCGCTCGGAAGCGTCCAACGAGGTGTGAACCGTCAGCGGCGTGGTGACGATCTGCTCCACCGTCCGGCGCGGATTCAACGAGGCGTACGGGTCCTGGAAGACCAACTGCACCTCCCGGCTCAACTCCCTCCGCAGGGAAGCTGAATCAGCCGCCCCGGAGATGTCCCGCCCCGCCACCCGCACCGTGCCCGCGGTCGGCCGCTGCAACCCCGCCAGCACCCGAGCGGTGGTCGACTTCCCCGACCCCGACTCGCCGACCAGCCCCAGCGTCTCCCCCTCGGCGATGCGCAACGACACGTCCCGGACCGCCACCCGAGGCTCGGGCCGACGCCCGAACAGCCGCCTGGCCACGGGGAACTCCACTCGCAGCCCCTTCACCTCGGCGAGCACCGCCCCCGCGTCGGGCCCCGCCCCCCGCACCGGCACCGCCGACGGCGACGGCTCGTCCACCGTCGCCAACCGCGTGCCCGGCACCGACTCCATCGTCGGCGCCGCCCCGATCAACGCCCTCGTGTACGGATGCTTCGCGTCCGCAAGGAGCTTCCCCGTCGGCCCCTCCTCCAGGAGCACCCCGCCCCGCATGACCAGCATCCGGTCCGCGCGCTCCGCGACGACACCCACATCGTGGGTCACCAGCAGCACAGCGGTACCACTGTCGGCCACCAACTCCCCCAGCACATCCATCACTTGGCGCTGCACCCGCACATCGAGCGCGGTCGTCGGCTCGTCCGCCACGACCACCGCGGGGTCGTTCACCAACGCCATGGCGATCATCACCCGCTGCCGCATCCCGCCCGAGAAGAGATGGGGATACTCGCGCGCCCGCGCCGCCGGAATCCCGACCCGCTCCAGCATCGCTCCCGCCCGCTCCCGCGCCTCGGCTCGGGAAGCCGCCGGATGGTGCAGCCGGTACGCCTCCGCGACCTGCTCCCCCACCGGATGGAACGGCGAGAGCGCGGCCAGGGCATCCTGGAAGACCATGGAGATCCGATCGCCCCGCAGCGCCCGCACCCGCGCCTCCGGAGCACCCACGACCTGTGTGCCGCACACCGTCAGGCTTCCGCCGATCCGGGTCCTTACGGGATCGTGCAGCCCCAGCGCGGCGAGCCCGACGGTCGACTTCCCCGAGCCCGACTCCCCCACCAGGCCCAGGACTTCCCCGGGCATCAGCTCGAAGGAGACCCGGTCGACGGCCGTCACTTCGCCCTCCCTCCCGGTGAAGGCGACGGACAGGTCCCGGGCAGCCAGTACGGCGGTCATGCGAGCCTCACCCTCGGGTCGAGACGGGCCACCACCAGGTCGGCGACGGCGACGAACACCACCACGAAGAACGCGGCGAGCAGGACGGTGCCGACGACGGTCGGCAGGTCGTTCTGGAGGACGGAGTCGACGGCGAGCCGCCCCACCCCACTGATCCCGAACACGGTCTCGGTGATGAAGGCCCCGCCGAACAGCACCCCCACCTCCAGCCCCAGGAGCTGCACCAGCGGCCCGGACGCGCCCCGCGCCGTGTACTTCAGGTGGGCGCGGACCGCACTCATCCCCTTGGCGCGCGCGGTCCTCACGTACCCCTCGTGCATGGTCTCCAGGAGCTGGGACCGGGAGAGGCGGGCGAAGACGGCCGCGTTGACGAAGCCCAGGACCAGCCACGGCAGCAGCAGCCCGGTGAGCCAGGCGGCCGGGTCCTCGCCGAGGGGCGTGTAGCCGGGGACCGGCAGGAGGCCCGTCGTGTAGACGAGGAGGTACTGGAGCACGTAGCCCAGGAAGTAGATCTGCACGCTCGCACCGACCAGGGTGAAGCCGGACAGCAGCCGGTCGGTGGCGCTCCCCCGGCGCAGCGCGGCGGTGAAGCCGACGCCGACGCCGAGCACGACGATCACCACGAGGGCTCCGGCGGCCAGCGACAGGGTGGCCGGAAGGTGCTCCAGCACCGCTTCGAGGACGGGCTGTTGGAGGACGTACGAGTAGCCGAGGCAGGGGGCCGCGCAGTCCAGGACCGTGCCGTCGAGGTCGCGGATGGAGCGACCGAGGAAGAGTCCGCGCAGGTAGTCCGCGAACTGGGCGAGGATCGGCTGGTCGAGGCCCATCGAGATGCGGAGTTCGGCGACCTGGGCGCTGTCGCACTGCGGGCCGCAGGCGGTGAGGGCGGGGTCGGAGGGGGCTGCGTGGAAGAGCCCGAAGGTGACGGCGGTGATCACGAGGAGCACCGCCGCCGCCTGGAGCGCACGTCGCAGGACGTAGCCGGTCATGGAATCAGGTCTCCGGAGAGGTCGCGGATCACTTCTTCAGGTACAGCCAGGCCGGGGAGACCGTGCCGTAGATCGGGTGGATGGCCGCGCCGCCGACGTCCTTGCCGTGCACCTGGCTGGTGGCGGAGTTGAGGAAGGGGACGACCGGGACGTCCTTCATCACGGTCCGCTCCAGGGCGACGAGCGCCTTGGTCTTCTCCTCGATGCCGGGGATGGTGCGGATGCGGTCGATCTCCTTGTCGACTTCCGGGTTGTCGTAGCGGATGGAGTTCTCCAGGGCGTCGAGCTTCCCGTAGTAGCCCTCCGGGAGGAGCGTGGAGAGGGTCGGCCAGTTCACCGAGTTGGTCTGGAGCCACAGGTCGTACGGGGCGGGGCCGCGGAAGACCTGCTCGGTGAAGGCGGCGTCGGTCATCGGCTTGGTGACGAGCTTGATCCCGGCCTTGCCGAACGCCTCGACGAGGACCTGGGCGACGCGGTCGTACACCGGGTTCGACTCGTACGCGTACGTCAGGGTGGTGACCTTCTGCTTCGCCTTGGCGAGGTGCTCCTTGGCCTTGGCGATGTCGCCCTGCGGGGCGACCGGGTAGAGGTCGTACTTCTCCCAGCCCGCGACGGCGGGCGAGGAGAGGGTGGTGGCGATCTCGCCGAGGCGCGGGCCGCCCATCACCTGGCGGGCCTGCTCGCGGGGGAAGAGGTAGTGGATGGCCTTGCGGACCTCGGGGTCGGTGACCCGGCTGTTCTTGATGGCGAGGGACGCGGTGTACGCGCCTCGGCGGCCCTCGACGAGGAGTTCCTTCTTCTTCGGGTCGCGGTCGACGACGCTGAAGAGTTCGGGGGCGGTGCCGTCGCGGTCGGTGGAGGCGGTGCGGGCGCCGTCCCCGTTCCCGGAGAGGATCTCCTGCCCTGAGTTGACGGCCTTCTTGCCGAAGCCGAACTCGTAGCCGTCGACGTACTGGTGACGGATCGGGTCGGTCTCCGCCTTCCAGTGCGGGTTGCGCTCCAGCGTCAGCGACTGGTTCTTCCTGTGCTCGACGATCTTGTACGGGCCCGAGGCGAACGGCTTGATGTCGTAGCCGGAGCCGGTGTCCTTGTCGGGGCGGACCGGGGACGACGAGGACTGGGTGGCCATGAAGGACACGTCGGCCTGCGGCTGCGGGAAGCGGAAGACGATCGTCTTGTCGTCGGGGGTCTCGATGGCCTTGAGGTCGCCGTCCTGGGGGCCGCCGTACACCGTGCGGGCGGCGGTGAGGTCGGGGGTGCCGGTGAGCCAGGTGGGCCAGTAGGAGGGGCCCGCCTCGAAGCCGGGGGCGAAGGTGCGCTGGATGCCGTACTTCACGTGCTTCGAGGTGATCGGCTGCCCGTCCTCCCAGGCCACGCCGTCCTTCAGGGTGAAGGTCCAGGTCCTGCCGCCGTCGGAGGACCTCCCGATGTCGGTGGCGAGGTCGCCGACCAGCTTGGGCTTGCCGTCCACGACCTGGTACTGGGTGAGCTGGCGGCCCCAGAGGAGCGAGGTGTTGTAGGTCTCGCCGCTGTAGATCTTCTGCGGGTCGAGGTGCGTGTAGTCGTTGACGTTGAGGACCTTGAGGGTGCCGCCCTTCTGGGCGCCGGGGACCTCGGGGGCGGGGCCCGCGCTCTCCTTCGCCGTACCGATGATGGCGGCGAGCTTGGACTCCTTCTTCGCGGCGCCGTCGGTCTTCGCCTGCTGCCCCGCGCCCGCTCCTGCCGAGCAGGAGCAGAGCAGCAGGGCGGCGACGGTGGCGGCGACCGGGACGGCTGCGGTGCGGACGCTGATTCTGGGCATGACGAACTCCGGTACGTGCTCGGGGGGGGTGAGGAGAGGGGCTCAGCGGGCGGTGCGCGGGTCGAGTGCGTCCCGTACCGCGTCGCCGAAGAGGTTGAAGGCGAGGACGAACACGAGGATCGCGGCGCCCGGGAAGGCCATGTAGGTCGGGTCGTCGTAGAAGACCTCGGCGCCGCGCGAGATCATCCGCCCCCAGTCGGGAACGGGTTCGCTGATGCCGACGCCGAGGAAGGACAGGGCGGCCTCGGCGGTGACGACGGCGGGCAGGGCGAGGCTGATGTGCACGAGGACGGGGGCCCAGACGTTGGGCAGCAGCTCGCGGAACACGAGGTGGCGGCGGCTGACGCCGAGCGCGCGGGCCGCCTCGACGAACTCCCGCTCCCGCAGGGACTTCACGGTCGTACGCAGGACGAGGGCCAGCGGCACCCACCCGAACGCGGCGAACACCAGGATGAGGACGGTGAACTGCATCCACACGGGCTCGTTCTCGCCCGGGTCCACGAACCGGGTCTGGATCACCGGCCCGAGCGCCAGCAGCAGCAACAGCGTCGGAAAGGCGAGCAGCACATCACACAGGAAGGTGAAGGCCCGGTCGGCGAGCCCGCCGAGGTATCCGACGGTCACGCCGAGGACGATGCCGAGTACGGCGATGACGAGGGTGGAGGCCCCGGCGACCAGGAGCGAGGTCCGCATGCCGTAGAGGAGTTGGGCGAGCACGTCCCGCCCGAGCCCCGGTTCGAGGCCGAACCAGAACTCCCCCGAGATGCCCCCGTTGGGCAGCATCGGCAGGCCCTCCGCGCTGAGCAGACCCGGGGTGTTCTGCCCGTAGTGCTCGGTCGGATTCCTGCCGTACCAGGCAGTGAGGAGCGGCGCGAGCACGGCGAGCAGCACACAGCCGACGACCACGGCGAGGGCGACCATGCCGGTGCGGTCGCGCCGGAAGGCACGGACCGCGTCGGCGAAGGGGCCACGGGGTGGTGGCGTCGTACGGGCTTCGGGCATGGCTGCCGTGCTCCTGAAGTGCGGTGACGGGCCCACGGGCCGGGGTCTCCGCCGTGGGTCGGCAGCCATCACAGCAAGCGAACTCCCGCCCGGCAAATCGGAAATGGGCGCGGTGCGTGGATTGCGAAGGGAGTGTTGCGGGGGTGCTGCGGCGGGCCACGCGCCCGCAATCTTCCGGACAGCCTTTACGGCACGAACCCGGGCAAGCTACCTCACGGCGGAGCCGGTTCGCTGGAACAGTGAGACCTCAGCCACAAATTGAGCCCCTCCGGCGATTGAGGAGCGGGGGTCCGGGGGCAGAGCCCCCGGCAGTGACCCCAGCCACCCACCCGCACAGCGATGAGCCCCGGCCCACCGTGTGGTGGACCGGGGCTCATCGTTCACCCGTCAAGCTCCGGATCAGCCGATCTGCGTACCCGTCGCGGCCAGAGCAGCAGGCACGGGCTGGAAGAAGGTCTCGCCCCCCGCGGAGCAGTCCCCACTTCCCCCCGACGTCAGCCCCAGCGCCGTGTCGCCCGCGAACAGCGCACCGCCGCTGTCACCGGGCTCCGCGCAGACCGTGGTCTGGATGAGCCCGTTGACGACCTGGCCGTTGCCGTAGTTCACGGTGGCGTCGAGGCCGGTGACCTCGCCGTCGTGAACCTGGGTGGTGGAGCCGCTGCGCTGCACCTTCTGGCCGACGGTGGCGTCCCCGGCCTTGGTGATGGCCTGGGTGCTGCCGTTGTAGAGGTTGACCTCGCTGGGGTGCGGGGTGTCGCCCGTGTACTTCACCAGGCCGTAGTCATTGCCGGGGAACTTGGAGTCGGCGGTGGTGCCGATCGCCGACCCGCCCTGCTTGTCCGACCAGCTCTGGATCTCGGCGGTGCAGTGCCCGGCCGTCAGGAAGTGCGGCTCGCCGCCCTTGGTGACGTTGAAGCCGAGCGAGCAGCGGGAGCTGCCCCCGTAGATGGCGTCGCCGCCCGCGACGAGGGGCTTGAACTCCCCCTTCGAGTGCTTGAGCAGCGCCTTCGAGCCGAGCGCCTTGACCGCCTTGTCGAGCTTGGCGAGGCTGGCGCCCTTCACCGTGCGGTCGGCCGTGACGACGATCTTGTTGCTGACCGGGTCGGTCGCCCAGGACGTACCCGGGATGGACGCCTTGCCCGCCAACGCCGTACGCGCCGACTTCAGCTCGGCCAGCGTGTGCTGGACGATTCTGGCCTGCCCGCCCGCCGCCTTGACGGCCTCCGCCGCCGCCTTGTCGGTGACGTTGACGACGAGGGCCTTGGCCTTCGCGTCGTAGAACGACCCGGCGGCGTCCGCGCCGAGCTTCTTGGTGAGCGAGGTCGCGAGCTGGTTGGCGCTCGCCACGGAGAGGGTCTTCAGCGTCGGCGTGGGGGCCGCGCCTTCGCTGGCGTTCGCGGTCTGGAAGGTGATGCCCGTGGCGACCAGGGCGACGACGGCGGTTCCTACCGCCGCCGCGCGCCGCTTGGGTATGCGTCGGTGCTTCACAGATGACCTCCTGTGGGGGGTCCCGAGCCCGGAATTGTGGGGGTGGGCCCGGGTGTGGCCCCACTATTCACAGGCTCACAGGGAGCACACAAGGTCGACTTCCAGACGCGCACACGACAACTACCGCACGCCCCCATTCTGTTGACATGCCGTCGCGGTGCCCGTTTTGCGAACGCCCGGTCACAGTTGCGAACACCCCGTGCAATCGGTGCCCGCCCCTGGGTGAGGTCTACGCCTGTCCGGTACCGGTCACCCCCGGACCGGAATCCGCCACCCCGGTAGGCGGCTCCGGCGGCTCCGGCGGCATCTCGGGCACGCCCGGTGGCAGCCGCGTCGCGTCGTCGAAGTGGTACGCGGGCAGGGCGAGTTCCTCGATGGGTACGACGATCGGCTCCGCCCACGGCTCGGCGTCCGGACCGCTGTCGGGTTCCGGCTCGGGTTCGGGCTCCGGCCACAGCTCCGACGGGGACGGCGGCGCCGGGGCGGGAGCCGGTGCGGGAGCCGGAGCCGCCCGCTCCAGGAACCGCAGCAGCTCCACCGGGAACGGCAGCACCAGCGTCGAGTTCTTCTCCGCCGCGACCGCCACCACCGTCTGGAGCAGCCTCAGTTGGAGCGCGGCGGGCTGGTCGGACATGACTTCCGCCGCCTCCGCCAGCTTCTTCGACGCCTGGAGTTCGGCGTCCGCGTTGATCACGCGCGCCCGGCGCTCCCGGTCGGCCTCCGCCTGCCGGGCCATCGACCGCTTCATGGTCTCCGGCAGCGACACGTCCTTGATCTCGACGCGGTCGATCTGCACGCCCCAGCCCACCGCCGGGCTGTCGATCATCAACTCAAGACCCTGGTTGAGCTGTTCGCGATTGGACAGCAGATCGTCCAGCTCGCTCTTGCCGATGATGGAGCGCAGCGAGGTCTGCGCCATCTGCGCGACGGCGAACCGGTAGTCCTCGACCCGCACCAGGGCTTCCGCCGCGTCGACGACCTTGAAGTAGATGACGGCGTCGACGCGCACCGTCACGTTGTCGCGCGTGATGCCGTCCTGGGCGGGCACGGGCATCGTGACGATCTGCATGTTCACCTTGGCGAGCCGGTCGATGAACGGCACCACCATGGTGAACCCCGGCCCCCGCACGGTGTCCTTGAGCCGCCCGAGGCGGAACACCACCCCCCGCTCGTACTGCTTGACCACGCGGGCCGCCGCCATCACGTACACCACGCCGGCGCTCACCACCCCGGCCCCCGCCAACACCAACTCCTCGACCATCACGGCCCCCTGGAGTCCCAGTAGTCACAAGGTCCCGGTATCTCCGGACTTGTCCTGAGAAGAAGGTAACCCCGCGGGACGGCAGTCGACAGGCCCCCGTCCGGAGCAGTCCGGAACGGGGGCCTGTCTGCTGCTGGCTGCAGTCTTCGGAGCCCGGTCGGCGACCGGGCGGAGCCGGGGAGACCTAGAAGATCGTGACCCCGTACGCGCTGAGCGCCTCGGTGACGGGCTGGAAGAAGGTCGTGCCGCCGGACGAGCAGTTGCCGCTGCCGCCGGAGGTCAGACCGATTGCCGTGGTGCCGGAGTACAGCGGGCCGCCGCTGTCGCCGGGCTCGGCGCACACGTTGGTGCGGATCATGCCGTAGACGACGTCGCCGCCGCCGTAGTTGACGGTGGCGTTCAGGCCGGTGACCCGGCCGCTGTGGATGCCGGTGGTGGAGCCGCGCCGGGTGACGCTCATGTTGAGGGTGGCGTTGCCCGCGCCGGTGATGTCGACGCTGCCGACCGTGCCCGGGTGGGGGACGTTCGCGTTGTCGTAGCGCAGGATGCCGTAGTCGTTGACCGGGAAGCTGGAACCGGTGGTCGGGCCGATCTTCGTCGTACGGGCCGCATTGGCGTACCAGGTCGGGTTGCCGTCGGTGCAGTGGCCCGCGGTCAGCGCGTAGTAGGTGGTGCCCTTGCGGACGTTGAACCCGAGCGAGCAGCGCCAGGAGGGCGCGTAGATGGCGTCGCCGCCCGACAGGAGCTTGGAGAACTTGCCCGGGGTGCGCTCGATGCGCAGGGCGTGCGCGTTCTCGCCGGCGGCCGCCCTGATCCGCGCGAGCTCCGCGCGGGAGACGGTGCTGTCGGCGGTCACGACCAGCGTGTTGGTCGCTTTGTCGACGTGCCAGGCGGTGCCCGCGACGTCGGCGCGCAGCACGGCGGTTCCGACGGTGGCGAGCTGGGCCGCGCTCACGGCGGCGTTCGAGGTGTGCGGCTGTGCGGTGGCGCTCGGTACGGCGACGGCGGCGGTGGCGGCGAGTCCTGCCGCCACGGCCATGAAGCGGAAGCGTCTCGCCATTCCGCTGCGGTGTGGGGTGGTGCGCTCATTCCTCACTTGTCGTTCCTCCCGAGGGGAATCGGGGGCCCGGTGCGGTGTGGGGAATCTCCCGGGGCCCGTGAGGCGCAGCCGGGGCGTGCGGCGGGTCCCTGTGGCCACTGAAGGTCCCGCAATGCCCCTGACAAGCGCTGTCTCGGGAGTATTCGGGCGCCCGCCGGGGCGCGCAAGGGCGTGTTTCGGCCGTGTGCGGGCGTACGGGTGCACGGCGCGCGGCAGCCCCGGTGCCACGGGGGCCACCGGGGCTGCCGCGCCGCGTCCGCCGGCCCGGCGGACGCCAACTCGCCTACTTGGTCAATGTGTTGAGTTCTCCGACCGGCACCGCGAACGGCAGCGTGTTGCCCGGCGGCGGGAACGGGCAGATGAAGTGGTCGGCGAACGCGCACGGCGGCAGCAGCGTCCGGTTGAAGTCGACGCTCACCACCCCGTCGGCGTCCGGCGCTGCGGGCCGCAGGAAGCGGAACCGGTAGCTGCTTTCCCCGCTGCCCGCGTCCGCGAGGACCGCCCACAGCGAGCCGTCGTCCTCCACGGCGACGTGCAGCGCGTGCTCGGTCCCGTCGTGCGCGAAGACGACCTCGCCCGCGAGCCCGAGGCCCCGCGAGCGCCCGTCGGCGTTCTCCACCTGCACGGTCCGGCTCTTCTCGTACGGGACGAACCGGCCGGGCAGCACCCACGCGGGGTCGTACGCCCCGGCCTCGATGCCCGCGAAGGCCCGCCGCGCCCCGGAGGCGGGGTCGAAGTCGCGCACCGCCCACAGCCCCTCCCGGCTGAGGACCACGAGCCGCCGCTCCCCCGCCGAGACCCGGGACTCGGGAATCGGCCCCCGGTCCGCGCCGAGACTCACCTCTCCCACCAGCGGTTTCCCGTCGACACTGATGCCGTCGGCCGCCTCGGCGCTCAGCACGACCTCCGTACCGGCGTCCTTCCACCGCCCCGGCACGCCGTCGATGCGGCCGTCCGGGTGGTCGGCGAGCCAGTGGGTGCCGGTCAGGGTGAGGGGCCCGTAGGGGGAGGAGACCGTCTCGACGCGGTGCTCGTGCCAGCGCTGCCAGTCCTGCCGCGCGGTCTCGTACGCTCCCGGGGTCTGCGGAGTTCGATCACTGCTGCTCATGGGTTCAACCTTTCCATACGGCGGATTGTTCGGCCGGTGTGGGACGAGCGCCCTGTCACGCCCGGCTCCCGGCGGCGCACCGGGCGGGAGCCGGGCCGGGCAGCCCGAGGTGGTCGCGGAGGGCGGAGCCCGCGTAGAAGTGCCGCAGCAGACAGCGGTGCTGGAGGAGCGTGACGGTGCCGTTGACCAGGCGTTCCAGGTCACGGTCGGGCGAGACGGGAGTGATGTGGAACCCGTCCACCACCTCCGCCGCCTGCCACCGGGTGAGCACCTCGGCGAGCCCGACGGGCCCCCCGGTGTAGCGGGCGACCCCGTCCTGCCCGATCCGCACCGCCTCCGCGTCCAGGGACGGCGGCACTTCGAGGTGCGGCTCGCCCGCGAGGTCGACGGAGAGGGCGGCGAGGATGCGCAGCGCGTCGGGGTCGCGCCCGGCAGCCGCGGCCCGTCTGCGCAGGTCGGCGCGCATCACCCCGGCCTCACCCGGGCTGTAGGCGCGCACGACGACGACGTCCGCGCAGTACGCGGCCACGGCCAGCCCGCCCGTGCCGCACACGGTCACGTCCACGACGGTCACCGGCCGCTCCCCCGCCCCGCCGGTCAGCCCGAGGAGTACCGCCTCCGCGCCCGGAGTCGACACGTCGACTCCCCACCCCGCGCGCCCCCGGCCGTCCCGGTCGAGAACCGCCAGAGCCTCTCGTGCGGAGCTGGGCCCGCCCCGCGGTACACCGACCGTGGGCACGAGCCCGATCCGGGACGTCTCCGGCGCGACCTCGGCCAAGACGTCGAGGGCGGCGGAACCTCCGTCCGCGCGCACCACCCCGGAGAGGGTCACGAAGTCGAGCACCCCGCTCTCCGCCAGCCGCGCCCGGGCGGCCACCGCCCCGGCTCCCGCGCTCCCCCCGCCGCCGATCTCCGCCCCCAGATGCAGCGGCCTGCTGACTGCCGAACCCATGCTCAATCCCCCTTCAGTCGTTTCGATTCCCGTACGGGGGACGGCCCGGACCGCACCCCCACCCCGGCCGGGTCCCCCGGCCCTCCCACCCGCGCCCCGAGCGGCCCGGACCCCGGCCCCGGCCCCGGCCCCGGGGTGGGCTCCCTTTCCCCGCCCCACGAGCCCCACGAGCCCCGCGCGTCCCGCAGCTCGCCCAGCAACCGCAGCAGTTCCCGTGCCGCCGCGTCGTTCTGCCGGAAGGCCGGGGCGTTGCCGTGCGGACGGCTGAACGCCGCGCCCGTGCGGTCCGTCGTGAACGGGCCCAGCGCGAAGCGCCGCCGGTGCGTCCCCGCTCCCGCGCCGCCCCCGGCCCGTACCCGTACGCGTCCGTCGTGCGGGTCCACCTTCAGCAGCCCGCTCCCGTCGGCGGCCTCGGCCCCGTCCTCGTACAGCCCCCGCAGCAGGGGGCTCGACGGCCGCGCGGTGCCCGGGACCCGGGCCTCGACGAGCGCCTTCGCCTCCACCCACGCGCCGGGCACGCTCTCGCTCCCCGCCCGGAAGACCCCGCGCCGCTCGTCGGCGACGATCCGCACGCCTGCTCCGAGGAACCGCACGACCCCGGCCCTGGACAGCGCCAGCAGCTGCCGCAGCCGGGGTCCCGGCGGGCCCGATCCCAGGTAGCTGAAGAAGCCGTGCCACCACTCGCCGCCCTCCCCCAGGTCCCCGAGCGCGACGACCTGCCCGTAGACGGAGAGAAGTGCGCCGAACACGGCCGCGTCGGGGCTGTGCAGCGGATCATGACGTCGCGTCAGGTCGTCTCGTACGTGATCCCGCAGCGCGGCCTGGAGCGCGTCGTACGAGCCGAAGCGCCGCCCCTCCAGCGGCCGGTCCAGCGCGCCGAGGTCGAGCCGGTCCGCCGGATCGGGCACGGCCGAGGCCAGGAGCGCCTGCTCCTCCGCGCTGCCGGGCGCGGCGGCGGCGTACCTCTCCTCGAAGTCGGCCCTGGTGAGCGCGGTGCGTTCGGGGTGGGCGGTGAAGAGGCGGTGGTAGTGGGCGTACCCGAGCTCCTTCCCGATCAGGGGCCAGACGTCGCGCCGGAAGTCGATCGCGCCGCCGCGCGCCCGGAGCGCGGCGACCTGCTCGGGGCCGAAGAAGCGCGGCAGCACCGGCTGTTCGCCGCCCGGCCAGCCGTAACCGAGCTTGGAGCGGTACGGGACCCCGCGCCGCGACCCGACGTGCAGCACCGGCTCCCGTCCGGACGGCAGGTACGTCAACTCGCCCCGCCCGTCGCTCTCGTAGCGCCCGCCGCGCCCTTCGGTGAGCAGGACCATGAGGTCCACGAAGGCGAGACCGAAGCCGCGCACGAGCACGGGCTCCCCGCCGCGCAGGGCGGTCAGGTCCGCGTCGGCGGTGAAGGCGGGCGGCAGGTGGGTCAGCCCGCGCCGCCGCGCGAACTCCTCCAACGCGCCGCGTATCGGGGCTGGTTCGGTGTCCAGGTGGCCGAGCGCGAGCACCACCGCGTCCGCGTGCAGCGGCTCCGTGCGGCCTTCGAGCCAGACGCGCTGGCGTCCGTCGCGCGGCCCGGTGACCCGCCGCGCCCGGGTGCGGTGCTCGTGCACCCGGACCCCTTCCGGCAGTGCGGCGACCGCCTCGGCGTACGCCCAGGCCAGATAGGCGCTCTGCACCCTGCGCCCGACGAAGTCGCGCGGCCCCAACCGCCCTGCCTCCGCCCGCACTTCGGGATCGGAGACACTCGGAAGCGCGCCGTCCCTCACGAGGGCGACCCACTCGGCGAGCGTCGGGCCGGTGCGGACCGGGCCCGCCATCCGCACGGAGTCGTCGGTGAAGAGCGTGGTGTCCTCGGCGCGGGAGTTCATCCACAGGAGCGGCGACTGGTCGCGCCGCCAGATGCGCCCGCCGCCGGGCGGGTACGGGTCGACGAGGTGGATGTCGAGGCGTGAACTGCCCCACAGGGAAGGCAGGTTGGCGGCGACGCGTTCCAGCAGTCCGGTGCCGCGCGGGCCCGCGCCGATGAGGACGAGGCTCGGGACATCGGTGCGCGGCAGCGGTGCGGAGGGAGGGAAGACGGCGGATGCAGGCATGCGGGGGCTCCGTGAACGCAGGGTTCAGACAAGGGAGTCCACGCTCACCGGAGACCACACGGAACACGAGCGGGTACGCACACGCATCGGCCCGAGCCCCTCAGCACGGTCCTGGGCCGCGCCTTGGGCACGGTCCTGGGGCGAGAGTACGGCGGCCGGTCCGCGCACTGTCAAGCATGTCCACACTGTGGGCAGCCCGTCTCACGGCGGTTGACGCCTCACCGAAACGCCTGTTCTATGGCGCTCATGCATTCGCAGCAGTGGCTGGTCACGCGCTCCCACATCGACTTCGGTCGAGTGTGGTCCGCGTCCTGTTGAGCTTCCGACTCCACCACCCACTGTCCGCTGCCCACCGGCCACCGCCGCGTCCGGGCGCACCCGCAGCCGTACCCGCGTCACTGTTGTACGCCCCCCTCACCCACCGGCGTCAGCAGCTGCAGTCGCAGCACCCACACCCTTCGCAGCACTCGCACCCTTCGCAGCAGTCACAGCACGAGCAGTCGCAGTTGCTGCAACAGCCCTCGCGCCTCTGCCGCGACCACGGACCTTCGTACTCGCCCGCACAGCACACCTGGCAGGTGCAGAACAGTCCGATCGCCACCATGCACCCGGCCAGCAGCCCCCGCGGATCGCGCGGCGGCGGAGGCGGGGTCGGCGGCGTCGGTCCGCCGGGCGCCCCGGGCGTGCCCGGCGCATGGGGGCCACCCGGAGGGGCGTACGGATTGCCGTGCGCCTCGACGGACGCGGGCCCGTGTCCGTCGTGCCCGCACGCGTTCGTGCCGAACGCCCGGTGCACCGACTGCTGAAGCTCGTGCGCGAGCAGCACGTGCACCAGTTTGCCGTCGACGAACTCGGCCTCCTTGAGCGCGAGCCGCACCCCGTGCACCGCGTCGTCGCACAGCCGACGGGCCTCGGCGAGGGAGGTGCCGGTGGCGGTCAGCGGGTTCCAGGCCCCCGACGCGTCGTCAGCCGCCTTGTCCTCCACGGCGTCCAGCAGGTGCGCGAGCCGCCCGAAGAGGCGACCGGCCTCGGCGAGCGGAGCCGCGTTCGACGGCCGCCCCGCGAGCACGGCCGTGTGCGCGAAGGCCGCCGCCGTCGCGGTCTCCGTCGGCTCGGTGACGAAGAGCAGCGGCGTGCCGATCCCGGCGACGGCCTCGATACCGGTCTGCCGGTCGACAGCGTCGACCAGCACCGCCGTGTCGAAGCCGAGCGACCCGCCGATCCGCGCCCCCGCCCTGTCCCAGCCCCTGGCCACCCGGCGGGCGGCCAGCGCGACCGGGCGGCGGCCCAACAGCCCGTCCCGGTCGGCCACGTGGTCCCGTACCTTCGCGGACGCCAGCACCAGCGAGACCGCGGCGGCGAGCCGCGCACCCTCGCCCTGCGCGACCGGAGCCGTACGCATCGCGCGCAGCGGACAGGGGCCCGCCGTGCGCCGCCAGTCCGTGGACCGTACGGACTGAGCCTCCGTCAGCACCGAGACGATCAGGCCGTCGTAGTTGGTGACGATCCGTGAGAACTGGCCGTGGTCACTGCGCAGCGCCAGACAGAGGCCGCACAGATGTGCCATCCACTCCGTCTTGAGCCCCTGACTGAGCCGATGCGTGCATGGTCTGACGATGCCGAACAAAACGCGCCCCCGAAATGCCGTCCGGCCGCCTCCACCGGGCCGCCGGACACCTACTGAACTGTCCGTCAGGGATCGTACCGACGACGTAGGTTCACCCGTCCGTCGCCCTGCTCACCCATCTGGCCCGATGGTGGGATTTACACTCTCCCGGCGGCCCCCGCAACGACTGAACCCTGGGAAATCACCACAACTTCTGCACCAGTACCGTCACGAAAACCCTGCGCGCCGACTATCCACTTGGCGCGCAATCCGCATGATGGACGACCATAGGGGGAGCGGAACACAAGCAGACCGCGGTGAAAGGAGGCGTTCATGGGATCGGTTCGCAAGGCGAGTGCCTGGCTCGGACTCGTCGAGGACAACGACGACGACCGCTACTACGACGACGAGTACGCCGAGGGGAACAACGAGACACCCGAGCCCTGGGTCACGGATCCCCGGGTCCGTGTCGTCTCCGAGAAGGCCGAGGACCACGGCCGCCGCATCGCGACCGTGACGCCCGACGGCTTCCGGGACGCGCGCGGGATCGGCGAGCTGTTCCGGGACGGCGTCCCGGTGATCGTGAACCTGACGTCCATGGAGCCCGGCGACGCCAAGCGCGTCGTGGACTTCGCGGCCGGTCTGACCTTCGGTCTGCGCGGCTCCATCGAGCGCGTGGCCACCCGGGTCTTCCTGCTGACCCCCGCCGACACGAACATCGTGAGCGGCGAGGCCGCCGGCCGGCAGACCGGCGGCTTCTTCAATCAGAGCTGAGCGGGGCGCTCACCGGGGATCGGAGATCCCTGTGGTTACCGGAACGCGTCGAGTCCGGTGAGCGCCTTGCCCAGCACCAGCTGGTGCATTTCCACGGTGCCCTCGTACGTGAGCACCGATTCCAGGTTCGTGGCGTGCCGCATCACGGGGTATTCGAGCGAGATCCCGTTGGCGCCGAGGATCGTCCGGCTGGTCCGGCAGATCTCGATCGCCTCCCGTACGTTGTTGAGCTTGCCGAAGCTGACCTGTTCCGGGCGCAGCTTCCCGGCGTCCATGCGCGTTCCCAGGTGGTGGGCGAGCAGGATGCCCTTGTGCAGCTCGACCGCCATGTCGGCGAGCTTGGCCTGGGTGAGCTGGAAGCCGCCGATGGGCCTGCCGAACTGTTCGCGGGTCTTCGCGTAGTCGAGCGCCGCCTCGAAGCTGGCGCGCGCCGCTCCCATCGCGCCCCAGACGATTCCGTACCGCGCGTGGCTCAGGCAGCTCAGCGGCCCCTTGAGGCCCGTCACCTCAGGAAGCACGGCATCGGCGGGCAGCCGTACCTCGTCCAGTACCAGCTCGCTGGTGACGGACGCGCGCAGCGACCACTTGTGGTGGATCTCGGGGGCGGAGAAGCCGGGGCGGTCGGTGGGGACGACGAAGCCTCGGATGCCCTGGTCGGTCTGCGCCCAGACGACGGCGACCCCGGCGACGGACCCGTTGGTGATCCACATCTTGCGGCCGCTGAGCACCCAGTCGGTGCCGTCCTTCTTCGCGTACGTCCGCATGCCCGCCGGGTCGGACCCGTGGTCGGGCTCGGTCAGGCCGAAGCAGCCGATGGTCTCGCCGGACGCCATGGACGGCAGCCACCGCTGCTTCTGCTCCTCGGAGCCGAAGCGCCAGATCGCGTACATCGCGAGCGACCCCTGTACGGAGACGAGGGAGCGGATCCCGGAGTCGGCGGCCTCCAGCTCCAGGCAGGCCAGGCCGTACTGGACGGCGCTGGCGCCCGCGCAGCCGTAACCGGTCAGGGACATGCCCAGCGCGCCGATCGCACCGAGCTCGCGGGCGAGGTCGCGGATGCCCGGGAGCTCTCCGCGCTCGTACCAGTCGGCGATGTGCGGCAGGACGCGGTCGGCGGCCCAGCCGCGGACCGTGTCGCGGATCGCGAGGTCCTCGGGGGCGAGCAGGTCGTCGACGCCGAGCGGGTCGGCGGGGTCGAACGGCGGAAGCTTGGCGGGACGTGCGGACATCGGGCCCTCCGGCGGCTCTCTTAACTAGCAGCGTTAGTTAAAGCTCCGGAGAGACGTTACGGGCCGGGGCCCGGCCACGTCCAGGGCCCCTCACCCGGGTCGCCGAAGGACGCGGACGCGGCCCTCGGCAACCCTCGCGGCCCTTGCGGCCCTCGCGGTCAGTCCCGGCTCGCCGTCGCCTCGGCGGGCTCGCGGGCCGCAGGCAGCTGCGGGGACGCGGGCTTTTCGAGCGAGTGGACCGTCTGCGCCTCGGGAGCCCCGGGAACCCCGGGAGTCCCGGGTCCGGCGGGAACGTCGTCCTCCGCGTCCGGGGCCGCCTGGTCCATGCCGCGCGGCAGCCGCAGCGCGGCGACCGCGCCGATCAGGAGCAGGGCCGCGCTGGTCACCAGCGTGACGTGCAGCCCGTGCACGAAGGCGACCCGGGCGGCGTCGTACAGGGCCTGCCCGGCCTTGCCGCCCAGCTCCTTGGCCACCTCGTACGCCTCGCCGAGCGAGTTCGACGCGTGCGTGGAGTCGGCCGCCGCCACACCCTCGACGTGCTTGAGGCCGGGGGCGTACGCGGCGTTCATCACGCTGCCGAGCAGGGCGATGCCCATGCCCGCGCCGAGCTGGTAGGAGGTCTCGCCGATGGCCGCGGCGCCGCCCGCCGCGTCCGCCGGAGCCTCGCTGAGCATGGACTCGTAACTGCCGAAGAGGGTGGCCTGGAGGCCGAAGCCGAGCAGGACGAAGCCGCCCGCCAGCAGCCAGGGCTGGTCCTCCTGGCCCATCATCGTCAGCAGCAGCACCGAGGCCGCCGTGAGCGAGAAGCCGAAGGCGACCATGGCCCGGGGGCCGACCTTCTGCAGGACGTAGGAGCCGAGACCGCCCGCCACCATCGCGGCGAAGGTCAGCGGCAGCAGCCGCATGCCGGTCTCCAGCGGGCTGAGGTGCAGCACCAGCTGGAGGTACTGGACCGCGATCAGCTCCAGGCCGACCAGCGCCAGCATGCCCAGCACGATGCAGCCCACCGAGGCGGTGAAGGCCGGGCGGGAGAAGAGCTTCATGTCGATGAGCGGGTGCTCGCGGCGCCGCTGGCGGCGCACGAAGAGCACCAGGAGCACCGCACCGGCCAGCAGCGGGCCCAGCGTCATGACGTCGAGCGCCGGATCGCCGCTGCCCGCCCGCTTCACCCCGTACACGACGCCGAGCACACCGGCGGAGGCCATCAGCGCGCCGACCACGTCCCACGGGCCCTCGCCGCTGCCCTTGGACTCGGGGAGCAGCAGACGGCCGAGCGGGATGATCACGATCATCAGCGGGATGTTGATCAGGAAGACCGAACCCCACCAGAAGTTCTCGACCAGGAAGCCGCCGAGCACGGGGCCCGCCGCGGCTCCGATGCCGGTGACCGCGGACCAGATGCCGATCGCCATGGAGCGCTCGCGCCGGTCGGGGAAGACCGCCCGGACGATGGAGAGCGTCGCGGGCATGATCATCGCGCCGCCGACGCCCAGCAGGGCGCGGGCCGCGATGAGCAGTTCCGGAGTCTGCGCGAGGGCGGCCATCGCCGAGGCGACGGTGAACAGCCCGTAACCGAGCATCAGGATGCGCCGTCGTCCGACGCGGTCGCCCAGCGTGCCGAAGAGGATCAGCAGCGAGGCGCAGATGAGGGGGTACGAGTCGACGATCCACAGCAGCTCCACGGAGCCGGGACGCAGGTCCTCGGTGACCGAGGGGACCGCGATGTGCAGGATCGTCGAGTCGAGCGCGACCAGGATGAGGCTCAGGCACAGGACGACGAGCACGACCCAGCGGTTGGCTCCCCCGTTCAGGAGCCGTCGCCAAGGACCTCCCGCAGTCAGCTCTTTGCCGGCCGTGGTTGTCCCTGCCATGTACGTAACCTCCCAGTGAATCCCTCGCGCTCGGTGGGCCGCCTGGGGACGTGTCTGTCTGATACGTCCAGGTGGGCCCGGCATCGACGGGCGAGTGAGCCGTCAGCGTACGCGAGTTCACCCCCGTGGTGCGTGGCCCATCTCTCACGGAAACGTCCCAGCCTGTGTGGCGTACGCCACGCACGCGCGCCGCGCCGAACGCCCGCGCACCGTGCGCCGTTCACCAAGCACGACCACGCGCGACACCCTGTGGGTGGTTCCCGCGGGGACGGCGGTCTACGCGTGCGGACCTCGCGACGGGCCTCCCGATCAACCTGCCGACGAGCCCGTCGGCCGAGGGAATTACCCGTGGAAATGATCATCCGGCTGAATTCATCGTTTTCTCAGGAAGTCACGGGAACCGCCCGCATTGAATAGAGCACAAGGTCCCGGCTAATTCCCGGACAACGGGGAATAAGCCCCGGCGTGAGACACACCCCACATCACATCGTCATCACAAAGAGGCAGGACCGGCCGGGCCCGTCACTCACTCGCTGTAATGTCGATTGGGTGCGTATCGACAGAATCTTTGCCCGGCTGGACCGGGAACCGGAGCCGCCGGAGATTGAGGTTCCCGGCATGAGCCGGACCCGCAAGGTTCTCCTCGGGTCGACGGTGGCGTTCTACGTCGCCATCGTCTGGGGCGTGCTGGTCTCCTCCTGGCTCGTGCTGCTCGACTGGAAGGTCATGCTCTTCCGGCCGTACGAGCAGTGGCCGGAGGTGCACGCGTTCCTGGACTACTTCGTGGTGCTGGGCCAGCGCGGCCCCACCGCGGTGATGATCGCGGCCTGGCTCGGCTGGCGCTCCTGGCGGCAGCACACGCTGCGCCCGCTGCTGGCCATGGCTGCCGCGCTGCTGCTGCTCAACATCACGGTCGGCGCGGTGAAGATCGGCTTCGGCCGCCTGGGACCGCACTACGCGACCGAGATCGGTTCCGCCGAGATGTTCCTCGGCGGCGACATATTCCCCTCGGGTCACACCGCCAACGCGGTCGTGACCTGGGGCATCCTCGCGTACCTGGCGACCACCCCACGGGCCAGGCGCTGGCTTTCGGTCATCTCGGCGACGGTCGCCCTGAGTGTCGGGGCGACCACGGTGTACCTGGGCACGCACTGGCTGAGCGACGTACTGCTCGGCTGGGCCGCGGGCCTGCTGGTCCTGCTGGCGCTGCCCTGGGTCGAGCCGACGATCGGGCGCACGGAGGCGTTCATCTTCGCCGCCCGCGACCGGTGGCGGGCCCGCGGCGCGCTCACAGCCCGCCCGACCGGCACGGTGGAGCCGGTGTCCCCGGTGGCCGTTCCCTCGATACGGACCGGCCCGGACGCCGCACCCGCCCGCGAGACGGTCGGCTCGGGCGGCGGACGGTACGCCGGCACCCGCCCCGCCCAGCACCTGCCCGCCCCGGCGGCGCACCTGGCACCCCGGCCGCACGCGGTCCGCTCGGAGCGCGCTCCGGTCACCCAGGCGGGCAGCCGCAGGCCCCCGCAGTCCCGCGGGGGCAACGGGTCGCACGCTCCGCATCCGGCGCGCTGAGGCTCCGTCACCGCATCCCGTACGCACAGGGAAGGCCCCGTACCGCATCGAGCGGTACGGGGCCTTCGCCGTGACCGGGACCCGCCTTCGTCGTGAGTCGTGACCGGAGCCCGCCTTCGTCGCCGTGACCGGGACCGCACGGGGCGGCGGGGCGGGGCGGTCAGCCGATCCAGCAGCGGGTGACCCTGCCGTCCTTCGCCTCGAAGTTGAGGCGGCCGTGGAGGAACTCCATGGTGATGATCGCGCCCGGAGCGAGCGTCCTGACGGTGCTCCAGCCGTGTTCCGTCGCGGTGCGTTCGGCCTCGTCGGACGTGAGGCCGACGTAGCTCTCGGGGTTGTCGTCGGGCTGGGCGGGAGGTTTCGGTAGAGATGCCATGGGGGCCACCGTAGGGGCCGGGCACCGTCCCGGTCACGCTTGTGTTACAAGATCACGACAGAAGTTTGCCGGAGTCCCTTTCACCCGATGGGGCACTTTATCTCTCCCTGAATTCCACCCATACACCGGGGAATTGACACGCTCGACGCATTCTTCAATTTCCGACCGGAAGGAATCGCGCCGCAGGTCACGCCCATTCGGAAGAACGCCGGAACGATATCCGCGGACGGGCGCGCATCGGCGGAATTCTTGATTCCGCATCAACTCCCTTCCGTCGAACACCCATCCACACCCCTTACGCGCCCCCTTCCCCGCCCCTCCCGCCCTCCCCCGCGCTCCGCGCGTCCCGCATCCGATCGCGTACGCCCCCTGTCGGATCCGGGCCCCGCGCGCGCATCATGAGTCGGGTGGGGCCCGGTCCGCGGACGGCGAGGGGGCACGATGGGTACGGAGACCGTGGAAGCGCCTGCCGCTCCACCTGCACGGGACCGGCGACCGGGGCGGGTGGTCGTGGACTGGCTGACCACCACCGACCACAAGAAGATCGGGCACCTCTACCTGATCACGTCGTTCGGCTTCTTCCTGGTCGCCGGTGTCATGGCCCTGCTGATGCGGGCCGAGCTGGCCAGGCCCGGCATGCAGCTCATGTCCAACGAGCAGTACAACCAGGCGTTCACGCTGCACGGCACGATCATGCTGCTGCTGTTCGCGACGCCGACCTTCGCGGGATTCGCCAACGCGATCATGCCGCTCCAGATCGGGTCGCCCGACGTGGCGTTCCCCCGGCTGAACATGTTCTCGTACTGGCTGTTCCTCTTCGGCGGGCTGATCGTGCTCGGGTCGCTGCTGGCGACGAACGGCCCGGCGGACTTCGGCTGGACCTCCTACACCCCGCTCAGCCGACTGGAGCGCTCGCCGAACATCGGGGCGGACCTGTGGATCCTGGGGCTCGCCCTGTCCGGCTTCGGCACGATCCTCGGCGCGGTGAACTTCCTGACCACCATCATCGGGATGCGCGCCCCGGGCATGACGATGTTCCGGATGCCGATCTTCACCTGGAACGTGCTGTTCACGTCGATCCTGATCCTGGTCGCGTTCCCCGTGCTCGCGGCGGCACTGCTGGTGCTGGAGTCGGACCGGCGGTTCGGCTCGACGGTCTTCGCCGCGGAGAACGGCGGAACGCTGCTCTGGCAGCACCTCTTCTGGTTCTTCGGCCACCCGGAGGTCTACATCATCGCGCTGCCGTTCTTCGGCATCGTCACGGAGATCATCCCGGTCTTCTCCCGCAAGCCGATCTTCGGTTATGTGATGCTCATCGGCGCGACGATGGCCATCACCGGCCTTTCGCTGGTGGTGTGGGCGCACCACATGTTCGCCACGGGTGCGGTGCTGCTGCCGTTCTTCTCGTTCATGTCGTTCCTGATCGCGGTACCGACCGGGGTGAAGTTCTTCAACTGGACGGGGACGATGCTCAAGGGCTCCCTGTCCTTCGAAACGCCGATGCTGTGGTCCGTCGGCTTCCTGGTGACCTTCCTGTTCGGCGGTCTCACCGGAGTGCTGCTGGCCTCGCCGCCGATGGACTTCCACGTCACGGACACGTACTTCGTCGTGGCGCACTTCCATTACGTGGTGTTCGGCACGGTGGTGTTCGCGATGTTCGCCGGGTTCTACTTCTGGTGGCCGAAGTTCACCGGAAAGATGCTGGACGAGCGGCTGGGCAAGGTCCACTTCTGGACCCTGTTCGTCGGCTTCCACACCACCTTCCTGGTGCAGCACTGGCTGGGCGCGGAGGGAATGCCACGCCGGTACGCGGACTATCTCGACGCCGACGGGTTCACCGCGCTCAACATGATCTCCACCGGCGGGGCGTTCCTGCTCGGACTCTCGACACTGCCGTTCCTGTACAACATCTGGAAGACCGCCAAGTACGGGGTGAAGACCGACCGGAACGACCCCTGGGGCTACGGGCGTTCCCTGGAGTGGGCGACGTCCTGTCCGCCGCCCCGGCACAACTTCGTCACGCTGCCCAAGATCCGCTCGGAGTCCCCCGCGTTCGACCTGCACCACCCGGAGATCGCCGCGCTCCAGCAGGAGTCGCAGGTCACTCCGGCACCGCTCGATCCAGAGCGCGCCCGAGGAGATCACGGGCCGCAGTGATCCGTGCGGTCAGTTCCACCGGCTCGACCACCTCGAACTCCATCCCCATCAGGAGGACGTGGATCACCAGGACGTCCATGCTGTGCGCCCCGGTGCGCAGCAGACATGCGTCCGGGCCTTCGGCCTCCAGCACGCCGTCGTCGGGGCCGACGACCTCGCGTGCCGTCTCGACGGGAACGAGCAGGCGCAGCACGGCGGTCGCCGCGTACGCGGAGGTGGAGATGCCCTTCGAGACGTACGCGGCGAGGTCGTCGGCCGGGGCCTCGCGGGGCGCGAAGCGGGGTCCGTGCGGTGGCTTCGGGGTGATCCGGTCGGCCCGGAACGTACGCCAGTCGGCGCGGTCGACGTCCCAGGCGACGAGGTACCAGCGGCGCTCGGTGCACACCAGGCGGTGCGGCTCGACGGTGCGCCGGGTGGTGTTGCCGGAGTGGTCGCGGTACGCGAAGCGCAGTCGCTCGAAGTCCCGGCATGCGGTGGCGAGTTCGGTGAGGACGGCGGGCTCGACCGAGGCGGAGCTGCGGCCGTGCAGCAGGGGGACGGTGAAGGCGTTCAGCGCGCCGACACGGCGGCGCAGCCGGTCCGGGAGGACCTGCTCCAGCTTGGCCAGGGCGCGTACGGAGCTCTCGCCGATGCCCTCGACCCCCTGACCGGCCGAGGTGCGCAGGCCGACCGCGACGGCGACGGCCTCGTCGTCGTCGAGGAGCAGGGGCGGCAGCTGGGCGCCGACGCCCAGCTGGTAGCCGCCGCCGGTGCCGGGGCTGGCGTTCACGGGGTAGCCGAGCTCGCGGAGCCGGTCGACGTCCCGCCGCACGGTGCGCGCGGTGACGCCGAGACGGTCCGCCAGGTCGGGTCCTGTCCATTCGCGGTGGGCCTGGAGCAGCGAGAGCAGACGCAGCAGCCGGGCCGAGGTCTCCAACATGCGGTGGAGTCTGCCAGGCGTCGCGGACAGGTACGGTCCGCGTCTCCTCTTGCCTCACGGTGTGCTGATCTGCACCGCGAGGTCGTTGTCCAGCGTGTAGTACGGGAACGCGACGGTCTTGGGGTCGTCGCCGACCGGCAGCGCCGGGTACGTGAAGACGCGCTGCTTCTCGGCGATGTCGTCCAGCAGCCGCGACACCCGTATCGGCGCGGTGTCCGTGGCCGCGACCAGCCACAGGTCCCAGACCCGGCCGGCCCCGTCGCGCCCCTCGGCCAGCGGCCTGACGGGCAGCGTGCAGACGAAGTCGTGCTCCTGCCCCTCGGCCGGCTCCCGGTGCACCCGCCCCTCCCCGCCGCGCAGCCGCGCCTCGACGGCCGCGCCCGGGCCGAGCTCCGTTCCGTACAGCCGCCCCTTGACGGTGATCGCGGTGCCGTCGTCCGCGAAAACGATGTCACCGGCCTCGGCATGGGGCGCACGCCGCCAACTGCGCACCGCGAGAAGGCCGTCGGAGGTGGCGTACGGGATGCGTACGGCGATGGCCTCCGTGCGCGGGTCGGGGGTGCGGTCCACGAGGGCGCGCAGGTCCCGCAGGCCCGGCAGCACCGTCAGGTGCGCGCCCGCGCCGTGCACCCGGGTCTCCCAGCGCCCCTCGGGCAAGTCGACGGTGCTCGGCAGCACGGCGCGCAGGCGGCCCTGTCCGACAGGCGTCAGCGGCAGCCGTACGTCGTCGCTCCTGGACCCGCCGGTGCGGCGCAGCACCAGCGCGGCGTCGGGCGCGCCGGAGGCCGCCACGTCGAAGGTGAGGCCCCCCGCCGAGTCCGCCGTGCAGTCGGCGCACGGGGCTCCGGGGGCAGGAGCGGAGGAGGGTGCTGCGGCGGGTGCGGGGACGGAGGCGGCGGCACCCGTGGAGGAGGCCGTCGCGTCCGTCGCCGCCGTCGCGGACCGGGAGGAGGGTGAGCTGCTCATGCGGTACGCCCTTTCCGGAGCGTGGAGAGGACCTTGCGGCGCAGGGTGAAGGCTTCGTCGACGAGCACTCCCGGTGCCCGGTGCAGGGCGTCCCGCAGCGCACTGCGGGAGCGGGAGCTGGAGCCCTGGGCAACGAGTTCGGCGTACAGCACGGCGTGCCGCTCGGCGATCTCGGCGGGGTCGAAGCGCGCCGTGTCGGCGAGGGCGGCACGGCCCATGCGGTGGCGCAGACCGTCGTCCTGGATGAGGTCCAGGAGAGCGCGGGCGACCGCGTTCGCGTCGCCCACCGGGACCAGGCGACCGTCGACGCCGTCGCGGATGATCTCGCGAGGACCGTGCGGGCAGTCCGTGGAGACGACGGGCAGTCCGCAGCGCATCGCCTCGACGATGGTCATCCCGAACGCTTCGAGGTCGGAGGTGACGGCGGCGATGGAGCCCTTGGGCCACTCCGCCTCCAGGGGGTTGGCGACACCCATCAGGAACACGTGGTTGTGCAGGCGCAGTTCGTGCACCAGGGCGCGCAGTTTCGGGGCGCCGTCGCCGCCGCCGTAGATGCGCAGCCGCCAGTCCGGGCGGGCGGCGACGACCTGGGCGAAGGCGCGCACCAGGAGGTCGTACCGCTTGCCGGGGGTGAGCCGTCCGGCGGCGATCACCCACTTGCCGCTTCCGTCGGAGGGCGGCAGCCGTGCGGCCGGGACGCTGTTGGCCATGGCCTCGATGCGTACGCCGGGGAGCTTCAGCCGTTCCCGGTACGACAGGGCGTCGGCCTGCGTGACGGTGGTGACGGCGTCCAGGAGGGCGTACCGGTAGCGCAGTTCGCGGCGCAGCCGGAACCGGTGGCTGTCCAGGGTGAGATGCTCCTGACCGACCCGTACGGTGTCGTGGCGGGCCTGCCGGGCGAGGTGCACGTTGAGCCCGGGCCGGGTGCCGACGACGACGTCGGTCTTCAACTCGCTCAGGTGCGCGCCGATCCGCCGGTCGGTGAGGCGGCTGTACTGGTGGTGGCGGCTGTCACCGGCGGGGAAGACCACGGCCGGGCGCTGGTGGTCGGGGTGGTCGCCGTCGTAGTGCGGGCTCTTCTCGCGCAGGTCCACGAGGTGTTCCAGGCGCACTCCGGCGGGGGCGCTCAGGGACGGCTCGTCGCGGTGCCTGAACACGGAGGTGATCTCCACGTCGTGCTGCTCGGCCAGCGTCTGGGCGAGGTTGAACGTCGTGCGGATGGTGCCTCCGACGGCGTACGCGTTGTGGAGCAGGAATGAGATGTGCATGCGTCCGCGCGTCTCCCCGGTCTGCGGCGGATCGCTCGCGGTGTCCGCCGTGATGCCTTCCGCAAGGGACTGTACTGGTCCCTCCCCCGCCACGGGCGGGGCTGAGCGTTTTGGTGCACATCGGTAAGTTTCAAGGTTTGTACGGCAGTTGGGGCACGGTGAAACAGTTGCGGCTCATGTCTCTCTGGGTCACCCAGCCGGTGCCGTCCCGCCAGCGCGCCACCGAGACACAGGTGTGCCGCTCGGCGGGCGGCACGGTCGTGGGGGCGTACCGGACGGGGAGCAGCAGTCCGCGCGCCGTGTACGGCTCCTCACGGTCGAGGTAGCGCTCCACGCACGCGCGCGTGAGGGCGCCGGACGGGCAGGAGGAGGCCGCGTCGGTGAACCACATGGCGGCGGCCCACCCTTCGAGCTGCCACTGCGACAGGGCGTCGGGATTCCGCCCGTTCCTCGTGAGGCTGTTCTGCAGGGCGGTGCGGAATTCGCGCACCTGGGGGTCGTCCTTGTCGTCGTAGTTGCGGCTGCCGCCGGTCACCCACAGGGCGTTGCGGCAGCGTGGTGCGTCCGCGTAGTCGGCGGGGACGGTCGAGGACCAGTTCTGGACGTTGGTCACCTTCGCGGTGACGCTCGCGCCGACGGCGTCCATCGCCTTGCACAGCTGGGCGTTGCCGTGGGTGTCGAGGGCGTCCAGGACGAGGTCGGCGCCGCGCTCCTTCAGGTCGGCGGCGACGGCACGGAAGTTGGGCAGGGCGAAGTCGACCTGCTCCTCGACGACGGTGTAGCCCTCCTCGCGCAGCCCCTGGGCGGTGAGGCGGGCGTACGCGGCGGAGGACGCCTGGTTGTAGGACACGACGGCGGCGGTGCTCGCGCCGTGCTCGCGCTTGAAGTACCGGTAGGTCTCGGTGCCGCCGTACAGAGTGCCGTCCCAGCCCGGTTTGCCGCCCTTCCTCGGCGCGAGGCTGCCGTAAATCCCGTACAGGTGGGGGTACGTCTCGTACGCGTTGCCCAGGGGCTGGCCGCCGATGTCGGGAGCACCGGCGGCGGAGACCAGGGAGGCACCCGCGTAGTCGAGCGCCGTCGTGGCGACGAGCGCGAACACCTTCTTCTCGTCGAGGAGTTCGTGCACGCACGCGGTGTTGCCGATGCCGCTGCCACCGTCGTCGCAGGTCTCCACCTGAACGCGGCGGCCGCCGATGCCGCCGCGCGTGTTCAGCACGTCGAAGTAGGCGCGGGCGCCGTCCCCGGGGCCGGTGAAGGCGTCGCCGCCGATCGGGCTGGTGGCGCTGACGAGGATCCCGACGCGCAGGGGCGGCGCGTCCGTCGGCGCACCGGCCGTCGGCCGCTCGAAGTCGCTCTCGGGCAGGCGGCTGCCGCAGGCGGCGGCGCACAGCACCAGGAGCGCCGTCAGGGCGGCGTACAGCGGTCGTTCAGCAGCCCGGGGCCGCTGCATTGCCGCTCAGCTTCACCAGGGCGCACAGGGACTTCACGGAGACCTTCCACCGCTGGTCCTGGAGGACCGAGGTGCCTTTGGAGTTCGGCAGCACCGGGGCGCCGTTGAGCAGGAGGTCGTACGTCACCGTCGCCTCGGTGGCCGAGTTGAACCGCACGTCCTTGACGCGGGTCGAGGTCTGGCCGCCGCGCTCGTCGCCCGTGAAGGCCAGAAGCAGGGGTTTCAAGGTCTCACCGTTCTCCAGGAGCTTCACCTTCTGGTCGGTCTTCACCTTGGGGTCGAAGAACGCCTGCCAGTTCTTCGTGACCTCCTTCTTCGCACCCTCGGTCTCGGCGGGGCCGCTCGCGGACGCGGAGTCGGAGGGCTGCGGGTCGATGCCCGTGGACGCCGGGGCCGACGTGCCCGGCGGCGTCTTCTCCGGCTCGCCGCCTTCACCGCACGCGGTTGCGGTGGCCGCCAGCGCGAGCACGGCCGCGGCCGTCCACACCGCCGTCCGGGACTTCCTGCCGATGCGCATCGCGCCCACCACCTTCTGAGTCGGCCCCACACAGGGCATAGTGCAAGGAATCGTCCGTGTTGGACAGGGGGCGCGATGCGCAGAGCACCCTACGTCTGGGCCGCGCTGGCCGCCGTCGCCTGCGGCGTGCTGCTGTGCGTCCTGGGCTGGTACGGGGCCTCGGGCGAACGGTTCACCGCCCGCCAGGTCCCCTACCTCGCCTCGTGCACGGTGCCGGGGGCCGCGCTGATCGTCGCGGGGGCCGTGGCGGCGGCCGTACTGCTGTCCGGAGCAATGCCCGAGGTACGGCAGGAGTACGCCGCACCGGACGCCGAGGCTCCACCCGTCTCCCGGCTCCCGCACGCCGAAGGCCCGTTGACGCACCTCCCCGGCGGGACGCTGGCGCACCGCCAGGACTGCCCGCTGGTGCTCGGCAAACCGGAAGCCGAACCGGCCGCAGGCGTCCGGGACTTGGCCCCCTGCCCGATCTGCGAACCGGACTTCCCCTCACGCGGCCCGGAGCCGGCGGAGCGCCCCGCGCACGGCCCAGAGTCGGCGGAGCGCCCCGCGCACGGCCCGGAGTCGGCGGACTGACTCGCCGTGGCCTCACTGACGTACGAACTCGTCCTGGCCGGTCTGGCGATCGGCAGCGCCGCCGCCCTCTCCGGCATCGGCCTGATCGTCACGCACCGCGCGACGGGCGTGCTGAACCTCGCGCACGGTGCGGTCGCCATGCTCTGCGCGTACGTCCTGCGCCAGTTGGCGGTCGACTGGCACTGGCCGCTCCCCCTCGCCGCCGCCACCACGCTGCTGCTGTTCGCCCCCGCCGTCGGCCTCCTCCTCGACCGCGCCGTCTTCCGCCCGCTCTCCGCCCTCGGTACGGATCCCGCGCGGACCCTGGTGGCGTCCATCGCCGTGTTCGTCCTACTGGTCGGCGGAGCGGCGCTGGTGTGGGGCGAGGGAGCACGCGCCGACGCCCCGGAGGTCTTCGGCGACTCCCCCTGGCCGCCGCTCGCCGCCGTACTGCTCCTCGCCCTGACCGTGGGCGCCGTCACCCGCCGCACCCGCTTCGGGCGCTCGCTGCGCGCCGTGGTGGACAACCGCCCGCTGGCCGTGCTGGGCGGCATCGACGCGAACCGGGTGGCGGCGGCGGGCTGGGCCTTCGGCTCCTTCACCGCGGGCCTGACGGGCGTCCTCCTCGCCCCGTACGTACGCCTGGACCCGTACGGTCTGCCCCTCCTGGTCGTCGAGGTGATCGCCGTCGCGGCCCTGGCCCGGATGCGCAGCCTGCCGGTGGCGATCGGCGCGGCCCTGCTTCTGGGCATCGCCCAGTCCCAGCTGACCCGCCTCCACCCGGAAGGCTGGGCGGGCCCCCTGCTCCAGTCCCTGAGCGCCAACCTCTTCGTGGTGGCCCTGCTGGCTGCGGCACTGCTGTACCCGTCGCCGGGGCCGGGAGTGAATGTTCACTCACCGACGCCCCGCGCGCTGGGGGATGCTCACTCACCGGCACCTCGCACGCTGGTGAGCGCTCACTCACCCCGGCCGCGCCCGGGGGTGAATGTTCACTCACCCGGGCCGCAGGCGAGGGGAAGCGATCACTCTCCCGGGCGCCCCCTGTCCTGGCGCGTCCGCCCCCTCCCCCTCCTGGTCGCGGCCCTGCTCCTCCTCCCGCTCCTGCTCACCGGCAACGAACTGCGAGCGGCCCTCCCCGTGCCCGCCACGGCCGTCGTCCTCCTGTCCCTGGTCGTCGTCAGCGGCCGGAGCGGGCAGATCGCGCTGGGCCAGGCCGCGTACGCGGGCCTCGGCGCACTCTTCACCGCCCTCCTCGCCGACGGCCGCCTCCCCTGGCTCCCGCCTCTCCCCGTGCTCCCCTCCCTCCTCCTCGCCGTGGCACTCACCGCACCCCTCGGCCTCCTCACCGGCTGGCCCGCCATCCGCCGCCACGGCCTCGCGCTGGCCCTCACCACGCTCGCCTTCGGGGTGGCCGTGAGCCGCTTCGTCCTGAACCAGCCGTACGCGACGGCGGGCCTCGGGGTGGCGCGCCCGGCGGCCTTCACTTCCGACCGGGCCTACTACGCGCTGGCGCTGGGCCTCCTCCTGCTCTGCCTCCTCCTGGTCGCCCGACTCCGCGGGGGCCGCTCGGGCAGGGCCCTGGCCGCGCTGCGCGACCACGAGGAGGGTGCGTCGGCGGCGGGCGTGCGCGTCCCGCTCTGGAAGGTCCTCAGCTTCGTCGTCGGGGCCGCCCTGGCGGCCCTGGGCGGAGGTCTGCTCTCGATGTCGGCCCAGGCGTTCACCCCGACGGCCTTCGACCCGGTGCGGGGCCTGCTGTGGTTCGCGGTGGTGATGCTGCTGGGCGCGGACCGCCTGCTGACGGCCTGCACCGGCGCCCTCCTCCTGGTCCTCCTGGACGCAGGCTCCTCCACCAGCCTCGCCGCCATCCTCACAGGCACCCTTCTCCTCCTCCCCGGCCTCCTCGGGCAGCGAAACCGCACACCGAGCCCCCTAAGGCGATACCGCACGCCGAGCCTCCTTGGGCGGCGGGGCCGCCCCCCGGGGGCGAGTGGGGCATCCCCTGCTCGAACGGAGTTGAGAGCTTGGGGAAGGGCGGGCAAGGGGGCGGCCCCCTCGCTGCGGGCCCACCCCGCTGCCGCCCCGCCCAGCCCCGACACCGCACCTCCGTCCAGCGTGGCCCCGCCCCACCCCCGTACCGCCCAAGCCAGCTCCGAGGCCCCGCCCCACCCTCGGACCAACCAAGCCAACTCCGAGGCCCCGCCCCACCCCCGTACCGCTCCCGCCTCCCCCGGAGCCTCCCTCCAAGCCCACCACCTCACCCTCACCTACGGCCCCTTCACCGCCCTCAACACCGTCACCCTCCCCGTCCCCCCAAGCCGCATCACGGCCCTGATCGGCCCCAACGGCGCCGGAAAGTCCACCCTCTTCCACCTCCTCTGCGGCACCCTCCGCCCCACCTCCGGCCGCATCACCCTCAACTCCGTCGACATCACCCGCCACCCCGCCCACACCCGCACCCGCCTCGGCATCGCCCGCACCTTCCAGCAACTCGCCGTCTTCCCCTCCCTCACCGTCGAGGAGAACGTCCTCCTGGGCGCCGAGCAGGGCCACCGCCGCGACCTGCCTCCAGCAGAGGCGACCGAATCCGCCCTCCGCCTCCTCTCCCTCGACGGCTCCGTCCGCCACCACCCCGCCGCGAACCTCCCCACCGGCACCCTCCGCCGGGTCGAACTCGCCCGCGCCCTCGCGGGCCGCCCGCACACCCTCCTCCTCGACGAGCCGGCAGCGGGCCTGGACGCCGCCGAGACCGCCGCACTGGCACGCGTCCTCGCCGCCCTCGCCGCCGACGGCACAGCGATCCTCGTCGTCGAACACGACCTCGACCTCGTCGCGGACATCGCCCACACGGTCCACGTGCTCACAGCCGGCGCCCTCGTCGCCGAACCCACCCCGCAGGAGCCGCCCCCATGACCGTCGAGCTGGCCCTCCACGCCGCCCGCGTCCGCTACGGCCCCCTGGAAGCCCTGCACGGCCTCGACCTGCCCCTCCCCCCGGCCTCCCTGACCGTGCTCCTCGGCCGCAACGGTTCCGGCCGCACCACCGCCCTGCGCGCCCTCGCGGGCACCGTTGCGCTCAGTGCGGGCAGCGTGCGCTGGCGGGGCAAGGACGTCACGCGGCTGCCCGCCCACGCCCGGTCCCGCCGCGGCCTCTGCTACGTACCGGATCTGCGGGCGGTGTACCCGGGCCTGACGGTCGCCGACAACCTCGCCCTCAACACCCCGCCGGGCGCCCCACCGGGAGAATCCACTTCGCCCGGCCCGGAAGAGCTGGAGCCCCTGGAGGCTTACCCGGAACTCCGCCCCCTCCTCCCCCGCCAGGCGGGCACCCTGTCCGGCGGCGAGCAGCGCATGCTCGCACTCTCCCGCGCCCTCGTCGCCCGCGCGCGCGTCGTGCTCGTCGACGAACCCACCCTCGGCATGTCACCACCCGTCGCGGCCCGTACGTACGCGCTCCTGACCGCACTCAGCACGACGGCAGCCGTCGTCCTCGCGGAACAACGGCTGCCGCACCTGCCCTCACCCGGCCCGGTGTTCGTTCACGAACTGGACCGGGGCCGGATCACCTTCACAGGAGAAGCAACGGAGCACTCGCGGGCGGCACGCTCTGCGACCGCACCGCGAGCGCCCTCCCCGCTCCCTCCGGAAGGACCAGCCACGTCCCCGGATTGAGGCGGTCGGGACGCGGGCCGACCATGTCCTTGTTGGCCTGGTAGAGGGCCTTCCAGCCGCCCTTGACCTTGTACTTGGCGGCGATCGACGCCAGCGTGTCGCCCTTCTTCACGATGTGGACGCGCCGGTCGCCCAGCCGGTACTGCCGCGAGCACTGCGGCCACGCCCCCCACCCCTGGGTGGTCAGGACCTTCTCGGCGACCGCGATCTGCTCGGCCCGGGTGGCGAGGTCGGCGCGCGGCGCGTGCGCCAGTCCGCCGTGCTCCTCCCAGGTGGGCTGCTCGAACTGGAGCCCCCCGTAGTAGCCGTTCCCGGTGTTGGTCGCCCAGTCGCCGTCGCTCTCGCACGCGGCGAGGCAACTCCAGGGCCACTGGCTCGCGGCACATCCGTGCGACCCGAACCCCCTTGTGGTGGGAGGTGGTTCGACGACCCCCGCACCGGGGGCTTCGGCAACGGACGCGGCGACCGCTCCGGACAGCGGAGAGAGGGCGAGCAACGCGCCGAGCACGGCACAGGACAGGAGACGGAATCGAGGCTTCAACACCCGCCCCACCCCATCACCGCGAAGCCCACGCGCCCGCGCGGCGCGCAGAGGGGCGTCGGGCCCCACCCGGTCGGGCGACCGGACGGGGCCCTCGCGCCGAGACGCTCACCGGCGGGCGGCGGCAGGGCTCACAGCTTCAGCCGCAGCCCCGGCAGGATGACGTTCGGGTCCGCCCCCACGGCGGCCCGGTTCACCGCGTACAGCTTCCGCCAGCTCACGCCGTGGTCCTGCGCGATGCCGCCCAGGGTGTCTCCGGAGCGCACCACGTAGCCGCGCCCGCTCACCGCGGGGGCCCTCCGCTCGCCCCGGTCGGCCCGCGGAGCCACCCGGTCCTTCTTCGCGGGCTTCGCGGCCTTCGCAGGCTGCACGCTCTTGGCGACGGCCGCCGCGCCCGGTGCCCCGCCCGACGCCCCGGCCCGGCGCGAACAGGCGGGCCAGGCCCCCCAGCCCTGCTTGCGCTGGACCTTGGTGGCGACGGCTATCTGCTCGGACTTGCTGGCCCGGTCGGCGCGCGAGGCGTACGCCCCGCCGCCGTACGCCCGCCAGGTCCCGGCGGTGAACTGAAGCCCGCCGTAGTAGCCGTTGCCGGTGTTGATGTGCCAGTTGCCACCGCTCTCGCACTGGGCGATGCGGTCCCACACTCCGCGGTCGGCCGCGGCGGCCGGCTGGCCGGTGGCGGCGATCAGGGCCAGTGGGGCCACCAGGGCGGCCCCGACGAGCGCTGCGGTCTCACGACGACGACCACCGCGGCGTATCGCACTGGAACATACGGTCATGGAGTCCCTCTCGCAGGACCCGGACTCCCCCGGACGGTACGGTCACGAGCGCGTCCGGCGCTGTGGTCCGTACCGCCCCGCCCCTGCCGGGAAGTTCACGGTCGTACGGTCGGCGGGGGCGCATCCGGGCGGTGCTCGATGCACACGGCGGTGGAATCTATGGACCCGCACGCCCCCAATCAACCGCGCCCTTGTCATTCCAGGCCAGTTGCCCACTACCGCCGGTAACGGCCACTTCCGGACACCCATTTGATCCCCCGATGTCGGGATCTTTCCCCCACGCCCTTGCGTGATCTGTGACTCAGCTCACCGCCCCAACTTCCATGCATTCAGCAGACGTTGACATGGAGTGAAGCCTTCCGCACTCCGGCTCACCCTCCGCGTCGGATGAGTCGATTCCGTTCCCCGTCCGGCGTGACCCTGGCCACAGATCGCCCGTTGTCTTCTTGACGCTCCGGGAACCGCCCGGTGCCAGCACCCAGTTCGAGGAGCCACCCGTGTCGCGCATGCTCGACGTCAGCGACGACGTACGCGCCGAGATCGGCGACGTAGAAGCCGACCGGCTGCTCGCCGGCGAGAACACCCCCGGCAGTTACGACTGCACCTCCTGCCGCACCCCCGGCGACTCGGGGCAGGAGGCCACCTCCACGGTGCTGTTCGTCGGCGAGGAGACGGCCGTCCTCGCCTTCGCCCACGCCACCTGCATCCCCTCCCAGGTCGTCCCGGTCTCCGAGGAGCAGCTCCAGGGCGCCGTCCGGTCCATCACCGCGAGCCAGGACGGCTCCGGCGGCGCCACGGACGGGCTGCCCGAGCAGGCCGTGCTCGGCGTCACCAGCGGTCTCGTCCTCATCGACGGCGAGCTGCGGCCCGCCCTGGTGGTCGAGCCGACCGCCGCCGTCGCCCGCCCCGGCTCGCAGGACGGCGACGAGTTCCTGCCGCTCCTGATCGAGCAGGGCTTCCAGCCGGTCGCCGACCTCAAGTCGGTGCCCGCCGTCCTGCCCGGCTGGTCGGTGCTGCTCGCCGCGGGCCAGCTGCACGCCGTACTCCAGCCCGGTCCGAACGGCAGCAGCCCGGTCGCCTGGTGGCAGGCGCACCGCCCGCTCCAGGTCACCGACGGCTGGCGGGCCGCGGCCAACAAGTCGCAGAAGATCCTGGTGCTGGCCGCCCCGGTCGGCTCCATCGGTCGGCAGCCGCGCGAGGACGTGCTGCGCGGCGCCCTCGACAAGGCGGCGGCGAACGGCCTTCTGGTGGCCGCGACGATGCCTCTCGCGGGCACCTGAGCCCACCCCGGGGCTCCGGCCCCGACGCGGGCGGACGAATACGCTGCGTATCCGAATTCGGGCCGTTCCGTACGCTCCGTACCCGCATCCGACGGGCGGTGGGGTCGTTGGCACGTACGTGCACTCATACGACCCCACTCGCCCGTACCAGAGCCAGATCCCTGCCATGCGGCCCGCGCAGGAGACGCCGCCGCACTCCGCCTTCACGACGCTCACGCCGATCTACGACTCGCTGTACTCGGAGTACCGCCGCTCGTTCCGGGCCCTGCCGGGCGACCGGAGCGGCGAGGAGGACCTCGGCTTCACGGCCTTCGGCGCGGGGATGGGCATGTTCCCCGGTGCGGTCACCGGCCACTACGGCCACGGCGGCTATCAGGGACACCACCAGATCGCACACGTCCCGCAGGCGGCCCAGCCGTCGCACCTGAGCACCTGGCACAACCTGCACACCCAGCACAACCAAGGGCGGCAGCACACCGGGAACCACTTCCCCGCCGCACTGCCGCCCGGCCCCCGCAGGGGCTACTAGCTCGTCACCCCGAAGGGGCGTTACTTGTTACGGCCGCGCTTCTCGCGCACCCGCACCGACAGGTGGATCGGCGTTCCCTCGAAGCCGAACTCCTCGCGCAGGCGGCGCTCCACGAAGCGCCGGTAGCCCGCCTCCAGGAAGCCCGAGGCGAACAGCACGAACCGCGGCGGCTTGGCGCCCGCCTGCGTCCCGAAGAGGATGCGCGGCTGCTTGCCGCCGCGGACGGGGTGCGGGTGGGCGGCCACGAGCTCGCCGAGGAAGGCGTTGAGGCGGCCGGTGGGCACGCGGGTCTCCCAGCCCTCCAGCGACGTCTCGATCGCCGGGACCAGCTTCTCCATGTGGCGGCCGGTCAGGGCGGAGACGTTGACGCGCGGGGCCCAGGCGACCTGGGCCAGCTCGGTCTCGATCTCGCGCTCCAGGTAGTAGCGGCGCTCCTCGTCGAGGGTGTCCCACTTGTTGAACGCGAGCACGATCGCACGACCGGCCTCGACGGCCATCGTGACGATCCGCTGGTCCTGCACGGAGATCGACTCGCTGGAGTCGATCAGGATGACGGCGACCTCGGCCTTCTCCACGGCGGCTGCCGTACGGAGCGAGGCGTAGTAGTCCGCACCTTCCTGCATGTGCACGCGGCGGCGGATACCGGCCGTGTCGATGAACTTCCACGTGACGCCACCGAGCTGGATCAGCTCGTCGACCGGGTCGCGGGTGGTCCCGGCCAGCTCGTTGACGACGACGCGGTCCTCCTTCGCCACCTTGTTCAGCAGCGAGGACTTGCCGACGTTCGGACGGCCGATGAGGGCGATCCGGCGCGGGCCGCCCATCGGGGCGCCGTTGGGGAAGGTCTGCTCGGGGGCGTCCGGCAGGGCCTCCAGGACCGCGTCGAGCATGTCGCCCGTACCTCGGCCGTGCAGGGAGGAGACCGGGTGCGGCTCGCCGAGGCCCAGCGACCACAGGGCGGTGGCGTCGGCCTCGCCGGACAGGCCGTCGACCTTGTTGGCGCACAGCACGACCGGCTTCCCGGCCTTGCGGAGCAGCCGTACGACGGCCTCGTCGGTGTCGGTGGCGCCCACCGTGGAGTCCACCACGAAGACGACCGCGTCGGCTGTCTGGATCGCGTACTCGGCCTGGGCGGCGACCGAGGCGTCGAGCCCCAGCACGTCCTGCTCCCAGCCGCCGGTGTCCATCACCTTGAAGCGACGGCCCGCCCACTCGGCCTCGTAGGAGACGCGGTCGCGGGTGACGCCGGGCTTGTCCTGCACGACGGCCTCGCGGCGGCCGATGATGCGGTTCACCAAGGTCGACTTGCCGACATTGGGGCGGCCGACGACGGCGAGTACGGGGAGCGGTCCGGCGTTCGCCTCGTCGAGGGCGCCCTCGATGTCGGCGAGGTCGAAGCCCTCCTGCGCGGCGAGCTCCATGAACTCCGCGTACTCGGCGTCACCGAGCGCACCGTGGGCGGCGCCCTGCTCGGGTCCGTGCTCGTCGCCGGAGTGGATCTGGTCGTTCATGAAGTCCGTTCCTCATTCATCATCGATGGGCCGCATCCCGCGACCCACTACTCAAGTCTCGCCCACCATCGGGCGCGGCGCTAACGCCTATCGCCCGGTGAGCCGTCTGGCCCCGGCCAGGTGGGCGGTCAGCCGTTCCTGGATGCGCACCGTGGCCTCGTCCAGCGCCTTCCTCGTACGCCGTCCGCTGCCGTCCCCGGCCTCGAAGGCGTCGCCGAAGACGACGTCGACCCTGCTGCGCAGCGGCGGCAGGCCGGGAACCAGCCGCCCCTTGCGTTCCGTACTGCCGAGTACGGCGACGGGGACGATGGGCGCCCCCGACCGTACGGCGAAGTACGCGAGTCCGGCGCGCAGCGACGCGAAGTCGCCCTCGCCCCGGCTGCCCTCGGGGAAGATCCCCAGCACACCGCCGCCGCCGAGGACGTCCAGGGCGTCGGTGACGGCGTTCCGGTCGACGCTGCCGCGGTCGACCCGCAGCTGTCCGATGCCCCGCAGGAACGGGTCGAGGGGGCCGACGAACGCCTCCTTCTTGATGAGGAAGTGCACCGGTCGGGGTGCCGTTCCCATCAGCATCGGGCCGTCGATGTTGTGCGCGTGGTTCACCGCGAGTATGACCGGTCCTGCGGCCGGGACGCGCCAGGAGCCGAGCACGCGGGGCTTGAACAGGCCGTACATCAGGCCGATGCCGATGCCCCGGCCGACGGCGGCACCCCTGGGGCTGCCGGTGTTCCGGCCCTTCTCGCCGTCCTTCACTTCCCGGCCCGCTTCTCCTCGACCAGGGTGACGACGCACTCGATGACCTGGTCGAGGGTGAGGTCGGTGGTGTCGACCTCGACCGCGTCGGCCGCCTTGGCGAGCGGGGAGGTCTTGCGGCCGGAGTCGGCCGCGTCCCGCTTGATCAGGGCTTCCTTGGTGGCGGCGACGTCGGCGCCCTTGGTCTCGCCGCTGCGGCGGGCCGCGCGGGCCTCGGCGGAGGCGGTGAGGAAGATCTTCAGGTCGGCGTCGGGCAGCACGGTGGTGCCGATGTCGCGGCCCTCGACGACGATGCCGCCCTCGGCCCGGCGGGCGATCTCGCGCTGGAGCTCGGTGATCCGGGTGCGCACCTCGGGGACGGCGCTGACGGCGCTGACCTTGGAGGTGACGTCCTGCGTACGGATCGGTCCCGACGCGTCGACGCCGTCGACCGTGATGGTCGGGGCGGACGGGTCGGTGCCGGACACGATCGCGGGCTTGGCCGAGGCGGTGGCCATGGCCGCCGCGTCGGCGGTGTCCACACCGTTGGTCAGCATCCACCAGGTGATCGCCCGGTACTGGGCGCCGGTGTCCAGGTAGCGGAGTCCGAGCTTGGCGGCGACGGCCTTGGACGTGCTGGACTTGCCCGTGCCGGAGGGGCCGTCGATGGCGACGATCACGGCGGCCGGGGCGGTCCGGGCGGCGGTTTCCACGGTGTCGGACACCTTCCTGGTACACGGGGCGGGGTGGCGGGCGGCAGTACCGCCCCCGGCCGGGGGCGCATCACTGCCAACCATCTACGGTACCGGCTGAATGGCGTACCCCTGACGGGCGGCACCGGCACCCCCGGCCCCGGCCCGGTCGCTCGCCCCGTCGCGGACCCCGCCACTAGGGCCGCAGCGACCACCCCCGCTCCACCAGCGTGCGCGTCAGCCCGTCCACCGCCGAGGGCTGCACGGTCAGCTGGACATGACCGGCCTGCTGCCCGGTCGCGTGCTCGATCCGCACGTCCTCGACGTTGACCCCGGCCGCTCCGGCGTCGGCGAAGATCCGGGCCAACTGCCCCGGCTGGTCGCTGATCAGCACGGCGACCGTCTCGTACGCGGTCGGGGCCGAGCCGTGCTTTCCGGGCACCCGCACCCGTCCGGCGTTGCCCCGGCGCAGGACGTCCGCGATGCCGTCCGCGCCGTCCTGCCGCTTGGCCTCGTCGGCGGACTGGAGGGCGCGCAGCGACTGCACGGTCTCGTCCAGGTCGGAGGCGACCGAGGCGAGGACGTCGGCGACCGGGCCCGGGTTGGCGGAGAGGATCTCCACCCACATCCGGGGGTCGGACGCGGCGATCCGCGTGACGTCGCGGATGCCCTGGCCACACAGCCGTACCGCCGTCTCGTCGGCCTCCTCCAGCCGGGCGGCGACCATCGAGGAGACGAGCTGCGGGGTGTGCGAGACGAGGGCGACCGCGCGGTCGTGGGCGTCGGCGTCCATGACGACGGGGACCGCCCGGCACAGGGCGATCAGTTCGAGCGCCAGGTTGAAGACCTCGGTGTCGCTGTCGCGGGTGGGCGTGAGCACCCAGGGCCGTCCTTCGAAGAGGTCGGCGGTCCCGGCCAGCGGGCCCGACTTCTCCTTGCCTGCCATCGGATGCGTACCGATGTACGTCGTCAGGTCGCAGCCCAGCGCCTCCAGCTCGCGGCGCGGTCCGCCCTTGACGCTGGCGACGTCGATGTAGCCGCGGGCGGCCCCGCGTCGCATGGCGTCGGCCAGGGTCGCGGCGACGTGCGTGGGCGGCACGGCGACGATCGCCAGGTCGACGGGGCCTGCGGGGGCCTCGTCGGTCCCGGCGCCGAGCGCGGCGGCGGTGCTCGCCCGGTCGGGGTCGTGGTCGGCGAGGTGGACGGTGACGCCCCGGGCGGCCAGGGCGAGGGCTGCCGAGGTGCCGATCAGACCGGTGCCGATGACGAGTGCGGTTCTCACAGGGCGATGTCCTTGCGCAGGGCGGCGGTGGCACCGAGGTGGACGTTCCGGCCGTCCGACTTCGAGAACCAGATGCTGATCGGCTCAGCGTAATGGGACCCACCGACAACGACTCAGGCCGCCCGCACCGTCGTACGTACACGGGTGCGGGCAGCCGGGGAGCCGTGCGTGCAGCAAGGCCGGTCAGAGGCCCCGCTGCTGGGTTCAGAGGCCCTGCTGCCTGATGAGGTCCTCCAGCGACGCGGCCTGCGGAAGCTGGCCCTCCGGGGTCAGCTTGTCGACGGCCTGCGGAAGGGCCTGCGCGAGGGTGTCGGCGGCCTCCTGCGGGGTCACACCGGCCTGCTCGGCGGCCTTGGCCAGGGCTTCGTCGGGGAGCGCCTGGGCGACCTCCGCGCCGCTGACCGGCTGGTTGTCGCCGGTGCCGATCCAGGACTGCGCCTGGTCGGCGAGGCCGGACTTCTGGAGCATCTCCATCAGGCCGCCCAGCGGGTTGGAGCCGTCCTTGGCGCCGCCGCCCAGCGCGCCGAGGAGGGACCCGAGGATGTTGCCCGCTCCGCCGCCGGAACCGGAGTTTCCGCCGCCCAGGAGGCCGCCGAGGAGACTGCCGAGGTCGTTGCCCGCCATGGTCCTGCCTTTCGGAAAGGTCGAGAGAGCCGAATCGGTCGAGTCCGGTCGCAGACGCTCAATCTGAGCGCCCATAGGTTCATCGGACTCATCGGACCCGTTCAATCTCGCCCAGATGGCGTCATGCTGCCACTCGGGCCGTTCCGTCCCGTCTTCCGCCTCGCGCGCCCCGCCCCGAACGATCCGCGCGCCCCTCCCCGGAGAACAGTCGCGCCCCCTCTGTCCTGACTATGGACGCCGGGCCCCGGGGTCCGCTTGCATGGTGGGTCCGACACCGCCTACCCGGTGTCGCGGGGAGGCCCCCAATGAAGCGTTCCGGTCCCCTCTACACACTGCTCGCGGGGCTGCTCCTGGCCGCCGTGATGCTGTCGCTCAACGCGACGACGGGCACGAAGAGTTCGGGGTACGGAGGCGGCGGCGCGGCGCCCGTCCCCCCGCCGTCCCCTGCGGCGTCCCCTGCGACGTCGAAGACCCCACCCGCCTCGTCCGCGCCGCCTTCCCCGTCCGCACCTCCCTCATCCGCCGCTCCCTCGCCCACCGCGGCGGGCCCGGAGACCGTCTACGCGGGCCGCACCGACGACGACACCGCCGCCGTGTCCATCTCCGTACGGGACGGAAGGGCCGTGGCCTACTACTGCGACGGCCGCACCCGCGAGTCCTGGCTCAAGGGCAACGTCGAGGACGACGGCAGCATGCGCCTGACCGGCCGCAACGGTGCCAAGCTCGAAGCGACCAGCCGCAACGGGAAGGTCGAGGGCGAGGTCGAGGTGACGGACCGCAAGCAGGACTTCTCCGCGGCGAAGGCGGTCAAGCCCTCCGGCCTCTACCGCGCGACGAACGAGGTGCGCGGCACCACGATCGACGGCGGCTGGATCGTGCTCCAGGACGGCCGCCAGGTCGGCATCTTCACCCGCGATGGCAAACCGTCGGCCGCCCCGAGGATCGACCCGGCCACCGGCGCTGTGGTCATCGACAACGCCTGGCTCACCGCCCGCCCGGTCACCCCGTAGGACCCGCTCGACCCCTTTCGGGTGCCTCCGGGCGCCTCGGACCGTCCCCAGGGAGTGATCCCGACATGAGCAACGTCCCCAGGGAGTGACCCCGCCATGAGCAACGTCGACCCCAACGCCCCGACCGCGTCGTTCCCCTCCCCCGCCTCCGGCCACGCCCGCCCGGGCCCCGCCCGCTGGCTCGTCCCCGTGCTGGTGGCGGCGGCGGTCGCGGTCGGCCTCGGGGCGTACGGGAAGATCCACGACCCGGCGGGCACGGCGTTCAACCTCGCCGGATTCAGCAGCACGGGCGCGGTGAAGTCCTGGCTGGCGACCGGTGCCTTCGCCTTCGCGCTCGTCCAGGTGCTGTCCGCGCTGGCGATGTACGGACGCCTGCCGGGCGTGCGCAGCGCCCCGTGGATGTCGCCCGTGCACCGCTGGTCGGGCCGGACCGCCTTCCTGCTCGCCGTCCCGGTGGCCGTGCACTGCCTGTACGGTCTCGGCTTCCAGACCTTCGGCGGCCGGGTGATGTGGCACTCTCTGGCGGGCTGCTTCTTCTTCGGCGCGTTCAGCGCCAAGATGCTGCTGCTGCGGACGGAACGGCTGCCGGGGTGGCTGCTGCCGGTCGTCGGCGGCCTGGTCTTCACCGTGCTGACGGTGGTCTGGCTGACCTCGGCCCTCTGGTTCTTCCGCACCTTCGGCCTCACCACGTAGCGAAGCGTCCCGCCCCGAACGTAACGAAGCGTCCCGCCCCCGTAGCGAAGTGTCCCGCCCCGACCCCAAGGGAGCACACCCCATGCACGCACCCACGACCCGCCGGGCGGTCCTCGCGGCGGCTGCCGGAACAGCGGCCCTGCTCGCCGCCGCCGGATGCAGCAAGTACGGCGAGAGCGAAGGCAGCACCGACACCGAGCCCCCGCCCGCGAACGACCCCTCCGCCCCACCCGCATCGAACGGCCAGAGCGCCCCCAAACCCGCTCCCTTGACGGCGACGTCGGACATCCCGGTGGGCGGCGGCAAGGTCTTCCAGAACGAGAAGGTCGTCGTCACCCAGCCCGAGGCGGGCAGCTTCAAGGCGTTCTCCTCCACCTGCACCCACGCGGGCTGTACGGTCGCCGACGTCGCGGGCGGCACCATCAACTGCCCCTGCCACGGCAGCAAGTACCGCATCGCCGACGCCTCCGTCGCGGGCGGCCCGGCCCCCCGCCCCCTCCCGCCCCGCGCCATCACCGTGGAAAACGGCTCGATCCGCCTCGCCTGACCGCCGACAATCCCCTCTATGACCGCACCTCCGTCACCTTCACCCCCACCCCACGCTCTCGTCCGCGACCACACGATCTACTCCTGCGTCATGGGCTCGCGCGCGTTCGGACTGGCGACGGAGGACAGCGACACGGACGTCCGGGGCGTCTTCCTCGCCCCCACCCCCCTCTTCTGGCGCTTCGCCAAGCCCCCCACCCACGTCGAAGGACCGGCGGACGAACACTTCTCCTGGGAGCTGGAACGCTTCTGCGACCTCGCCCTGCGCGCCAACCCCAACATCCTCGAATGCCTGCACTCCCCGCTCCCCCTCCACGTGGACGCACGCGGCGAGGAACTCCTCTCCCTGCGCTCCGCCTTCCTCTCCCGCCAGGTGCACACCACCTTCGTCGGGTACGCGGACAGTCAGCGCCGCAAGATCGACGCGGACGTACGCCAGTACGGCGCACCGCGCTGGAAGCACGCCATGCACCTCCTGCGCCTCCTCACGAGCTGCCTCGACCTTCTCCGTACGGGTGAACTGTCGGTCGGCGTCGGCGACGCCCGCGAGCCCCTCCTCGCGGTCAAACGCGGCGAAGTCCCCTGGCCAGAGATCGAAGAGCGCCTGAACCGCCTGGTGGAAGCGGCCTCCCTGGCCGTCCTCACCAGCCCGCTCCCACCCCTCCCCGACCACGCCCGGGTGGAAGACTTTTTGATCCGTACGCGCCGCGCGTCGGCCCTCGCGCACGAGGAGCCGAGGTAGCACGCACCTGGGGAGGAACCGGCCCGTGGCCCGGAACGAGTGGCAGCACCTGAAGCCCGCCCCGGGCCCCCGGCCCGACCTCGTCGCCCACCAGGACGACCTGGGCGCGGTGGGCCGCGAGGCACAGCGCACCCTTGTTGGCCCTTCTCGCGGTTGCGCTCCTCGCAGCAGGGTGCTCAGCTCCCGCTCGCAGCAGCTCGTCGGCGGGCAAGAGATCTGCGGATCGCTTATCGATCCAGCCAATGTGGACGCCGTCGCCAGTTCCATGGGCGGCAGGGAAGTCACGTACGCCAACACGGCCATTCCGCTGAGGAAGCTGGTGGCTGAACTATCAGCGAGGGCACGCGAATGGCAGCCGGGCGACGACGACTTCGACCCCGGTGCGACACCCTGCGTCTTCGGCCCAGTGGGATCGAGCGACTCCCTCACCGTACGGGTGGGACGGCTCGGTTGGCCGCTCTCCACCGCAGCACGCGCAGGCTGGCACAGGGCAGGTGGTGGCGTCCTCTCCGGCTGGTGGCTCCACGAGGACGACTCCCGCTACGCCTTCCCCTGCAAGGTCACCGGTTCGCACTCCGCCCAACAGGAGCAGATCCCCCTTTCGGTGCGCCTCAACGCCAAGAACCTCGACGGCTTCACCCCCGAGCTCCGCAACCGGGTCGCCGCCGCCCTCGCCCGCACCATGGCCACCCAGCTCCACTGCGCCAACAGGCCCGCCGCCCCGGCCCGCCTCACCACCCCTCCCTACAACCCCGTCCGCTCCACCCCGTCCCACTCCTCCCCCAACCCCACCAATTCCCCCCGGTACTCCACCCGCTCCACCCACTCCCCCGGCCAGGCCCCCACCCCCAGATGAGCCCCCGCGAACGCCCCCGCCAGGCACGCGATCGAGTCCGAGTCCCCCTTCGTGCACGCCGCCCGGCGCAGCGCCAGCAGCGGTTCCTCCGGGAACATCAAGAAGCACAGCAGCGCCGTCACCAGCGCCTCCTCCGCCACCCACCCCTCCCCCGTGACCAGACACGGATCCGTCTCCACCAGCGACGCACGCGCCGAGCGGTCCCGCAGGGCCGCCTCCAGCCCCTCCAGCGCCCCCAGGCACTCGTCCCACCCCCGCGCCATGAAGTGCGACGGCGTCGGATCCTGGGCGTACGTCCACAGATCCCCGAGCCACAACGCGTCGTACCGCTCACGGCTCTCCAGCGCGTACGACCGCAACTGCCCCACCAGTCCCGTCGGTTCCACCCCCTGCGCCAGCAAGTACACCGCCCTGGCGGTCAGGTCACTCGCCGCGAGACCCGTCGGATGCCCGTGCGTCAGCGCCGCCTGCAACTGCGCCGCCCCCGCCCGCTCCCTCTCGCCGAGGCCCGGCACCAGCCCCACCGGCGCCACCCGCATGTTCGCCCCGCACCCCTTGGAGTCGATCTGCGACGCCTTCTGCCACGGCAGGTCGCTGTCCAGCAACCGGCAGGCGACCATGCAGGTCCGCCCGGGTGCCCGGTTGTTCTCCGGGGAGTGGTACCAGTCCACGAACTCCTCCCGCACCGGCCGCTCCGTCCGCCTCGGCCCGAGCGGCCCCCGCGCCAGAGCGGTACGCAGTCCCCGCCCCAGCGCCAGCGTCATCTGCGTGTCGTCCGAGACGATCGCCTTCTTCGGCAGCTCCATCTCCCGCCACGGCCCGCACTTCGCCAGAATCGACGGTACGTCGTTGAACTCGGTCGGGAAGCCCAGCGCGTCCCCGAGCGCGAGCCCCACCATCGCCCCGGTGGCGGCCCTCTTCGCCTGTGCAGCAGTCATCGCTGAATCCCTTCCCCTGAAGAATCGACAACGGGCCTCAGCAGCGCCGGATGCAGAGCAGCCGCGCCCCCCGCCCGGTACAGGGCGGCCGGTTTCCCCCGCCCCCCGGTCCGCCTCGGCGCCGCCCCGCCCACCGGCTCCACGAACCCGGGCGTCGCCAGCACCTTCCGCCGGAAGTTGGGCCGGTCCAGCGCGACCCCCCACACCGTCTCGTACACCTGCTGGAGCTCTCCGAGCGTGAACTCCGGCGGGCAGAAGCCCATCGCGAGGGACGTGTACTCCAGCTTGTCCCCGATCCGCCGCCGCGCGTCCGCGAGGATGCGCCCGTGGTCGAAGGCGAGCGGCGCCTCGAACTCGCCCTCCAGCGGCACCCATTGGGCCTCCGCCGCGTCCCCGCCGCCGCGCGGCTCCGGCAGGTCGGGCACCAGCGCGGCGAAGGCCACCGACACCACCCTCATCCGAGGATCGCGCCCCGGATCGCTGTACGTACGCAACTGCTCCAGGTGCAGCCCCGACGCCCGCGCCTCCGAGAGCCCGGTCTCCTCGGCGAGTTCCCGCAGCGCCGCCCGCTCGGCGGACTCGTCCGGCAGGACGAACCCCCCGGGCAGCGCCCACGCCCCCGCGTAGGGAGCCTGCCCGCGCCGGATCAGCAGTACGTGCAGGACGGCGTCGCGCACGGTGAAGACCGCGAGGTCGACCGTGACCGCGAAGGGCTCGAACTCCTTCGGGTCGTACCCCTCGGGCACGCCCCCGCCCGCCGGAACGTCTCTTCGCCTCATGCTCCCGCCTCCGTACGGATCATCCGCTCCCGCCCTCGCAGATCCTGCCGCCACTGCCGCAGCCCTGCCACCGAGAGACCCCCCAGCACCACGTACAGCAGCGCCGTCAGCCACAGTCCCTTCGACGCGTACAGGGGCACGTGGACCGCGTCCACCGCCAGCCACAGCCACCAGGACTCGACGAGCTTCCTGCACTGTCCGTACGTCGCGAGCAGCGACAGCACGGCGGTCGCCGCGTCCCAGAACGGCACCGTCGAGTCGGTGGCGCGGTGCAGCAGCACGGCGACCAGGGCCGTCCCCACCGTCCACGCCCCGCACAGCAGCAGCCACTCGGAGCGGCGCGTGCGCCGGACCGGCAGCCCCGGGCCTGGTCCACCCCCGTGGGTCCAGGCCCACCAGCCGTACGCGGCGAGGGCGGTGAAGACGAGCTGGAGTCCCGCGTCGGCGTACAGCCCGGCACGGGAGAAGAGGACGGCGAACAGGAGGTTGGCCGCCATTCCCAGAGGCCAGTTGGCGATGTGCTGGCGTCCGATCAGCCAGACGCACAGCGCACCGGCGACGAACCCGACGATCTCCGTCCCGTTCATCGCCGCACCTCTCACCATCAATGGTCAGGTTGACTATAAATGGTGCTCGCCCACCCCGCAAGGGCAGCGAAAAGCCCGGGGCCGGTACCCGCATGCAGCAGGTACCGGCCCCGGGCTCTCAGCCGAAAGGCGGAAGGCGGAAGCGGGTCGGCCTACAGGCCGACCTCCTTCATCAGCATGCCGACCTCGGTGTTGGTGAGGCGGCGCAGCCAGCCGGACTTCTGGTCGCCCAGCGCGATCGGCCCGAACGACGTGCGCACCAGGCGCTCGACGGGGAAGCCCGCCTCCGCCAGCATGCGGCGGACGATGTGCTTGCGGCCCTCGTGGAGGGTCACCTCGACCAGGTAGTTCTTGCCGGTGTTCTCGACGACGCGGAAGTGGTCGGCGCGGGCGTACCCGTCCTCCAGCTCGATGCCGTCCTTGAGGCGCTTGCCCAGCTCGCGCGGGAGCGGGCCCTGGATGGCGGCCAGGTAGGTCTTCTTCACGCCGTACTTCGGGTGCGTCAGACGGTGCGCCAGCTCGCCGTGGTTGGTGAGCAGGATGATGCCCTCGGTCTCGGTGTCGAGACGGCCCACGTGGAACAGCCGCGTCTCGCGGTTGTTCACGTAGTCGTTGAGGTTCTGGCGGCCGTCCGGGTCGCCCATCGTCGCGACGACGCCCGCGGGCTTGTTCAGCGCGAAGAACAGGTGGGACTGGGCGGCGACGGTCAGACCGTCGACCTTGATCTCGTCCTTGTGCGGGTCGACGCGCATGCCCTGCTCGACCACGATCTGGCCGTTGACCTCGACGCGGGACTGCTCGATGAGCTCCTCGCACGCACGCCGCGAGCCCATGCCGGCACGGGCGAGGATCTTCTGCAGGCGCTCGCCCTCGGCCTCGGCACCCGGGAAGGTCTTCTCGATCTTGATGTCGGGCTTGCCCGCGTAGCGGTCCCGGTTGCGCTGCTCGATCTTGGCGTCGAGTTCGCGCGGGCGGGAGGCACCGGCGTTGTAGTTGCCGCGACGGCCCGGCTTCTGCGGGGTCTTCGGGGCCTTCGGGCCGCCCTTGGCGCCGCCGCGCGCGGAATCGCCCCGGCCGCTGCGGGGACCCTCGTGGGTGGCGGAGGGGCCTACGTCGTAGCGCCGCTCCTCGGGACGGGGACGGCGCGCCCGCTGCTCGCGGTCGCCGTCACGGGAGTCGCGGGAGTCACGAGTATCGCGGGAATCGCGGAAGTCCCGGGAGTCACGGCCGCCGCCGGACGTACCACGGCCACCGCCGAAGCCCTGGCCGGCGCCCGAGCCACCGCGGCCGCCGCCGGAGCCGCCTCGGCCGCCGGAGCCCTGGCCGCCACCCGAGCGGGAGCCGCCGCCCGAGCCGCCCCGGCCGCCGCTCGCGCCGCCGCGCCCGCCGCCCGCCGAGCCCGAACCGGAGCCCGCGCCCCGCCCGCCGCCGGCGCCGCGCCCGCCACCAGCAGGGCCGCGTCCGTTACCCGCACCCCGCTGGTTCCGGTCGTTGCCGCCGCTGCTGTTCCTGTCGTTGCTTCGCATCAAAAATCCGTCTTGTCGTCGTCTGCTGCATGAGTGCCCGGGGCGTACGGTGCGTCCGGATCGAACGACGGCACACCCTCCAGCGTCTCAGCCTCGATCGCATCTGCCTCGGGGAGGAAGGGCGCGAGTTCCGGGAGCTCGTCCAGGCCCCGCAGGCCCATCCGCTCCAGAAAGTAGTTCGTCGTCCTGTACAGGATCGCACCTGTTTCGGGTTCCGTGCCCGCCTCCCCGACCAGACCCCGCTGGAGGAGGGTCCGCATGACCCCGTCGCAGTTGACTCCCCGTACGGCGGAAACCCGCGAGCGGGACACCGGCTGCCGGTACGCGACGACCGCCAGGGTCTCCAGAGCCGCCTGGGTGAGCCGGGCCTGCTGCCCGTCCAGGACGAACGCCTCCACGGCCTCCGCGTACCGGGCGCGCGAGTAGAACCGCCAGCCGCCCGCCACGAGCCGCAGCTCGAAGCCCCGGCCCTGCACGGTGTACTCGTCGGCCAGCTCCCGCAGCGCGTCCGTCACGTCGCGCTCCTTGACGTCCAGGACCTTCGCCAGGTGCTCGGCCGTCGCGGGCTCGTCGACGACCATCAGCACGGCCTCCAGCGCCCCGCGCAGCTCCCGCTCGCTCACTCCTTCACTCCTTCTGCTCCACCACGAGATCGAATTCCCCCGTCACCACCACAGGTGCGCCCGTCTCCCCGCCCACCCAGGTCACCGTCAGGCCCCCCAGCGCCTGCTCCTGGTCCAGCTCGACGGCCTTCTCCCGGTAGAGCTCCAGGAGGGCCAGGAAGCGGGCGACGACGGTGAGGGTGTCCGGGGCGTCCCCGATCAGCTCCTGGAAGCTCGCCGTGCCGCGCTCCCGCAGCAGCTCCACCACCACACCCGCCTGCTCCTGCACGGACACCAGGGGCGCGTGGATGTGGTCGACGTACACCTCGGGCTTCGGCTTCGGCTGCATCGCCTTGACCGCCAGCCCGGCGAATCCTTGTGCCCCGATGCTGATGACCACCTCGGGCAGCAGCTCCGCGAGCTGCTCCTCCAGCCCGACAGTGCGCGGATACCGCCGCCCCTCGGCCTCCCAGCGCTCCTCGAAGATGCCCGCGATCCTCTTGTACGCCCGGTACTGGAGCAGTCGTGCGAACAGCAGGTCGCGCGCCTCAAGAAGGGCGAGGTCCGCCTCGTCCTCCACCTCGGCGGCGGGCAGCAGGCGGGCGGCCTTCAGATCGAGCAGGGTGGCCGCGACGACCAGGAACTCCGTCGTCTGGTCCAGGTCCCAGTCCGGCCCCATCGCCCGGATGTGCGCCATGAACTCGTCCGTGACCTTGGACAGGGCCACTTCCGTGACGTCCAGCTTGTGCTTGGAGATCAGCTGGAGGAGGAGGTCGAAGGGCCCCTCGAAGTTCGCCAGCCGCACGGTGAACTTCCCGTCGGCGGCAGCCTCGGCCACGCCCCCTTCCAAAGCGGGTGCCGGATCCGCCACGACCACCGCCTCCGGCTCGTCCACCGCCTCCGCAAACGGCTCCGCCCCCGCACCGCGCCCCAGTGGGCGGCGGCGCGAGGGGCGGCCGGATACGTCGTCGGGCAGGGCGGGCGGCATCAAAGACGGTCCTGGGTGCGGGCGGAACACGGTGGAGGGGAGGCAGCCGAGGCTACCTCCGCACCACTCAGCGCCCGCGCAGGCGCCGTACGAGGATGCTCGCGTCGCCCCGGGACTCCAGGTCGGCGAGGACGACCGCGACCGCCTCGCGGACGATCCGCCCCCGGTCGACGGCGAGCCCATGCTCACCGCGGAGCACCAGCCGTGCGTGCTCCAGGTCCATGAGCTCCTCGGCGGAGACGTAGACCGTGATCTTCTCGTCGTGCCGCTCGCGGCCGCTGGGACGCCGGTTGGCGCCCCTTCCGCCGCGTCGGCGGGGCTGGGCCCCCGTGGCGCCCGGTGCGGTGCCACGGGGGGCTCCAGGGGCTTCCTGGGCACGATTGGCGGCGGGCTGGGGGGCCGACTGGGGTGCGGCTTCCGCCCCGCGGGTCCGCTGCTGCCCGGCGGCGTCGGCCGCGACACCGTGCTCCGGGCCGTCGCCGGTCTCCACCGGTACGGGCTCGGCGGGCGCGCTCTCCCCAGCGGGCGCCGGGACCCGGGCCGCCTCGCCGTTGGCCCCCGACCTGCGGCCCGCGGACTGGAGGCCCATGCCACCGGTCGTACGGAACAGCTCGTCGGCCCCCGGCAGACTCACTCGGCGTGACACCGGGCGAGCACCTCCCTGGCGAGCTGGCGGTAGGCGGCGGCGCCGACGGAGTTCGAGGCGTACGTCGTGATGGGCTCACCGGCGACCGTGGTCTCCGGGAAGCGCACCGTACGGCCGATCACCGTGTGGTACACGTGATCGTCGAACGCCTCCACCACGCGGGCGAGCACCTCACGGCTGTGCACCGTGCGGGAGTCGTACATCGTGGCGAGGATGCCGTCGAGCTCCAGGTCGGGGTTGAGCCGCTCCTGGACCTTCTCGATCGTCTCGGTCAGCAGGGCCACACCGCGCAGTGCGAAGAACTCGCACTCCAGCGGCACGATCACCTTGTGAGCGGCCGTCAGGGCGTTCACGGTGAGCAGGCCGAGCGAGGGCTGACAGTCGATCACGATGTAGTCGTAGTCGGCCATCAGAGGCTTGAGGGCCCGCTGAAGAGTCGACTCTCGGGCGACTTCGCTGACGAGCTGCACCTCGGCCGCCGACAGGTCGATGTTGCTGGGCAGCAGATCCATGTTCGGAACGGCCGTCTTCAGCAGCACCTCGTCGGCCGACATGCCCCGCTCCATGAGCAGGTTGTAGACCGTGAGGTCGAGCTCCATCGGGTTCACACCGAGACCGACCGACAGGGCTCCCTGCGGGTCGAAGTCGACGAGCAGGACGCGGCGTCCGTACTCGGCGAGCGCGGCGCCCAGATTGATGGTCGAGGTCGTCTTGCCGACCCCGCCCTTCTGGTTGCACATCGCGATGATCTTGGCCGGGCCGTGATCGGTCAGCGGTCCGGGGATCGGGAAGTACGGCAGCGGCCGTCCGGTCGGGCCGATCCGCTCGCGGCGCTGACGGGCAGCGTCGGGGGCGAGGGTGGCCGCGTACTCGGGGTCGGGCTCGTACTCGGCGTCGGGATCGTAGAAGTGCCCCTGGGGGACCTCGTCGAAGTCGGCGAAGCCGGTGGTGGACTTATCGCCACTCTGGTCGCCGGCCATGGCGTTCACGTGTAGGCCGTCCATGCTCTGGTGGGATGTCGTCATGTGCTGATGGGTGGCGAAGGTGCGGACCGCTACCGAGCCGACAGCTTCGAGCCCTGTAGGGCCCTGGCCCTGCGCAGGCGTTCCCGATCGACCACCCCCGGGAGTAAATGTCGACTCATTCACAAGTCGTCTTACCTCCTTGGGACGTGACCAGGAAACTTATCGATAGGTCAGCGTGGCACCATGCCGACGGTGGCCGACTCTATGGCGTGTCACCGCTCCGCAGCAACACAATCCACCGGACCCGGGTCGATGTGTCGGCAACGGAACACCTCTCTGTCAAGGGTGCGCGAGCACCCGAGCACGGTGCGACCGACACGTTTCACAGGGGTGCGAAACGGTGAAAAGGTTGCGTTCGCGACGAGTTGAGCGAGTGTCGCAAAGCGGCCGGACACGCGTCCGGCCGGACCTCGCGTGGGCAAGGTCCGGCCGGGCGCGCGATGTTGACGACGCCTGTTGACGGGTCAGCCGAGGAGGGTGCTCAGCTCCACGTGCGGCAGCTCGTGCGCCTCGGCCACCTCGCGGTAAACGACCTGGCCGTCATGGGTGTTGAGGCCCTTGGCGAGCGCGGCGTCGCGGCGCAGCGCCTCGACCCAGCCGCGGTTCGCGAGCTCGACGATGTACGGCAGCGTGGCGTTGGTCAGCGCGTACGTCGAGGTGTTCGGAACGGCGCCCGGCATGTTGGCCACGCAGTAGAAGACCGAGTCGTGGACCTTGAAGGTCGGCTCGGCGTGCGTGGTCGGGTGCGAGTCCTCGAAGCAACCGCCCTGATCAATTGCAATGTCGACAAGTACACTTCCGGGCTTCATCTTGGCGACGAGCTCGTTGGTGACCAGCTTCGGGGCCTTGGCGCCCGGGATCAGCACGGCGCCGATGACGAGGTCGGCCTCGACGACGGCCTTCTCCAGCTCGAAGGAGTTGGAGACGATCGTCTGCACCTGGGTGCCGAAGATCTTGTCGGCCTCGCGCAGCTTGTTGATGTCGCGGTCGAGCAGGGTCACGTGGAAGCCCATGCCGACGGCGATCTGGGTGGCGTTCCAGCCGGAGACGCCGCCGCCGATGACGACGGCCTTGCCCGCCGCCGTACCCGGGACGCCGCCCGGGAGCACGCCGCGGCCGCCGACCTGGCGCATCAGGTGGTACGCGCCGACCTGCGGGGCGATGCGGCCCGCGACCTCGGACATCGGGGCGAGCAGCGGGAGCGCGCGGTTCGCGGTCTCGACCGTCTCGTACGCGATGGCGGTGGTGCCGGACTCAAGGAGTGCGTCCGTGCACTCGCGGGAGGCCGCGAGGTGCAGGTAGGTGAAGAGCGTCTGGTCCTTGCGGAGGCGGTGGTACTCCTCGGCGATCGGCTCCTTGACCTTCAGGAGCAGGTCGGCGGTGGCCCAGACCTCGTCGGCGGTGTCCAGGATGCGGGCACCGGCCGAGACGTACTCGCCGTCCGTGATCGAGGAGCCGATGCCGGCGTCCTTCTCGATGACGACCTGGTGGCCGTGGCGCACGAGCTCGTGCACGCCGGCCGGGGTGATGGCCACCCGGAACTCGTTGTTCTTGACCTCGCGGGGGATGCCGACCTTCACGTCGATCACGGTCCTTGACTTAAGTGGGGTACGAGACGGGAGTACGGAACAAGTACCCGAAAACGGGCACTCAACGCGTACGACCAGACACAGAGGGCATGCCTGGGGAACGCCGCGAACGGATGCGGCAAAGTCAGTCTAATGAAGGATTTCCAGCTGTCTAGCCTTACAAAGCATCAACTTCACGCGGATGCGCTACGGATTTCGTAGGCTGGAACCTCATCTTCCATTAGTCTCTGGGCCGCCCCCCTGTGCAGCCTGGCCGAAGCGGGGTCGCCGAGCCGGTCCAGCGTGTCGGCCAGCCGCAGCTGAAGAGCCGCCTGAAGTCGTACGTCCTCGGCTTGGCGCGCCCACTCCACCGCCTCCTGGCAGGTCCGCAGGCACTCCTCGGGCCGTCCGGCGTACTCCTGCACCCGGGCCATCTCGCTCAACGCCCGTGCGTAGCCCGGGAGATCGCCGATCCTGCGCAGCGCGGCGGCGGCGGCGCGCCACTCCCGCAGCGCCTCCCCGTACCGGCCCGCGTAGGTGTGCGCCGCGCCGAGCCGCCCGTAGAGCCGGGCCCCGTCCTCGTGCTCGCCGCGCGCGAGGCGCTGGGCGAGCGCCCGCCCGTACCAGTCGGAGGCGCGTGAGAAATCCCCCATTTCCTGGTACGTCCCTCCTACGGATTCCATCGCGCGGGTGGTGGCGTAGGGGTCCTGGGCCGTCCGCGCGGCGTCCAGGGCCGCCCGGTAGCGGGCCAGTGCCTCGCCCGTGCGCCCGGTCCCGGCGTCCAGGTCGGCCAGATTGAGCAGGGCCGCCGCCTTCTCCCGGTGCAGGTTCCGCCGCTCGGCGACGTCCAGGACGAGCCGGTGCAGCCCGTACAGCTCGGGGGCCGCCTGCTCGGTGCCCCGGTGCGCGACCAGGGCCCGTACGAGAGCGGCGACCAGTCGGCGGGCGAGGGTGTCGAGACCGCCGTCCTCGACTGCCGCGCGGGCGGCGGCGAGCAGTGCGGGCTGCCGGGCGCGCAGCCACTCGGCGGCGGCGCGCTCGTGGGAGAACCGCAGCGAGCGCGGCAGCCCGGCGAGCTTCTTGCGGGCCGGGGAGCCCTCGGGCTCGGTGACCGCCCGGCACGAGTGGAGCTGGCGCACCGTCCGCTCCAGCATCCTGGCCCGCGCCAACTGCCGTTCGCCGGGCCGGTCCTGAGTTTCCGTCAAGCCCATCAGCAGCGGGGCCAGACACCCCGGCACCAGATACTGCGGCACCGGTCCGTGCACCGGGTGCAGCAGTCCCTGCACCGCGAAGTCGTCCAGCGTGGTCTGCGCCGCCGACACCGAGCACCCGGCCAGCGCGGACGCGGTGTGCGCGTCGGCGAGTCCGGCCGGAGCGAGGGCGAGCAGTCGCAGTATCCGGGCCGCGGGCTGCGGCAGCGATTCGTACACCAGCCGCAGCGTCCGCGCCAACGGGCCCGCGCCCTGCGGCTGCTCCGGGTCCTCGGGAAGTTCGTGGAGGTGCTTGGTGACGTCCGCCACGGAGGACTTGGGGCGGGCGGCGAGCCAGCCGCCGACCAGGACGAGTGCGGCGGGCTGTCCGCCGCACTCCTCGGCGAGCGCGTCGGCGGCCGTCGGGTCGACGGTGATGCGGACCTTGCCGGTGTAGTGGGCGAGGAGGGCGACGGCGGACGCCGTGTCGAGGCCGCCCAGCGTGCACGGCCGCACGTCCACGATGCCGGTCAGCGGACCTTGCGAGGTGGCCACGACCAGGCACTCGGGATTGTCCGGAAGCAGCGGGTCCACCTGTTCGGCGTCCGCCGCGTCGTCCAGGACGAGGAGCGCCCTGCGCACGGCGAGGGCCTCGCGCACCATCTCCGCGAGGGTGTCCCCGTCGGCTCCGGCGGGGGCCGCGATGCCCAGGTCGTCCAGGAGGCCCCGGGCGGTCTCCTCCGTCGGAATCCGCGCCCCGCCGGACGCGGTGAGGCGGGCCCGCAGCGCCCCGTCGGGGTAGGCGTCGGCGAGGCCGCGGGCGAGTTCCTCGGCGAGTGCGGTGCGGCCGGAACCGGGGCGTCCGGCGATCAGCAGGACGCGTGCTCTGGGCACCTTGCGGCCGGTGAGGGTGTCCAGGCCCGTGCGCGCGATGTCGGCGCGCAGTTCCTTCAACTCCCTTTTCCGGCCGAAGAATTCGCCGGTCGCCCAGTCATGGGCCGAGGCCGCCGAGGGGCCGGTCGCCGTGACCGCCGCCGCGCCGCCGATGTCCACCGCCTGGTCCGTCACGGGCCACGCTCCCGTCCGCCTGCGCACGATCCCCGGCGGCGACTGCGGCCGGGGATTCGAGCCTAGTTCACGCTCTGCTACCGATCCGGGGGAGCGTGGCGGAGAGGTCCCCCGATCGGATCAGCAGTTTTTACGATCAACGCCGATCCGTGGGGATCAAGGCCGGTCGCCCCCTGCCGATCGAGACCCATCGATACCGACCGAGGCCGTCGCGTGCGGTCCCGAACCTCAGAAGGGCCTCGCGGGCCACGCCGCCTCCGCCGGGCGCAGCGCGTCCAGGCCCTCCCCCGCCATCGCGGACGTCAGCGCGAGCACGCCGACGACCAGGCAGTTGTTGTGCAGCTCCCCGCCCAGGACCCCCTGCACCAGCTCCGCGAGGGGGACGCGGGCGTGCTCCATGTCGGCCTCCTCGTCAGAGACCTCGTACCGCTCGCCCTCCGCCTCGGAGAGGTCCCTGGCGAGGAAGATCCGTACCGCTTCGTCGGAACCGCCCGGCGAGGTGTACACGTCCGTGAGCACCCGCCAGTCCCCCGCCTTGATGTGCGCCTCCTCGTACAGTTCGCGCTGGGCGGCGTGCAGCGGGTTCTCCCCGGGTACGTCGAGGAGCCCGGCCGGGATCTCCCACAGCTTCTGGCGCACCGGGTGGCGGTACTGGGAGAGGACGGCGACCCGCCCGGCGTCGTCGAGCGCCAGGACGGCGACCGAGCCCGGGTGCACCTGGTAGTCACGGCCCGCGACGGAACCGTCCGGCATGACCACGCTGTCGGTACGGACACTGGTCTTGGCCCCCTCGAACGGGGTCACCGTCTTGGTGACCTGCCACTCCTGGGGGGTGTCCTTGATCGCCACGTACGCCTCCATGCAACGAGAAAACCGGGGCAGGAGCCTGGAAGCGGCTCCCACCCCGGTCAACCGTAGTGCCTGGGACCTACTTGCCCTGCTGGCGCGCTTCCTGCTGCCGCGCGACGGCCGCCTTCACCAGACCGGCGAACAGCGGGTGCGGGCGCGTCGGGCGCGAGCGCAGCTCCGGGTGCGCCTGGGTGGCGACCAGGTAGGGGTGGACCTCGCGCGGGTACTCGACGTACTCGACGAGCTTGTTGTCCGGGGAGGTGCCGGAGAAGACGATGCCCGCCTTCTTCTCCAGCTCCGCGCGGTAGGCGTTGTTGACCTCGTAGCGGTGGCGGTGGCGCTCGTCGACGTACTGCTCGTCGCCGTAGACCTCGCGCACGATGGAGCCCTCGGCGAGCTTCGCCGGGTAGAGGCCCAGGCGCATGGTGCCGCCCAGGTCGCCCGCGCCCTCGACGTACGCGAGCTGCTCCTCCATGGTGGAGATCACCGGGTGGGGGGTGGCGGCGTCGAACTCGGTGGAGTTCGCGTCCTCGATGCCGGCCAGGTTGCGGGCCGCCTCGATGACGATGCACTGGAGACCGAGACACAGGCCCAGGAGCGGGACCTTGTTCTCGCGGGCGTACTGGATCGCGCCGACCTTGCCGTTGACGCCGCGCTCGCCGAAGCCGCCGGGGATGCAGATCGCGTCGACGTCGCCGAGCTGCTTCTGCGCCTCGGCCGGGGTCTTGCAGTCGTCGGAGGTGACCCACTTGACCTTGACGCGGGCCTTGTTGGCGAAGCCGCCCGCGCGGATGGCCTCGGTCACCGAGAGGTAGGCGTCCGGCAGGTCGATGTACTTGCCGACGAGCGCGACCGTGACCTCGTGGTTCGGGTTGTGGACGCGGTCCAGGAGGTCCTCCCAGACGGTCCAGTCCACGTCGCGGAACGGCAGGTCCAGCTTGCGGACGACGTACGCGTCCAGGCCCTCGGTGTGCAGCACCTTGGGGATGTCGTAGATCGACGGGGCGTCGATGGCGGCGACCACGGCGCCCTCGTCGACGTCGCACATCAGCGAGATCTTGCGCTTGATGGCGTCCGGGACCTCGCGGTCGGCGCGCAGCACGATCGCGTCGGGCTGGATGCCGATGGAGCGCAGGGCGGCGACCGAGTGCTGGGTCGGCTTGGTCTTCAGCTCGCCCGAGGGGCCGATGTAGGGGAGCAGCGAGATGTGCACGACGAAGACGTTGTCGCGGCCGACCTCGTGACGGACCTGGCGGACGGTCTCCAGGAACGGCAGCGACTCGATGTCGCCGACCGTGCCGCCGACCTCGGTGATGACGACGTCGACCTCGTCGGTCGCCATGCGCCGGATGCGGTGCTTGATCTCGTTGGTGATGTGCGGGATGACCTG